>CAYVUV010000252.1:0-36948 GCA_964455095.1 uncultured Binatia bacterium (SeqCode)
AAACCGCCGAGTCGTTTCTCAGCATCAGTCCATGGCACACGGAGAAGCCGTAATCCGGCAGGGCGACGTATTCTGGGTGAGATTTGCCGGCCAACGCGGCTCCGAGCCTTCAGGCCGTCGCCCGGCGGTTGTGCTCCAGCACGATCGGCTCAACCAGAGCCGACTCAACACCGTGGTCGTGCTCGCCGTCACGACGAACCTCCAGCTTGCAGGTCTGCGAGGCAACGTTCGCCTGCGCAAGGGCGAAGCATCTCCCGCAACCCAGCGTCGTCAACGTCACGCAAGTTCAAACGATCGACCGCGCGCGGCTCGAGGAAAAGATCGGCTCGCTGACACGAACCCGGCTGCGGCAGGTCTGGGAAGGAGTGCGTCTCGTCGTCGAGGTCAACGGCGGCGACTGACCGGTTCGAGGAGTGCGGAGCGGATCGGGAACGCGGCTACTGCGGCCGCGAGCCGACCAGCGCCTGCAGCGCCTGGGTGAGGCCGTCGACGCTCAAGTGGTACATCGGGAACAGGCGGCGGATGATGCGCGCGGTGTGCGAGCCGTTCCAGTAGGGCGTGTCTTCGGGGTTGATCCACACGGCGCGTTCGAAATGGCCGGCGATGCGCTGCAGCCAGACGATGCCGGGGGTCGCCGTGGTCTGGCGCGGGTCGATGCCGCCGTGTGGCTCGAGCAGCTCGGCCGGGTGCATCGACGCGTCGCCGACGAAGGCCACCTTCCAGCGGCTGTCGAGGCGGCGCAGGATGTCGCCGGTCGGCAGCGCGTCGGCGGCGCGCATGCGCGCGCTGCGGTAGACGTGATCGTAGATGCAGTTGTGGAAGTAGTAGGGCTCGAACTCGCGCAGGCCGTGCTCCTCGTGCATGGCGGTGAGCAGCTGACTGACCGGCTCGTAGTAGGGGTCCATGGTGCCGCCGACGTCCATGAGCAACAGCAGCCGCACGTTGTTGCGCCGCGGCGGCCGGAAGACCAGCTCGATCTCGCCGGCGTTGCGACACGTCTCGTCGATGGTCTCGTCGAGGTCGAGCTCGGTGGCGAGGCCGCGCCGCGTCAGCTGGCGCAGCCGGCGCAGCGACACCTTGATCTGGCGGATGTCGAGCGTGCGGTCGGTGCGGTAGTCCTTGAACTTGCGCTCCTCGGCGACCTTCATCGCCGAGCGGCTCTTGGCCGGTCCGCCGACGCGGATGCCGGTCGGGTGCTGGCCGCCGTGGCCATACGGCGACTTGCCGCCGGTGCCCACCCACTTGTCGCCGCCGTCGTGGCGCCCGTCCTGCTTCTCGAGCGTCTCGAGAAAGCGCCGCATCAGCTCGTCGGAGCTCAACCGCTCCAGCTGTGCCCACTCCTCCGCCGACAGCTCGGGGAAGTTCTTCGGATCGCGCAGCCACTCCATCACCTGCTCGGTGACCTCGTCGCCGAGCGCGCCCTCGACGCCTTTGAAGACGCGCGCGAAGACGCGGTCGAAGGCGTCGAAGTAGGTCTCGCTCTTCACCAGGCAGGCGCGCCCGAGGTGGTAGAAGCGCAGCAGGCTGGCGCCGTGCAGGCCTTCTTCGAGGGCGCGCAGGAAGGTCTGCCATTCTTGAATGGCGACCGGAACGCCTTCGTCACGCAGGCCGTAGAATAGGTCGAGAAACATCGCGTCGGGGGGGGCTGGCTCTCTGCCCCGTGCCTACCATCTTTGCCGCGCCGCGCAAAGGCGGCGAGGAACCGTCTGGACCTCAGACATCGGGCTTCAGACTTCAGGGAAATCCCAAGTTTTCCGGAGCCTGAGGTCTGAGGTCCGAGGCCTGAAGCCGATTGTTTCACAAATTCTTAGTTAGCCGGGGTTTACCAGGCGATCGACAACCCGAACGTCAGATACAAACTGTTCTTGTCGGAGTCGTCGGAGGGCGTGCTGTCGTACTCGTCGAGCAAGCCGAACTTGGCGTTGATCGGGGCCATCAGCGGCAAGGTCAGGCCCGCCTCGTTGCGCAGCAGGTAGTCGCCGGCGAAATCGTCGACGGCGGGCAGGTAGTCGACGCGCCAGTCGAAATGCGCACCGTAGGGCAGGTAGTAGCCGGCCAGCGCGCCGAACGCGATGGCGAAGTAATCATTGGAATCGCCGCCGAAGTAGCGCTCGTACACATAGCCGCCACCGACCTCGGCCTGCAGAAAGTTATCGCGGCTGGCATCGAGCTTCTCCTTCCAGATCACGTAGCCGACACCGGTCTTGGGCACGGCGCGGATGCTCAAGTGCTGAATCGCGTCATAGGTGCCGTCGCCGGACGCGAAGCCGTAGATCCGCGGCGTGAAGTCGTACTCGCCGCGCAGCAGCCCGGCTGCTTGATCCTGCGTGGTGCTCTTGTCCTCGCCCTTCTCCTTCTCGGTGGCGAAGCGGTAGCCGGCCCCCATGATGAGCCGGGTCGGATCCTTCTTGCGCGTGGTCTTGAAAGCCAGGGCGAACCCGGTGGTGTCGGTCGTCGCCTGCTGCAGGTTGAACGCGAGATCGAAGTTGCCGTCCCAGTAGCGCCAGCGGCTGCGCATGCGGTCTTGGAAGCTCGGGCCGCCGTCGCCCAGGGGCAGACCGGAGTGAATCGTCGCGACGTCGATCGACGCCGCCCCCGCGATCAGGTGGCCGTCGCGAAACCCCTCCAGGGGCGCGTCGCTCTCCTGATCATCGCCGTACAGCACCTGAAACGGCCCTGCGGTGCTGATGGCCTCGATGTTCTCCCAATCGACCGCCAACTGCCCCTTGCCGAGCGCGGGCTCGAACGTGACGCCCGAGCTCCCGACCCCGGTGACCTTGCCCTGCATCGCGACGCCCTTGGCAGCAATCTCGTCGGCCACCGCCGGAGCGGTGCATGCGCACACGACCGCCAGTGCGATCGCCACGCGGGCACACTTCACCCAACTCGCCCCCTGCTGCGCTTGTCTGCCCATGGCCCCTCCTCCGTTCGTTCGACCCACGGCGCCGGCCCCCCCTGTGAGCGATCACAAGGCCAGGCGTCGTGCGCTTCTACTGGCGAACAATCGGGCAAAAGTCCAACTGACGCAGCGTGTCTGGCGGAGGAGAAGTTACTGGTTGTACCGCGGGCCCAGGTCCGACCACTTGCTCGGGTAGCGGCCTCCCTTGGTGTCGAACTGGGTGAGGGCGTCGACGTCCTGTTCCTTCTTGAGCAGGGCGCCGATGAAGGGGATGTGCGCCTCGAGCTTCTCGCGGCTGATGCCGGAGCGCAGCAGGGCGCTGATCCAGTCGATCAGCTCCGAGGTCGACGGCTTCTTGCGCAGCTCGCTCTGCTCGCGCAGCCAGTAGAACTTGATCAGCACCTGGTCGAGCAGCTTGGTGTCGAGGTGGGGGTGGTGCACGGCGACGATCTGGCGCATCAGGTTCACGTCGGGAAACTCGATGAAGTAGAAGATGCAGCGGCGCAAGAAGGCGTCCGGGAGCTCCTTCTCGTTGTTCGAGGTGATGATCACCACCGGCCGGTGCCCGGCGCTGATTTCCTCGCTGGTCTCGAGAATCGAGAAGCGCATCTCGTCGAGCTCGCGCAGCAGGTCGTTGGGGAACTCGAGGTCGGCCTTGTCGATCTCGTCGATGAGCAGCACGTGGCGTTCCGGCGCCGCGAAGGTCTGGCCCAGCGGTCCGAGCTTGATGTAGCGGCGGATGTCGGCGACATCGCCGGTGCCGAAGCGGCTGTCGTTGAGGCGCTGCACGGTGTCGTAGACGTACAGGCCCTCGGCCGCCTTGCTGGTCGATTTGATGTGCCACGACAGCATCGGCATGCCGAGCCCCGCCGCGACGTGTTGCGCGAGCACGGTCTTGCCGGTGCCCGGCTCCCCCTTGATCAGCAGCGGCCGCTCGAGCGCGATGGCGCAGTTCACCGCGTCGACCAGGGCCGCCGAGGCGATGTAGTTGGTCGTGCCGCGGAAGCGAAGGAAATCGGATTCTGTGCTCATTCGGCAATCCCTATCGCCGCGCTGCCATGGGTTCAAGGGCGCGGCGGAATTTGGCGCGCCGAAACCGACCGATCAAGACGATCGCCCCGTCGCACTGCCCGCCGTCTGACCGAACAGCACCTTTTTCGCCGCCTCGTCCATGCCGCCCGCCTGGCGCAGCTCCTTGCCGACCGCAAAGCCGCGCTGTACCGCTGGGCGCGCTTCCATGGTCTCGAACCAGCGCTTCACGTTGGGGAAGTCCTCGAGCGCCTGCCCCTGGCGTTTGTACGGCACCGTCCACGGCCAGCACGCCATGTCGGCGATCGAGTACGCGCCGGCGAGGAACTCGCGCCCGGCGAGACGCCGGTCCATGACGCCGTAGAGGCGATTAGCCTCGTTGGTGTAGCGGTCGACGGCGTAGGGGATCTGCTCCGGCGCGTACTGGCGGAAGTGGTGCGCCTGGCCGAGCATCGGGCCAAGGCCGCCCATCTGCCACATGAGCCACTGGATGACCTCGAAGCGCCCGCGCACATCGGCGGGCAGGAAGCGCCCGGTCTTCTCGGCCAGATAGAGGAGAATCGCGCCCGACTCGAACACCGACAGCGGTGCGCCGCCGTCGGCCGGCGAGTGATCGACGATGGCCGGCATGCGGTTGTTGGGGCTGATGGCGAGAAACTCGGGCCTGAACTGCTCGCCGCGCCCGATGTTGACCGGCACGACGCGGTACGGCAGCGCCAGCTCTTCGAGCAGAATGGTGACTTTCCAACCGTTCGGCGTCGGCCAGTAGTGCAGATCGATCATCGCGTTCTCCTCGTCGCCACCTCTGCGCACCACGCCCGGAGTGTCAAGCGATGCGCGCGGACACGGCGTTGAATGTGGCGGAAAAACTTGCCGCCTTCCACCACCTGTGCTTCACTGGTGCCGCATCATTTGACGCCCGCGTGTGGAGGGGGCGGTGCGGAGGTGGCCGAGCGGGAGCCGAATCACAACCAGGAGGGGCGGATGAACGAGCAGATCCTGGAAGAAGAGGCGATCGCTGAAGAGCGCGTGGAAGAACTGGCGCGGCTGGCCACGGCCATCACCATGCGACCGATCTCGGCGCTGCCGACCTTGAAACCGGCCATCTGCGTCAAGCCGTCGACCGCGTTGCGCGAGGCCATCCAACAGATGAACGAGCACCGTGTCGGCTGCGTGCTCGTCGAGGATGGTGGCAAGCTGGTCGGCGTGTTCACCGAACGCGACATCCTGGTCAAAGTCGCCGAGCCGGGGTTGAACATCGCCGCCACGCGCGTCGCCGACGTCATGACGCGCGACCCCGAGTGCCTGACGCTCGAAGACGGCATCGCCTATGCGTTGAACAAGATGAGCATCGGCGGCTTTCGCCACATTCCGCTCGTCGACGAGGAGCATCGGCCGACCGGTGTAGTGGCGATGCGCAACATCGTCGACTACATCGTCTGCCTGTTCCCGCACGAAGTGCTCAACTTGCCGCCGACACCGGAGCTGAGCATCTCGCGCGAACGCGAAGGGGCGTGAGCAGAGGCCGCGCGAAGGCGCGGCGCTCCACTACGCCGGCTTCTTGCGGGCCGGGGCTTTGCGCTTCTTGGCGGTCTTCCTGGCGGCCGGCTTCTTGGGCGCCGCCTTGGGGGCGCCTTCGAGGTCCTTGCGCAGCTCGTGCACGTACTTCTCCACCTGACCGGCCACGTTCGCGGCGCGCTTGCGCAGCTGCGCCGCGGCGCTCTCCAGGTTCTTCTGCAACCCGGCCGCGTTGGCGCGCTTGCGGATGTCCGCGCGCAGCCGCTTTGCCCTCGCTTCGACGTCCTTCAGCAGTCCCGAGAATCGATCGCCGGGTCCCTTCGCCATGATCTCGCCCTCCTGGTTGTGAGCAATCGCGACGTCTTGCCGTTGCCACGTTCACTGCCGGGGGTCAAGGGCAAGCGCGCTACACATTCATCTCGACGACCGTGACACCGCCGCCGCCTTCGCTGCCCTCGCCGGCGCGGAACTCGGCGCAGTACGGCGACCCGGCCAGGTAATCGTGCACCGCGCGGCGCAACGCACCGCTGCCGAGGCCGTGCACGATGCGCACGCGCGGCTGGCGCGCCTGCGCGGCGCGGTCGAGGAAGGTCTCCAACTCGGCGACGGCTTCGCGCGCCCGCAGACCGATCAGGCTGATCTCGCGCCCCACATCGCCGCCACCGCCGCTGACGTGCACCTGCACCGGGGCGCTCGGTGTGGCGCGCCCGACGCGGCGCAGCTGTGCAGCGGGCACTTCGAAGCGCAGCGATCCGCGCTGGATCCACGCCCGCTCGCCGTCGACCGACAGCAGCTCGCCGCGAATGCCACGCGCGCCGACTTCGACCGTATCGCCGGCGCGCAGCGGACCCGACGACGCGGGCGACGCGGCGGTCGGGATCTCGGGGAGGTCCGCCTGCGCGGCCTGGGCAGCGACGGCGGACTCGCGTTCGCGCACGACGCGGTCGAACTGCGCTCGCGCCTCCACCGCCCCCTGCAGGTCTTTCAGCAGCGCGCGCCCCTCCTCTTTGGTGTCGCGCAGAAAGCGGCGCGCCTCGCGCAGCGCGTCGTCCCAGGCGCCGCGCCGCCGTTCGCGCAGCTCCTCGAGCACGCGGCGCGATTCGGTCTCTTGCGCCGTCAACGCGGCGGCGCGCGCGGCCGCTAGTGCCAACTCGGCTTCGAGTTGGTGCCGCGTTGCCTCGAGCTCGCCCATCGCGGTGCTGAACGCGCGCGAGTCCTCCGACTGCGCCGCGCGCGCCGCCGCCAGCACCGATTCGGGCAAACCGAGCCGCTGCGCGATCGGCAGTGCCAGGCTGCGACCGAGCGAGTGGTAGGCGAGCCGGTAGCGCGGCGCCAGGCGTTCGACGTCGAAGTCGACCGCCGCCAGCAGACAGCTGGGGCGCCCGAGCGCGAAGCGCTTCACCGGCGCGTAGTGCGTCGTGATCACGACGCGCGCGGCGAGCTGCTCGCAGTGCTGGATCAAGCCGACGGCGAGGGCGGCACCCTCCTCCGGATCGGTGCCGACGCCGGGCTCGTCGAGCAGGATGAGCGGCGCGTGCGCCGGGCTGGCGAGGATTTCGCAGAGGTTGGCGATGTGGGCCGAGAAGGTCGACAGGTTGCGTTCGATGTTCTGCTCGTCGCCGACGTCGGTGAACACCGCCGGCACGCACGGCAGCTGCGCGCCCTCGGCGGCCGGAATCAAGATGCCGCTCTGCGCCATCAGCGCGCACAGGCCGAGCGTCTTCAACGCCACCGTCTTGCCGCCGGTGTTGGGCCCGGTGATGATCAGCACCTGCTTGTCCGCCGGCAGCAGCAGGTCGATCGGCGTCACGGCACGGCCGGTGAACAACAGCCCGGGGTGGCGCGCCGCGCGCAGCTCGATCGCGGCGGCGGTGAACACCGGACGCGTGCAGCGGTAGGCGCGGGCGAACTTGACGCGCGCCACCAGACAATCGACGCCGACCAGCGCGTTGACCGCATCGCCGATGCCGCCGTGCTCGGCGCGCACCAGCGCCGTCAGGTCAGCGAGGATGCGGCGCACGATCGCCTCTTCTTCGCGCACCGCCAGCAACAGCTGGTTGTTCAGGTCGACCGCGAAGAGCGGCTCGACGAAGAGCGTCTCGCCCGAGATCGAGCGATCCTGCACGACGCCGTTCATCCGCCCGATTGCCGCGGCGCGCACCGGCACCACGAAGCGGTTGTTGCGCAGCGTGACGTAGTCGTCCGCCACCACCTCCGCCAAGCCGGGGCGGGCGACCAATTCCTCCAGGCGGCGAGTCAGCGTGTCGCGCAAGCGGCGGATGGCGGCGCGGATGCGGGCCAGCTCGTCGCTCGCCTGGTCGAGCACGCGGCCCTCGTCGTCGAGCGCGCGCACCAGCGAGGCCTCGAGCGACGGGAAGACGGGCAACTGCTGCGGCACATCGGCCAGTGCCGGGTGGCTCGTCGCGTGGCGGCGGAAGAAGGCACCGACCTCGCGCACCGCCCCCAGCGTGGCGCGCACCTCGACCAGCGCGGGACCGTCGAGCACGAAGCCCTCGTGCGCCGCGGTGCGCAGATGTCCGCGCACGTCGGCGAACTCGCGCAGCGGCGGATCGCCGTGGCGCTCGAGCATCTGAAAGCACTGCCAGACGCGTTCGATCGCCCGTTCGGCGACGTCGCGGTCGGCCGTCGGCGCCAACAGCGCGCAGGCGTTGCGCCCTGCCGGCGAGGCGGCGAACTCACCGATGCGCGCACAGACGCGCGGAAACTCGAGGGCGGCCAGATCGCGCGGTCGCATGGCCGGTCGAGTATAGGCCCGGCGCCGGCGCCGAGCCAGAGTTGGGAGGAGCTCGGGGCGGGCTTTCTGGTTGCTCTCCCTCCGGGAGAGGAACCCGTTCTTGCAAAACGTCGCGGCCTCAGTGCTGCGGAAACTTGCCGGCCGCGCGGCGGCGCACCATCACGGCGTGCACGGCGCGCGCGTACTGCGTGCGCCGGTCGCGTTGCAGCGTGAAGTTGGCGCCGTGGACGCGGCGCTCGAGGACGATCTCGGGCAGCACGCCGAACTGGGCGCCGCCGTCCGTCGCGCGCGCCACCCACTCCGCCAGCTCGCCCATAACGACCGAGGGATCGAGCCCGCCGACGCGAGCAAACAGCTCCCGGCGCGCCAGCAGCGTGCCGAAGAAGTATCCCGGCTGTGGCGGCGGACAGACGAACTGGTCTGCCAACTCGGGCGAGGCAAGGAAGTGGCGCACGTGTCCGAAGACGCCGTCCCACTCCGGGTGCGCGTCGAGTGCGAGCGCCTGTGCCGCCAGTTTGCCCGGCAGAAAGAGGTCATCGGCATCGAGAAAGGCCAACCGCTCGCCGGTCGCCGCGGCGAGCCCCGCGTTGCGTGCCGCCGAGACGCCGGCGTTGGCCTGCCGCACCAGACGGACCGACGGATAGCGCGCGGCGATCGCGGCGCTCTCATCGGTCGAGCCGTCGTCGACGACGACGATCTCCGCCGGCGGCGCCGACTGGCGGGCAATGCTGTCGAGCGCTTCGGCCAGGAAGCGCTCGCTGTTGTAGACGGGAACGATCACCGACACCGGCGGCCGGATCACGAAGCATCTCCCGACGGCACCGCCGTGCGGCGGCGCGCGATCGCGGCGCGCGCGGTATTGAGCACGCCGCGATCCTGCGCGACCCCGTCAGAGGTCAACGTCCCCGGATGCCGGCGGTACCACTGCACGGTCGCATCCACCCAGGCGAGCTCACAGCCCTGCTCGCGCGCGCGCGCAAACCAATCGAGGTCTTCTCCGGTGTGAAACGCCGGGTCGAAGCCGCCCACCTTCGCGAATACCTCGCGTCGCGCCAGCATCGGTCCGAGCGAGAGGATTGCGCGCGGCGGACCGATCTTCTCCTCGCCGCCCTCGCCAGCCCGGAACACCTGAGTCATCCCGAGCACCAGATCGACGGCCGAGTCCCGCAGCAGCCGCGCCAGGCGAGCCTCCCCGGCGGTCGTCGGAGATGCCCAGCGATCGTCCGCATCGAGGAAACCGACGATCGTGCCGGTAATCGACGCGAGACCGAGGTTGCGCGCCGCGGCGACGCCCTGACGTGGTTGCCAGCGGTAAGCGACGGGGTAGCGGCGGACCAGGTCGGCCGTTCCATCGGTCGAGCCGTCGTCGACGACCACGACCTCGTCGACCACCGCGTGTGCGAGCACGCTCTCGAGTGCTTCGACGAGGAAGCGCTCGCCGTTCCACACCGGCACGATCACCGAGATCGACGGCCGGCTCATGAGGCATCCCTGCGGCGCCGCGCGATCGCCGCTCGCGCTGCGGACAGGACGCCCCGCTCGCGCGCCGCGATGCTGGCGGTGAGCGAAGAAGCGTGGCGGCGGTACCAGAGCACCGTCTCGTCCACGCGCACGGCGGCGATGCCGGCTTCCTGCGCTCGCAAGAGCCAGTCGATGTCATCGCTGACCGCGATGGCGGGATCGAGCGGTCCGACCCGCGAGAGCGCCTCGCGCCGCACGAGGAGCGCACCGAGCGCGAGGAACGGCTCCGGCGGCCCGAGCGGCTCGGGGCCGCGGTCGCCAGTGCGGAAGCGGACAGTCCGACCGAGCACGAGATCCGTGTGCGGCTCGGCCCGCAGCCGCGCCAGTCGCGGATCGCCCTCGGGCCGCGGCGGAGCCCAGAGATCGTCGGCATCCAGGAAACCGATGACAGCCCCCCGCGCCACGGCGAGCCCGGCGTTGCGCGCCGCGGCGGAACCCGCCCCTGGCTGGCGCAGCAGGACGACGGGATAGCGGCGCGCGATGTCGGTCGAACGATCCGTCGAGCCGTCGTCGACGACGACGATCTCGTCGACGTCGCGGTGCGGGAGCAGGCTCTCGATCGCTTCGGCGAGGAAGCGCTCGCCGTTGCGAACCGGGACGATGACCGAGAGCTCAGGCACCAGCGCAGCCCTCTACCTCACGCGCCCTTTTTCGGCGGCCAGACGGCCGTATCGTGGTCGGGATGCTGGTGGCTGACGATGCCGGCGAAAAACGCGTCGGCCTTCGGCTCCTCGCCCACGCCGCGCAACGGCAGCCGACTCAGCCCGTCGACGAACGGCAGCCGCCCCTCCCCGTTGACCTGGATCACCGGCGGCGCCAGCGTCGGATCGTCGAGCGCGCCGATCGCCAGCTCGATGCCGCCGTCGTATTCGTAGGTCAGCGGCGTGCCGCACTCGGCGCAGAAACCGCGCCGCACCTTGTTGGAGCTGCGATAGCGCTTCGGCTCGCCGCGCGTCCACACCACGCCGATGCCCGTCACCAGCGGTCCGTAGAACGCCCCGAAGGCTTTCTGACACATGCGGCAATGGCAGATCGACCCCCGCCCGAGCCGCTCGGCGCGAAAACGCACCGCGCCGCACTGACAACCCCCGGTCAGCCGGCTCTCGCTCATCGCTTGGCCCCCCGCACGCCTGGAAACAAAACGGGGCCAGCATACCCCTCTGCGTGCTGACGGCAAGAAAGGCGGACCCGGGAGCTTGAACAAGAAATCTCACGCGAGGGCGCGAAGCCGCGAAACTTAGACCCCGAGAACAGTCTCTTTTTTTCAACTTCGCGTCTTCGCGCCTTCGCGTGAGCCTTGTATTGCAGTACAGAAACCGCTGATCGCCCCGCCACCCGATGCGCGCCAGACCGCCGCAACTTGACTTGCCGGGGGTGCTCCGTAGAATCCGCCGAGTCGGCGCGCGCCGGCGCCCCCACCGATGCTCACGAGATTCTTGGCCGCGATCAAAGCGAACTGGGTGAGCATCCGGGTCATCTTCACGTTCCTGGCGCTCATCATCGTCTTTTTCTTCATCCTGACCTGGGATCCGATCGTCCAGCGACTCGACATCGGCGCCGGACTGGCACAGCTGGCGGCGTGGATGAGCTTCGGCATCCTGTGGCCGATCGGCAAGCTGGCCGGCTTCCCGGTGCACATCATGGGCACCATCATGGGCTCGGGCCCCTTCGAGGTCGACGTCGCGCCTGCCTGTTCCGGCGCCGTGCCGACCAGCATCTACCTGTCCGCCGTGTTCGCCTATCCCGCGACGGTGCGCGCCAAGGCCATTGGCGCGGCGATCGGCATCGGCGTCATCCACTGCGTCAACTTGTTGCGCGTCACGGTGCTGTTCCTGATCGGGCTTTTCTACCACGAGATTTTTCACGAGACGCACGTCTACGTCGCGCAAGCGCTGGTGGTGTGCGTGGCGGTGGCGCTGTGGCTCTACTGGGCGACGCGATTTGCCGATGCGCCTGCCCATTAAGCCGTGGTGGTTCCTCGGCCGGCTGCTGGTCTTCTTCTTCCTGACCTTCCTGGCGTGGAAGCCGGTGGCGCCGTACTACGCGCAGCTGCTGGTGCAAGCGTCGCGCGTCGGCGTGTGGCTGGCCGAGTTCTCCACCGATCCGGTCTGGCAGCATCCCACCGTGCTGTTCATCAGTCCTGAGCGCAGCCCGACCGCGATCTTCTTCGTCCAGCGCAACCTGTTCCTGAGCGGCCCCGCGCCGGCGGGCGGCGTCACGCCGGCGTGGTTGCGGGACGAGGCGAGCGCCTTCCGCATCCCTCCGCAGGGTATTCCGGCCGAGTGGGTGATGGCCAACCTGGTGTTGCTCATCCCGCTGATGCTGGCGACGCCGGCGCCGAGCTGGCGGGCGCGCATCGTCCGCCTGCTGCTGGCGCTGGTCATCGCCCTGATCGTCCAGGTCATCGACGTCATCCTCGCCGTCAAGGTCTTCTACGCCAGCACCTTCAACTGGAGCGCGTTCGCCAACCGCGTCTACCAGTTCCTCGACGCCTTCGTGCAGAGCTGGGATACGCAGCTCTTTCCGTTCGCCATCTGGGCCGGCATCCATTTCCGCCAGCTCCTCGGTGGGCGGCTCAACCCGGCGCCGGCAGCCCTCGCCGCCGCGCCGACCTCGCCAGCGCCCGCCCCCACACCCACCACCAAGGCGAAGCGCCGCCGCGCCCAACGCGGGCGTTGACCGCGGCGCGGGAGGAAGACATGCGCGGCTCCGCTTCCTGTATCGCCCTGCTCGCCTTGCTCTCTCTCTGCGCCAGGCCCGCCGCCGCGCTCGACGAGTCGAAGGTCGTCGATCTGAGCTACAACTTCGGCGCCGACACGGTGTACTGGCCGACAGCCGAGGGCTTCACGCTCAAGGTCGAGCATCACGAGCACACGCCCGCCGGCTACTGGTATGCCGCCAACAGCTTCTGCACCGCCGAGCACGGCGGCACGCACATGGACGCGCCGCTCCACTTCGCCGAAGGGAAGGCGAGCGCGGAGCAGCTGCCGGTCACGGCCGGCATTGGCCCGCTGGTCGTCGTCGACGTGCGCGCGCAAGTCGCGCAGGATGTCGACTACCGCCTCTCCGTCGCCGACCTGCTGGCCTGGGAGAAGGCCCACGGCCCCATCCCATCCGGCGCAATCGTGGTGATGTACAGCGGCTGGGGCACGCGTTGGCCGGATCGCAAGCGCTACCTCGGCACCGACGTGCGAGGCGACGCCGCCGTCGCCAACCTGCACTTCCCCGGCTTCTCGAAGGAAGCGGCGGAGTTCCTCGTCGCACAGCGATCGATCGACGCCATCGGTGTCGACACGCCCAGCATCGACCACGGCCCCTCGCAAGACTTCATCGTCCACCAGATCATCAACGGCGCCAACAAGCCGGGATTCGAGAACCTCGCCAACGTCGACCGCCTGCCCGCCGCCGGCGCGACGCTGATCGCGCTGCCGCTCAAGATCACCGGCGGCTCCGGCAGCCCGATGCGCGCCATCGCACTGCTGCCGTGATGTGACAATGCTTTCACCACGAAGGGCACGAAGAGCACGAAGGGAGGGGGGACCCAACGCCTTTCGAGGCTTTTCTTCGTGACCTTCGTGCTCTTCGTGGTGAGCTTCATCCTCACCTCTATCGGACTGACAGCCTGCGGCGGAGACGTCACACATCGCGCGCCGCCGCGTCTGGAGCTGGCGGAGACGGCGCACGACGCCGGACGCGTCGCACCGGGCGCATCGATCGGCCATCGCTTTCGCTTCCGCAACGCGAGCGAGACCGAGCTGACCATCGACCGCCTGCGCAGCGGGTGCGGGGTATCGGCGCGCCTCGTCGGGCCGAATGCGTTGCCCGCCGGCGCGACCGGCGCGATCGCCGTGACGCTGGACACGGCGCAACTCAGCGGCGACTTTCGCGCCACGGTGACGGTGCATTCGAACGACCCGGCCCGTCGGACACTGGAGTTGGTGCTCAGCGGCGTGCTCGACGCCGCGGTCACGGCGGATCCGCCCACCCTCTACGCCGGTGAGATCAGCCGCGGCGCGCGCCTGCGCCAGGAGGTCGCGCTCACCGTGCGCGATACCAGCACCGCGATCGAAGCGGTCGACACCGACGGCGTGCCGTTGACCGTCGAGAGGGCCGGCGGGCGCATCGCACTGCGGGTCGCCCCCGCGGCCCCATTGGGTCGCTTCGATGGTGAGCTGAGGATTCACACCACCAACGCCAGCCAACCCGTCGTGCGCGTGCCGGTCGCCGGCATCGTGCGGCCGCCGCTGGTCGCGTCGCCACCACAACTCGAGCTCGGGATCGACGGAACGGAGGGCCAGGTGCTCGTGTTCAACCATGCCGGCGGCCCGGTGCGCCTCACCGCCGCGGAGTGGGATCCACCGCTCGGGCGCGTCGAGATCGAAACGCTGCGGCCGGGTGTCCGCTACCGCCTGCGCGCCGTGCCCGAACGCCCGCTGGCCGCGGCGGGGGGCACCGCGGTGTTGCGCGTGCGGACCGATCTCGACAGCCAGCCGGTGCTCGAGGTGCCGCTGGCCTGGCAGGCGCGAACGGACGGATGACTCGCGCGCCGGGCGGCCTCATGAAGCTGTGCCCCGCGGACAGCAAAGCGTTCGACGTCGTCGGCTTCGGTTTCAACACCATCGACCGCGTCGGGGTGGTGCGCCAACCGCCCGGCGTCGATGCCAAGCAGCGCCTGCACGCCTACCTCGAGCAGCCGGGCGGCCAGGTGCCGACGGCGCTGGTCGCGCTGCAGCGCTGGGGGCTGCGCACGGCCTACATCGGCCCGTTTGGCGACGACGAGGGCGGACGGCTGCAGCGCGATTCACTGTGTCGCGAGGGCGTCGACTGCACGGCGGGCCGCGTGCGCGACGGAATCGGGAGTCAAGCTTCGCTGATCCTGGTCGACGAAGTCACCGGCGAGCGCACGGTGCTCTGGCAGCGGCCCGACGGGCTGGCGCTGCGCGGCGACGAGCTCGATCGCGCACCGCTGACGGCGGGCCGCGTGCTCTTCCTGGATGCCGACGACGCCGACACCGCGTTGCTCGCCGCCGGGTGGGCACGCGCGGCCGGCGTCTGCGTCGTGCTCGACATCGACGAGCCCGGCGAGCGCGCGGCCGCCGTCGTCGCGGCCAGCGACGCGGTCATCGTCTCGGGCTCGTTCCCGCAGCGGCTGACCGGGAGGCCGAACCTGCGCGATGCGCTGCGCGCCATGTGCGACATGGGTCCGCAGCTCGTCGCCGCGACGCTCGGCAGCGGCGGCGCCCTGGCCTGCAGCGGGCGCACCCTGCACTACCAGCCGGCGTTCCGCGTCGCGGTCGTCGACACCACCTCCGCCGGCGACCTGTTCCACGCTGGCTGCCTCTACGGCCTGGTGAGCGCCTGGCCGCTCGCCGACACCCTCCGCTTCGCCGCCGCCGCGGCCGGGCTCGAATGCACCCGACTCGGCGGCCGTGCCGCCATCCCGGCGCTGGCGCGCGTGGTGGAGTTGGCGGCTCCTTCCCCCGTTTAGCAAATCAAAAAAATCCCCCGGCAATTGGTTCGGTCCTTCTGGTTCCTCTCCCTCCGACATTTTTCCCTCCTTTCCAAGGAGGGGGTTAGGGGAGGTCGTTCTTGGATACCGATGCAAAACGCGACCTCCCGGCTTTGCACACAACGTCACCGTTGAACGGCGCTCTGGTCGGAGTCGGGGTCGGAATCGGTATCGGGATCGAGGGCAACGAAATGGATTGCGGCCTGTGTCGAAGCGATCCGCTAGGAACCGCGGAATCCCTGAGACAGGAATCGATTCCGTTGCCGATAGCGATTCCGACCCCGCCGGGAGAGGCACGCGCTTGGCGTATGAAAGGGGGGTTCTGTGCAAAGCCGCGACCTCCCCTAACCCCTCCTTGGAAAGGAGGGGGACCGGAGTTCGAGAAAGTCGACAGTCCCCGGGAACTCATTTGCGAATTGTCGGGCAAAGCTACGGCCGACCGTAACCTTTCCGCGCCGCGGGGGTTTACGTGTATAGACATGGCACATCGGGCACCCGCAGTCATGGCGCTGGAGAGCGAAGCTGAGGAACGGCTTCTGATCGAGGCGGCGCAGCGCGATCCGCGTTGCTTCGCCGAGCTCTACGAACGCCATTTCGAGGGCGTGTACGCATTTGTCGTGCGCCGGGTGCGCGATCGCGACGCGGCGCAGGACGTGACGGCGGACGTCTTCCACCGCGCGCTCTCCGGAATCGGACGCTTCGAATGGCGCGGCGTGCCGTTCGCCGCCTGGTTGTTTCGCATCGCCGCCAACGCGATCGCGGACCGGGCCCAGCGGGCGGCCAAAGAACGTGCGCTGCCGATCGATGACGAGCCGGCGCCGGCCAGTCTCGAGGAGATCGAGGAGCGCGCCCGGCTGTTTCGCTTCGTCGACGACCTGCCGGCCGAGCAGCGCCGCGTCGTCGTGATGCGCTTCGCCGAGCAGAAGACAATCCGCGAGATCGCGCTGGCGCTGCAGCGCAGCGAGGGCGCCATCAAGCAGTTGCAGTTCCGCGGCCTGCAGAGTCTGCGGGCCAGGGTTGGTGAGACGATATGAGCGAACGAAGCTTGCCCGATCAGCTCGACGATGCGCTGGAGGCAGCCATGGCCAACCCCGACGCACCGCCCGCCGCGCTCGATCCGCGCCTGACGGAGTTGCTGCGCATCGCCGGCCATCTCGCCGACCTGCCCAACGCGGCCTTCAAGGCGCAGCTCAAGGCCGCGCTGCTCGCCGCGCCGCTGGCGGGCAAGCCCCTGGCCACCGAAGACGACATCCGGGCGCGGCTGGCCGAGCTCGCGGCCGGGCCGAGCCTGGTCGGCCACGATCTCGTTGCCGCGCTCGACGATCTACCGGAGCTGACGATGCGGTTCTTCGGCACGCTCAATCGGTGCACCATCGGCGTGTCACGCGCCTCGACCCCGACGCACTGGGAACGCCATCCTGCCGGCGACGAGCTGCTCTACGTTCTGGCCGGAGATGCCGACGTCGTGACGCTCACCGATGGGGGTCCAGTGCGGTCGAACGTGCGCGCGGGCTCGCTGTTCGTCTGTCCGAAGGGACTGTGGCATCGCATCCTGCCGCGGTCGCCGGTGTCGCTGTTCTTCGCCACGCCGGGCGAAGGGATAGAGCTCTCGGACGCAGAGGAACCACCCCACACGGCGGCAGCCGATGCCAGCGCCGCGGCGCCGATCCTGGCGGCGCGCGATGTCGCGCTGGCGCAGCGCGATCTGCCGGCGCTGAAGATGCGCGAGCTGGGGATGTTGGACCAATGCACCCTCGGCGTCTTTCGCTTCTCCGGCCAGGCGCCCTGGGAGCGGCATCCCGCCGGCGACGAGTTGCTCTGCGCGCTCGACGGCGACGTCGACATCACCGTGCTGACCGACGACGGCCCGGTGCAGACCACCGTGCGGGCCGGCTCCGTCTTCATCTGCCCGCGCGGCCTGTGGCACCGGCAGCTGGCGCGCCACGGCGCCACCCATCTCTACGCCACGCCACTGGAAGGCTCGGAGCACTCGTGGGCCGAGGACCCGCGCAGCGCCAAGTAGCCGCGCATAACCAGCCAAAGGAGATGCACATGTCGAGCAAAGCGAAACCCATTCCCGACGGCTTCCACGGCGCGACACCGTATCTGTGCTGCCGCAACGCGGCGGGCGCAATCGATTTCTACCAGCGCGCGTTCGGCGCCACGGAGATCATGCGACTCGCCGAGCCGAGTGGGCGGATCGGGCATGCCGAGATCAAGATCGGCGCGGCGGTGGTCATGCTCTCCGACGAGTACGAGGAGATGGGGGTGCGCAGCCCGCAGGGTCTGGGCGGATCGCCGGTGGGCATCCACCTGTACGTCCCGGATGTCGACGCGATGGCCGCCCAGGCCGTCGCCGCCGGCGCGAAGTTGGATCGGCCGGTGTCCGATCAGTTCTACGGCGACCGCTCCGCCGTGCTGACCGACCCCTTCGGCCACCGCTGGTTCCTCGCCACGCACATCGAAGACGTCGCGCCCGAGGAGTTGCAGAAGCGCTACGACAAGATGATGAAGGGCTGAAGACTCGACACCTCGAAAGGAGCAAAACCATGGCAGGGGACCTCGGCTACTTCACGATCCCGGTGGCGGACATGGAGCGCGGCAAAGCCTTCTACGGCGGCTTGTTCGGCTGGCAGTTCGGGCCCGAAGCGAACGACCAGTACGCCCATGTCGACAACACCGCGCCGCCGGGCGGGCTGCACCGCAGCGACGGGTCGGGACCGCAGGTGTGGTTCAAGGTCGCCGATATTCACGCCGCGGTGGCGCGGGTGCGCGCGCTCGGCGGCCAGGCCGACGAGCCGGCGGAGAGTCCGTCGGGGTGGAGCGCCGCCTGCCGCGACGATCAGGGCGCGCCGCTGAACCTCTGGCAACCGGCCGCGGGCTACTGATGGCGCGGCGCGATCCGTTGACACGGCTGCGCGCGATTTGTTTGGCCCTGCCCGAGACCAGCGAGAAGATCGCCTGGGGCGCGCCGACGTTCCGGGTGCGCGACAAGATGTTCGCCATGTTCCTCGACAACCATCACGGCGACGGCCGGGTGGCCCTGTGGGGCAAAGCCACGCTCGGTGTTCAAGAGATCCTCGTCGGCGCGGCACCGGAGCGGTTTTTCGTGCCGCCCTATGTCGGCCACAAAGGATGGATCGGCGTGCGGCTCGAGGGCACGGCCGTCGATTGGGACGAGGTCGCCGACCTGATGGCGGATGCGTACCGACTGGCCGCGCCCAAGCGGCTCGCCGCGCAGCTCGCCGCGAAGAAATGAGCGCGCCCCTGCGCAAGGCCGCGTTCGCCTTCATCTTCGTCACCGTCGTGCTCGACATGTTGGCGCTGGGGATCATCGTCCCCGTGCTGCCGAAGCTGGTGCTCGAGTTCGAAGGCGGCGACAGCGCCCACGCCGCCTCGATCTACGGCATCTTCGGCACGGTCTTCGCGGCCATGCAGTTCCTCTTCTCGCCGCTGCTGGGCGCCGTCTCCGACCGTTTCGGGCGCCGACCGGTGATCCTCATCTCCAACCTGGGGTTGGGTCTGGACTACATCGTCATGGCGCTGGCGCCCACCGTCGGCTGGCTGCTCGCCGGGCGCGTGGTCTCCGGCATCTGCGCGGCGACGTTCAGCACCGCAGGGGCGTACATCGCCGACGTCACGCCCGCGGAACAGCGCGCCGCCCGCTTCGGCATGCTCAGCGCCGCCTTCGGCCTCGGCTTCATCGTCGGCCCGGCCGTCGGCGGCCTCGCCGGCAGCGTCGATCCCCGCCTGCCGTTCTGGATCGCCGCCGGGTTGAGTCTGACCAACGCCACCTATGGCTTCTTCATTCTGCCCGAGTCGCTGCCCGCGGAGGGGCGCGCCGCGTTCGAGTGGCGCCGCGCCAACCCGGTGGGCGCGCTCCAGCTCTTGCGCCGGCACGCGAGCCTGCTCGGCATCGCCGGCGTGATGTTCCTCTCCGCCATCGCGCACGAGGTGCAACCCACCATCTGGGTGCTCTACACCGACTATCGCTACGGCTGGGACGCGCGCACGGTCGGGTTGACGCTGGCCGCGGTCGGCGTGTTCAGCGCCATCGTCGGCGGCGGATTGGTGCGCGTCGTCGTCGAACGCATCGGCGAGCGCAACTGCCTGCTGCTCGGTCTCTTCTTCGGCGCCACCGGCTTCACGATCTACGGGCTCGCCCCAGCCGGGGCGGTGTTCGGGGCCGCGATTCCCATCGTCTCGCTGTGGGGGCTGGCCGGCCCCACGGCGCAGGCGCTGATCACGCGGCAGGTCGATCCCTCCGAGCAAGGGCGACTGCAGGGCGCGCTCTCCGGTCTGCAGGGCGTCGCGTTCATGGTTGGTCCGCTGCTCTTCACCGGCACCTTCGCCGCCGCCATTTCCAGCCGCGGCGCCTGGCATCTGCCGGGGGCGCCATTCTTCCTCGCCGCGTTGTTGCTCGCCGCCAGCTTTGCATTGGCGTGGCGCGTGGCAGACCGCTGAGATCGACGCGCCCCATGTGGGCGATTATCAGTGTGCGCCGTCACCATGATTGACCGCCGGCGCTCGGCGTATCAAAGTCTCGGCGGTGACACGCCGCAAAGCCATCCCTGCCCGACCGACACGAAAGATGGCCACCTTCCCCATCGTCGGTATTGGCGCGTCGGCCGGAGGGCTCGACGCCTTCAAGAAATTCTTCATGGCCCTGCCCGCCGACAGCGGCGTGGCCTTCGTGCTGATCCAACACCTCGATCCGACTCGCAGCAGTCTCACGGCAGAGTTGGTCGGCACCTACACCTCGATGCGCGTCGTCCAGGTGCGCGACCGCATGAAGGTTGCGCCCAACTGTGTCTACGTCATCCCGCCCAACACCTACCTGAGCATCGAGAACCGCGCCTTGCGTCTCAGCGTCCCCACCGAGTCGCGCAGCTTGCGCATGGCGATCGACTTTTTTCTGTCTTCCCTGGCCCAAGACCAACACGAGCGGGCGATCGGCATCGTCCTCTCCGGCACCGGCACCGACGGCACCCTCGGCTTGAAAGAGATCAAGGCAGCTGGCGGCATGACGATGGTGCAGGATCCCGTGACGGCGCAGCACGACGGCATGCCGCGCAGCGCCATTGCCGCGGGGTGCGCCGATCACGTCCTGGCGGCCGAGCAGATGCCCGCCACACTCGTCGCCTACGTGCGGCACGCGGCGGTGGCCAAGCCCGGCGTCGAAGAGCCGAAGGGCGCGGCGGTCGACCCCTTGGCGAGCGCGCTGGTACTGCTGCGCACGCGCACCAAATTCGACTTCGACGGCTACAAGTCGGGCACGCTGCGGCGCCGCATCCACCGCCGCATGAGCCTGCGCCAGGTTTCGTCCTTGCCGCAGTACGTCGAGCTGTTGCGCAGCGATCCGACCGAAGCGTCCGCGTTGGTGAAGGACTTCCTCATCAACGTCACCAGCTTTTTCCGCGAGCCGTTGGCGTGGAAAACGCTGCAGGAGCGCGCCATTCGGCCGCTGTTGGCGGAGAAGGACGAGCACGCCCCGCTGCGCGCCTGGGTGCCGGCCTGCTCGAGCGGCGAGGAAGCGTACTCGCTGGCGATGGTGCTGATCGAAGAGATGCACGCCACCGGCAAGACCTGTCGTCTGCAAGTCTTTGCCTCGGACGTCGATACCGAGGCCCTCGAGGCCGCGCGCGCCGGGGTCTACCCGGAGGGGATCGCCGCGCATGTGCCGCCCGAGCGGTTGGCGCGGTTTTTCGTCAAGCAGGATCACCACTACCGGGCGAGCAAGGAGCTGCGCGAGACGGTGACGTTTGCGCAGCAGAGCCTGATCAGCGACCCGCCGTTCTCGCGTCTCGACCTCATCAGCTGCCGCAACCTCTTCATCTACCTCGAGCCGGCGGTGCAGGAGCGCCTCATCCCCCTGTTGCACTTCGCCCTGGTCAGCGGCGGCTATCTGTTTCTCGGCAGCGCCGAGGGGATCGGCCCGGCGGAGGATCTCTTCAAAGCGGTGTCGGCCAAGTGGCGCATCTACCGGCGCATCGGACCGACGCGCCACGACAAGGTGCAGTTCCCGCTCGCCGCGCCCCCCTTCTCGCCCCCCGGCCCGGAACGCGCGGCGGCCCTGTCGAAGTCGGGCCGCGTCGCCGCGCTGGCGCAGCACCTCCTGCTGCAGCGCTACGCGCCGGCGTGTGTCGTCATCACCCGCGCCGGGGAGATCCGCTACTTCCACGGGCGCACCGAGGACTACCTCGCGCAGCCGACCGGGTTGCCGACGCAGGATCTCGTCGCGCAGGCGCGCAACACCTTGCGCACCAAGCTGCGCGGGGCCGTCCAGGAAGCCCTCCGCGGCGAGCAGGCGGTGAGCGTCGCTGGCATCCAGATGCGACGCGGCGGGACGCTCGCACGCGTGCGGATCACCGTCGAGCCGCTCAGCCCCGGGACAAACGACAGCGAAGCGCTGTGGCTGGTGTCGTTTGCGGATGAGCCCGCGGGCGCGGCCATTGCCACCCCCATCGCCGATGCGAGCGGCACCGACGCCGCGTTGGTGCATCAGCTCGAAGACGAGCTCAAGACGACCAAAGAGGATTTGCAGCAGTACATCGAGGATCTCCGCGCGGCCAACGAAGAGTTGATGTCGGTCAACGAAGAGCTGCAGTCGAGCAACGAGGAGCTGGAAACCTCGAAAGAAGAGCTGCAGTCGCTCAACGAGGAGCTCACCACCGCCAACCTGCAGCTGGAGATCAAGATTCAGGAACTGGAGGCGACCAACAACGACCTCGACAATCTCCTGACCAGCACCAACATCGCGACCCTCTTCCTCGACACGAAACTGCACATTCGACAGTTCACGCCCGCCGCGACCAAACTGTTCACCCTCATTCCGTCCGACATCGGTCGCCCGATCAGCGACATCGCGCAGCGCTTCACCGATCCCAGCCTGCTCGCCGACGCCGCAGCGGTCCTGCGGCAACCCAGCTCGCCCAAGCGCGAGGTGCAGGCGCAAGACGGGCGCTGGTATGTCCGGCAGGTCTTGCCGTACCGCACGCGCGACCACCGCATCGACGGCGTCGTGATCACGCTCTCGGACGTCGCGGCCGAGGCGCTGCACGAAGCGCGGCTCTATGCCGAAGCGATCGTCGACACGGTGCGCGAGCCGCTGCTGGTGCTCGACAAAGACTTCCGCGTCGTCTCGGCCAATCGGTCGTACTACGCCTTCTTCGGCGGCGGCGCGGAGGGAACGGTGGGGCGCTCGCTGTACGAGTTGGGCGATGGTCAGTGGAACATCCCGCGCCTGCGGGGGTTGCTGCGAGAGCTGCTGGCCAAGAAGCGCGCGTTGAACGATTTCGAGGTGCGGTGCGATCTCCCGGCGCTCGGCCCGCGCGTGCTGCTGATCAATGCGCGCGCTGTGCAGCGCGGCGGCGATCGCCCCAAACTGATCCTGCTGGCCTTCGAAGACCTCACCGAGCGCATGCAGGCGCAAGAGACGCTGCGCGAGAGCGCGGCGCGCGAGCACGCCGAGGATCAGGTGCGCCAGCGCCAGGTGGAGCTGGCGCACGCGCTGCGCATCAGCACCGTCGGCGAGCTGGCCAGCGGACTGGCCCACGAGCTCAACCAACCCCTCTCCTCGATTGCGAACGGCGTCGAAGCGTGTGCGCGATACGTGCGGTCGAACCAGGTGAAGCCCGCCAAACTGCTCTCGCTGTTGGACGAAGCCTCGACCGAGGCGCTGCGCGCCGCGGAGATCGTCGAGCATCTGCGCGGGTTCATCGAGAAGGGCGTGCCGCGATTCGAAGTCGCCGATCTGCGCGAGATCGCCACTGGCATTCCGCGCCTGTTGCGGCGCGAGATCGAGCAGGCGCACGTCTCCCTGCGCGTCGACATCGCGGCGCGCCCGCTGCGGATCCTCGCCGACCGCATCCAGATCGAGCAGGTCCTGGTCAACCTGATGCAGAACGCCCTCGATGCCGTGCGCGATCGCACCGCCCGCCGCCTCGTCCAGCTGCAGGCGCGCGCCGTCAAGCGCGTGGTCGAAGTGGTGGTGCGCGACAGCGGCCCCGGAGTATCCGCGGCGGCGGTGGAGCGCATGTTCGAGCCGTTCTTCACCACCAAGGCGCACGGGCTGGGGATGGGCCTGGCAATCAGCCGCTCCATCATCGAGGCGCACCACGGCCGCATCTGGATGGAGCGCCCCGGGGACGGTAAATCCGGCACTGCGGTGCACTTTACGCTGCCACTACACACCACCACACCGGCGCGCAGGAGGCGAAGCGTATGATTGAGACCGTGTTCGTCGTCGATGACAATCCCGGCGTGCGAAGGTCGCTGCGTGCGCTGCTGGAGTCGGCGAGCCTGGCAGTGCAGACGTTCGCGTCGGCCGAGGAGTTCCTCGCCGCCTACGAACCCGGGCACCCCGGCTGCCTGGTGTTGGACGTTCGCTTGCGGCAGAGCAACGGCCTGGACTTGCAGGACGAGCTGCGCCGTCGGCAGGTGACACTGCCCGTCATCGTGCTGACCGGCCACGGCACCGTGCCGACCTCCGTGCGGGCGATGAAGGCGGGTGCCGTCGACTTCCTGCAGAAGCCGGCGGTCCCCAAGCTGTTGGTGGAACGGATCCGCGCCGCGCTCGCCCAGGATCGGGCGGCGCGCGCGGTGTCGAGCGAACACTCGGCGGTCCTCGACCGCGTCGCCGAGCTCACGCCGCGCGAGCGCCAGGTGATGGAGCTGATGCTCACCGGCCTGGTCTCCAAGGAGATGGCGACGGCGCTGCAGGTCAGCGTCCGCACCATTGAAGGCCATCGCCGCCGGGTGCTGGCGAAATTGGGCGTGACCTCGGCCGCGCAGCTCGTCCGCATGGTCATGCGCGCCCGCGGCACCGAGTCGAGCACATAGGTTCGCCCGGCCGGCCGCCTCGATCGATGACGGAGCGCAGGATCTCAGCGCGCTAGCAACGATACGATCAGTGCGTAGAACTACGCGCGTAGTACTGCGAGATTACACCCCGACTGGTCTTCGCAGTATAAAAGGGCATGTCTATAGATGCACGCCCCGCCCTCGCCGGCATTGCCGTACACGGCCTGCCAGATCAGATCATGCTCCCCTCGCAGTACTTCGTCGCCCGCCGAAGTCCCACCGCCGAGTACCAACTGATGGTCGCCGTCCTCCAGGAAGCGATTCGGTGCGTCGAGAAGTATCGCGACGCCAGGGACTATCGCAGCCGCCGGCTGTACCACGAGGTGACACAGTGGTTCCTCGCTAACGAACCGTCCTGGCCGTACTCGTTCTCCTGCATCTGCGACGTGATCGGCCTCGAGGCGGACGCGGTGCGCCAGAGCCTCAACGTCGTCCCCGTGGCGAGCCCGCCACGACCCGCCCCGCCGCGCCGCATCGGGCAGGCAAAGGCACCACGCGCGCGCACGCGCGCCGGGCGTGCGTTCGCGCCGCGCAAGAGCGCGCCCGCGACTGTCGAGGAGCCGAACGAGACCGCGCGGGAATCGCGACCCGCCGTCCACGCCATTCGCCGCGCGGCGGCGGCGACGCGCGCGTAGTTCTACGCGCGTATTTTACCCTACTTTACTGAGCACATGCTGACTGACTACATAGGACCATCATGGTGCGAAGGGCCGCTGCGACCGATGCGACGTGGACGAGGTAGCGCGGCACCCCAACCGCCACTCGGGAAGGCGACGCGCGTCACGAGCGCGAAGAGTCCGATCCCACCGCGCCGCCGCGCGCGCACCCGGCCGACGGTGTTCGCGGTCGACGACAACGCCGGCATGCGCCGATCGCTACGGGCGTTGATGGAATCGAGCGGGTTCGCCGCTGAGACCTACGCCTCGAGCGAGGAGTTCCTGTCGGCATACGATCCGGGGCGCGCGGGTTGCCTGCTATTGGACGTGCGCTTGCGGCACGGCAGTGGGCTGGACCTGCAGGACGAGCTGCGCCGGCGCAAGGCGACGCTGCCGATCATCGTGTTCACCGGGCACGGCGACGTGCCGACCTCGGTGCGGGCGATGAAAGCCGGCGCCTTCGACTTCCTACAAAAGCCCGTGCCGCCTTCCGTGTTGCTGGAGCGCGTCGGCGCCGCGCTGGACCTCGACCGCCGCACCCGCGCGGCGACGACCGCGCGCGACACGGCGCTGGAGCGGCGCAGTCATCTCTCGCCACGCGACGCGGAGGTGATGATGCGGGTGGTGGCCGGCCAGACATCGAAAGAGATCGCCGCGGAGTTGGGCATCAGCATCCGCTCCGTCGAGGGCCGTCAACGCGTCGTGCTCGCGAAGATGCACGTGACCTCGGCGGCCGAGCTCGTGCGCACCGTCCTGTCCACGTACCAGGCCGAAACCCCGGCGAGCTGAAGCGCCCCCCCGCACGTCCATGATCCCACTGCGTCTACTCATGATCGAAGACGACACCAACGACGAACAGTTGATCGTCCACGCGCTGCAGCGCAGCGGCTACGACGTCACCCACCGGCGCGTCGACACCGCCCCGGCGTTGCAGCAGGCGCTGCAGGAGTCATGGGATGTCGCGACCTGCGACTGGACCATGCCCTCGTTCAACGCGCCGGACGCCCTGAGTCTCGTTGCCCAGCACCATCTGCCCGTGATCATCGTCTCCGGCAATGCCGCCGATACGGTCACCGCAACCGCCAAGCAGCTCGGGGCACGCGATGTGATCAGCAAGAGCCAGCTGACAGACCTCGGCCACACGATCAAACGCGAGCTGGGGGGAGCCAAGGCGCGACAGCCAGGTCCCCCGCTTCGTCGGAACGACCACGGCTAGGAAACCTGTCCCGCCCGAGCGGGCGGGACGACGCTGAGCTGTGCCGTATCGGCCTCGGCGCGCACGGCGACGACCGTCGCTTCGACGTCCTGCACCGCCTCCATGAACCGTTGTGCCGCGCGATCTAGTTCGGCGACGGCCGCCTCGCGCTCCGCTACAGCCATCGCCTCTCGGGCCGCGGCGTCGGGGTTCTCGCCCGCGGCATCGTGCGACCCATTCGGCGCCGCCGCCTCATCGAAGGTCGGGGCGACGCCGTCGAGGGTCTGCTCCATCGCCTCGGTGGCGTCGTTCAGCTGGGCGAGCATGGCAGCGCGCTCGTCGGCCGCCAACGGCGCCGCGTCGCTCTGCGCCAACGCGATCACCTGTTCGATGCGCGCCACCGCCACCTCGATCTGCTGATCGACGGCGTCGACCACGTGATCGGGCTTCTCCGGATCGATGCCCATGCGGGTCGAGCGCGCGCGCAGCCGACCGCGCGCGTGCTGGCGCAGCGCGCCCACCCGCGCCTGCAGCGCGTGCCAGGGATTGCCCGCCAGCCCCTGCGGCTCGGCCGACGGCTCGGCGTTGACCACCATGCTCTCGAACAGCACCTGGATGACCGCGGTCATCGGAATCGCGATCAGCACGCCGAGAATACCGTAGAGCGTCCCGAAGGCGAGGACCGACAACAGGCCGACGAGGGCGCTGACGCCCACCGCGTGGTGCATGATGCGAGGGATGATGATGTTGTTCTCGAAGACCTGGAGCAGCACCGCGAGCCCGATCACCAGGAGCACGGTCGTCAAGCCCATCGGCAGCGCGACGAGGATGGCGGGGACGACGGCGAGGACGGGTCCGATCATCGGCACGGCTTCCAACAGCCCGGCGAGCACGGCGAGCGCCAACACGTTCGGCAGGCCGATCAGCGCATAGCCGACCGCCGAGGCCGCGCCGATGCACAGCATGGCGAGCCCCTGACCGCGCATGAAGCCGCCGAGCTTGGCCTCGATCTCGTGCCAGATGTTGAGCGCCCGGGCGCGGCGTTCCACGGCGATCATCGACAGCACCAGGCGCTCGAACCGGGGCACTTCCATCGTCCAGTAGAAACCGATGGCGAGCACCGTGACAAAATAGGCCGGCAGCGCGATGATGCTCGTCGTCACGCCCACGGCGCCCTCATAAAACTGCGGCGCCGCCGCGGGCAGGCTCTGCGCCAGGCGTGCGAACGGCGGCAGCCCCACCCCGAGCGCCCGCAGCGGCCCCGCCCCACTCGCCTGCAGGTAGGAGCGCACGCGCCCATAGATGGCCGGCACGTCGGCGGCGAACGCGCCCATTTGCTCGACCAACAGTGGGCCGACGACGAGCCCGATCAGCCCGATCCCGACGAACAGGATCAAGTAGATCAGCAGCACCGCCGGCCCCCTCGGAACACCCCACCCACTGAGCCGGACATGCCACGGCTGCAGCGCCGCTGCGACGACGATACCGACGAACAGCAGCAGCAGGATATCGAGCAGCAGATACGCGAGGCCCGCGACGGCGACCGTAGCGACCACCACGGCCGTGATGGCGGCCACCCGTCGCAGGTCGCCGGCCCGCAGTCCGCTGCTGTCGCTCGCCACTCCCATCAGCTCAGCATAGTCCATCCTTCCCGATGCGAAAGGTGGGCCCGCCGGCCCCTCAGGAGCGGCGTTCGAAAGTGAGGACGTAACTCGCCGTGCGCGGCATGGCGCCGCGCGCCTCGGCGTCCCAGCGATACTCCGTGTGGTCCATGGTGATCTCGGTCACCCCCACCGGGTCGTAGTCGGCGTTGACCACGCGCTCCGCCCACTGGAAGATCGCGTCGTGCGAGTCGGCGCGCCGGGTCCACGACGTGTCGACGTTGACCAGGACGACATAGCGCGGCCGCAGCCCATCGATCTGCGCGATCATGTCTTCCTGCATATGGCGCGCGAACGGGTGCGGCTCCATCAGCGGGTACATGTAGATGTAGCCGGTCGCGGCCGGTCGCTGCGCGTAGAAGTAGATCTCCGGCTCCGAGCCGACGACGGCAACGCGGTCGTCCGGACCCGCATGCGCGCGCAGGTAGCGCGCGATCTCGACGGCTTCGGGAAACGGATTGACCCCGTAGATGGCGCGCGACACGGCGACCGGCGAAAGCGAGACCAGTCGGTCCCACTGCAGCAGCAGTGCCAGCGCGACAGCGGCCAGGAGCACGCCGGTGCGAACCACCGCGGCGAGCGCAGGGCCACCCGCCGCGGCCCGCCGCCCCAGCCCGCTGACGGCCGCGCCGATCAGCAGGCTGGCAGCGGGCAGCAGCATGATGAAGTAGTGCTCGCTGAAGCGCAGGCCGGGGCAGACCGACAAGACCGAGCACAGCGCGAACAGGGCGAGAAATCTCGCCGCGCGGCGCGTGCGCTCGTCCCACCACAGCGCCGTCGCGCCGACGGCGGCGAGCAGCCACAGCGCGGGCGAGGTGGCCAGTAAGCGGCCGAGCTGGACCCGCAGCGCCTGCCATCCCTCGGCGAGCGAGAGGATCGAGACGTACTCGCGCGCGTAGATGAAGGTCCAGAACCAGAACGGCGGGAATATCCCGGCCCGGTACATTCCCGCGCAGGTCAGCGCGAACGGCAGCAGCGCCGCGGCGCCGAAGAGCGCGCACTCCGTCGCGATCCGCCGCCAGGCGCCGCGGCGACCCGCGTCGCCATCGAGCACCACGACCGCGCCGCCGAAGGCGATGAAGATCGCCGCGTGCTGCTTCATCAAAAAGGCGACGCCGAGCAGCAGCCCCGCGACAGCGGTCGCGGCGAGGCGCCGGGGGGGACGGCCGCCGACCAGCGCCAGCGCGCCGGCGAGGACGAAAACGACGACGAGGTGCTCCGCCTTGCCAGCCAGGCCGAGGACCGAATCGCTCAGCGACAGCATCGCGTACGCCGCCGCGGCGCTGACGCCGGCGGTGGTATCGATGAGCGCGCGGCCGAGGCGATAGAGCAGCAGAATCGCGGCGAGATTGACGAGCAAGAGGCCGAGCCGGACGGCGATGTCGGTCTCGCCAAACAGCGCGAACCATCCGGCATAGGCGTAGTACACGCCGGGCAACTTCATGGTGTAGGCGGCGACGTACGGCTGCTCGCCGCGCAGGATGAGCTGCCCCATGTAGGCGAACTCGCCCTCGTCGCGCTCGAGCGGCATGGCCAGAAGCCGCAGCCGCGGCAGGGCGCTGAGCAGCGCGACCGCCAGCAGGGCGAGGCGCGTCCAGAGGGTCGTGCGTCGGTGAGCCGAGGTCAACGCGCCGCAGTGTGCCTGCGATCGATGGCCGAGATCAAACCGGCGGTCAGTCCACCTGCACCGGCACGCGGCTGCGCCACTCGCCGCCCGACAGCGGCGGTTGGCCGAACACCGAGAGCTGGGCCACCAACCGGTAGCGGCCGGGCTCGGGCGGCGCCGCGAGCACCGTGGTCACGTCGATCGCTTCGTTGGGGGCGAGATCGCGCGGAATCGCCAGCGGCGTCTCGGGCGGCACCAACATCCCCGACGCCGCGTCTTCCCACCACAGGTCGAGTCCGACGCGCCGCTGCGGGTCGAACGCCAGCGTCGGCCACTGCTGCGGGCCGGTGTTGCGCACCGTGACCGTGACCGCCACCGCGCTGCCCGCCGCCACCGCGCCCAGGGCTTGCAGCTGGACCTGCGCCCCGTGCGTCTTCTCGGCCAGGTCGAGCGCCAGCCCGCTCATGGTCCGATCGGCGATCGGGCGCCGATAATACGGGCGCCAGTCGGCGTCCGCCTCCGGCAGGGCGAACAGCAGATCGTCGCCAAACCGTTTCGCCTCCGGGCTGGCGCCATCGCTCCCCCAGCGCGCGCGCTCGACCGCCGACAGCAGATCGAGGTGCACGATCAACCAGCGGGCGCCGGTCAGGCGCTGCAGCGTGGCGAGCGCCGCGGGGCTGGGCAGCTGGCGGACGAGGTCGAGCACGAAGCCGTAGCCGGGGGGGCCGTAGCCGCTGTAGCCGTTGACGAGCGGAAAGCGGTGATAGGTGTTCCAGAACGTGTACTGGGCGTCGGCAAAGCGCACACCGCTCGGGCCAAAGGTTCCGGCCGGCACCTCGAGCAGCGGCGCGCGCCGGTCGGGAGCGTGATCCAACAGCCACGCATAGACGGGCGGCAGATCGCGCGCCGTGACCGTGACCAACGGCAGCCGCAGGTCCCAGCAGACCGCGGCCACCAGCAGCGCCGTACATACCCACGCCAGCAGCGGCCCGCGTACAGCCCGCACGCGTTGCTCGACGACGGCGGCCGCGAACCCCCCGGCGACGGCCAACGGCAGCGCGGCGTGGAAGGTGAAACGCCGCGCCACGCGGTAGTGTTCGAGCCCCGGCACCGTGCGCCACAACCACGCCAGCAGCCCTTCCGCCATGTTGCCGTGCGGCCCCATGCCGAGCACGATGAGCGGCAGCGCGAACGCCGCCAGGCTGACGATGAGGCCGCGTCCGCCGGCCACCCGATCACCGCGCAACGCGAAGACAATCCCGGCGAGGCCCAGAACGTACGCCATCGCGCCGGGAAAGATCAGCGACCGCGGGTCGAGCCATTCGCGCAGGCCGCTGCCGCTGGTCAGCAGCATCACCGCCGGGTTGTGCGCCGCCGAGATATCCGTCACGCCAAGTCGCTGCACGGCGAGCAGATCGAGGCTCAACCAGGTCATCACGGCCACCGTGCACGCGCCGGCGGCGAACAGGGCCAGCAGCCGGCGGCGGGTTCCACCGGCTAGCAGGGCATGGGTGACCCAGAACGGCAGCACCGCGGCATAGAGCGGATACGCGATCGAGTAGGCGCACAGCGCCTGCGCCAGCAGGGCCGCGCCGCTGAGAACCAGGTCGGCCCGTCGCCCGGCGCGCAGGTAGCGCGACGAGAACAGCAACACGAGCGGGAAGTAGAAGGTGACCAGCACATGGACGTTGACCATGCTCGCCATGCGGTACCTGGCGAAGGTGTAGAGACACGCGGCGACGAGCCCGGCGGCGGCGCTGCCCGTCCAGTACCGCACCAGCGCCGCCATGCTGAGTCCGCAGAGCACGAACGAGCCCAGCAGCAACAGCTGATGCGTGAAGATCGGGTTGCCGCTCGCCCAGTACGCCGGCAACGTGATCGGCAGCACGCCCAGCATGTGCTCCGAGTAGGCGAGCGCGTGGTCGGCGGGGTGGAAGATGTCGGCGTCGAACAGATGCGCCGGGTCGGCGATCAGCATGCGCGCCACCCAGCTGACGATCCAGACGGTCAGATAGACGTCCGGGTAGACCAGGGCGACGGTGCCGGTCCCGGCCCCGATGATGCGGTCGTGCAGATGCGCGGCCACCGGCCACGTCATCCAGACGGAGAGCGCGGTGAGGATGGCGGCCTGCAGCGCCAGCTCGCGCCAGGACGTGCTCCGTTTCAAGGTGCGCCTCATAGACACGGCCGGCCGACCGGAGTCAATCGCACCGCTGGGCCGTCGATCGAGCTGGACCGCGGCGGCGAGAGGCTTTATATCGCCTCGCTATGGAAGTACCTCTGCTGGTCAACGACTTTCTGCGCCGGGCCGCGACGCTCTACCCCGACAAGACCGCCATCGTCGACGGCGCGCAGCGCTTCACCTACCGCGAGCTCCAACAGCGCGCCAACCGCCTCTCCAACGCCCTGCGCGCGCTCGGCATCGGCAAGGGCGACCGCGTCTGCATCCTGAGCCCGAACTCGCACCACTTTCTCGAGAGCTTCTACGGCACCAGCCAGATCGGGGCGATCCTGGTGCCGCTGAACTATCGGCTGGTGGCCGCCGATCACGAGTACATTCTCAATCACGCCGGGGTCTGCGCCGTGTTGGTCGACCGCGACTACACCGCCGTCGTCGACGAGATTCGCCCGCGGCTGAAATCCGTGCAGCATTGGATTCGGGCCGGTGGCGAAGGCGACGCGCCGGCCGGCTGGGTCGACTGGGAAGGCTGGATCGCCGCGGCCGCGCCGGAGGCTCCGCCGCCCATCGCGCTGAGCGAGAAAGACGTGGTCTCGATCAACTACACCTCGGGGACGACGGCGCGGCCGAAGGGCGTCATGCTGACGCACCGCAACTGTTACCTGAACGCCTACAACATGATCGTCCACCTCGGCATTCGCCACGAGGACATCGAGCTCTGGACGCTGCCGATGTTCCATTGCAACGGCTGGGGCGGCGTCTACGCACTGACGGCGATGGGCGGCACGCACGTCGTGCTGCGCACCATCGACGGCCGCGCCATCTTCTCGCTCATCGAAGCGGAGGGCGTGACGTTCGCGTGCATGGCGCCGGCCGTGCTGCGCGTCGTGCTCGACTACCCCGACCGCGCCGCGCACCAGCTGCGCACGCGACCGCGCTGCACCGTCGCCGGCGCGCCGCCGCCGGCCGCCTTCATCGAGCGGCTCGAGCGCGAGCTCGGCTGGGAATTCCTGCAGATCTACGGCCTCACCGAAACGGCGCCGCTGCTCACCATCTCGCGCCCCGACCACGCCACGCGCGCCGACGACTGGGCGCGCCGCGCGCGCGCGGGCGTCGAGGGCATCGGCGTCGAGGTGCGCGTGTGCGACGAGAGCGGCGCGCCGGTGCCGCAGGACAATCAGTCGGTGGGCGAGATCTGCGCGCGCTCCAACGTCGTCTTCGCCGGCTACTGGGAGCAGCCGCAGGAGACGGCGCTGGCCATTCGCGACGGCTGGTTCCACACCGGCGATCTCGCGGTGTGGGACGCGGTGGGTAACGTCCACATCGTCGACCGCAAGAAGGACGTCATCATCTCGGGCGGCGAGAACATCAGCTCGTCGGAGATCGAGGACGTGCTCTACCAGCACCCGGCCGTGCTGGAGTGCGCGGTGATCGGCGTGCCGCACGAGACGTGGGGCGAGACGCCAAAGGCGCTGGTCGTGCCGCGCACCGGCCACGCGCCGACGCCGGAGGAGCTGATCGCCTTCTGCCGCGAGCGCGCGGCGCACTTCAAGTGCCCCACCTCGGTCGAGCTGGTCACCGAGCTGCCGCGCACCGCCACCGGCAAGCTGCAGAAGTTCCGCCTGCGCGAGCGCTACTGGGGTGGAGCGGGGCGGCGGGTGAACTGACCGAGTTTCCTCTCCCGGATGGGAGAGGATTAAGGTGAGGGGGATTCAATCTCGCCGAAGGCCTCAGATGACCTTCTGCCTGAACGGCCGATAAAGGCGGGGGCTTCGCCGATCTATCGCATCCCCCTCATCCTGACCTTCTCCCATCCGGGAGAAGGGACCCTCGTGCGATACGTCGCTGGAATTGCGAGATGTATCCCTACGCGAACAGCGCGCCGAAGAACGAACCCAGCACCAGGATCGCCGTCGCGACGAACCCCATGACGAAGCCGACGCCGCGGCTGGCGGGATCGGCGATGTAGCCGCGCGCGTAGAGGAAGCGGCCGACGACGAACACCAGGCCCAGCACTCCGCCCCACCTGGCGCTGGCGAAGTACGAAAACATGAACAAGGCGGGAAGGAACACCACCAGCTGCTCGACGGTGTTCTGTTGGACGCGGTAGTAACGCTCGAAAATCGGGTCGCCGGTCGTCGCGGGTGCCTCCACTTTGTAGCGACCGCGCGCTTGCCCGGTGAGCAGGGTGATGACCAGATACTCGATCAGCGCCAGCGACGCGACGAATGCAACGAACGCCATGTTCGACCTCCTCCGATGGTTGGTGTAGCAGCGGGATAGCACGCCGCCCGCCGCGCCGCGACCCGGAGCGGCGGCACATGGCCATTCGACAATGCGCGCCTCCTCCCCTCGCCATGCCGCCCGCCGCCGCGCGGCGCGCCTCGCCGCCGCCGCGCTGGTCCTGGCACTCGTCTGGGCGGCCGTCGCGCTGCTGCTCGTGCCGCCGATCATCGAGCGCGCCTACCGCCAGGAGAGCCTGCCGGCGCTGAACGCCATCATCGCCGGCCGGTCGCTCTTTCCGGTCGCGCACTATCTGACCCTCTGGGCGGCCATCGCGCAACGCGTCGGCCTCGCGCTGCTCGGCGCTGCCGCGGTGCCCTTCGCGCTCAGCCGCCAGGCGGTCGACGAGCGCCTCGAGCGTTGGCTCCCCGTCGGTCCCGCCCCCGCGCTGCCGCCGCCCGGCCGGCGCCGGCGCGTCGAGCTGTTCATCGCCGTGACTCTCGTCGGCACGCTCGGCGCCATCGTCTCCGACGTCGAGCTCTGGCCGTTCGCTCCCTATCGCATGTACGCAGAGGATCTGCGGCAGGAGCGGATCGTGTCGATGCTGCAGGTTTTCGGCGTCACAGCGGCGGCGCCCCCAACCGAGGTGGCGCTGCTGAAGCGCGACTACATCGCTCCTTTCAATCAGCGCATCCTGGCCGAAGCGTTCGAAAAGCTAAACCTGGACCCGCAAGGTGCGGACCTTCTGCCGGTCGCTCTGGAGGACTGCCTGCAACGCTACGAGAAGGGCCGGCGCGCCGGGCATCACGACGGACCGGCCCTTTCCGGTGTCCGCCTCTACCGGGTGACGTGGGAACTCGCGCCGTGGGCGGCCAATCTGGATCGGCCGCTGCGCCGCGAGTTGCTGGCGGCAGCGGCCCTGCAGGGAGAGGGTCACTGACGTGAACGCCCTGCGCCAGTGGGCCGAGCGGTTCTGGTTTGCCGCCGCCGCACCGTTCGATCTCGGCGTCTGCCGGGCGCTCTTCTACGCCATCTTGCTGATCGTCTGCGGGCGCGCCGACTTCAGCGGCTGGGGCGAGGTGGCAGCGGTCTTTTGGATGCCAATGCCGGTATTCGACTGGCTGCACATTCCGCTCGCGACGCCCGCCGTGCTGGTCGCCATGCAGGCCACGTGGAAGGCGGCGCTGCTGCTCAGTTGTGTCGGCCTGTTGACGCGGTTGAGCACGTTCATCGCCTTCGCGCTCGGCGCCTACCTGCTCGCCCTGGGCGGGAACTTCGGACATGTCCACCACGCCAATCCGTTGATCGTCATCGTCCTCGCCACACTGGCCCTCTCGCGCTGCGGCGATGCGTGCTCGCTCGACCGCTGGCTCTCGCGCCGGCCGCCGCCGGCCCCCAGCGGCGAGTACACATGGCCGATCCGACTGACCTGCGTGCTGCTGGTCCTCGTCTTCTTCGCCGCCGGCACCGCCAAGCTCCGCCTGGTGGGCCCGGCGTGGGCCGATCCGGAGAATCTGCGCTTGATCCTGACGCGGTCGTACTACCATTTCCCCACCACCGACCCGTGGACGCCATGGGGGCTGTGGATCGCTCAGCACCCTTGGCTGTGCGGGCTCATAGGCGCAGGCACGCTCGCGCTCGAGGTCGGGGCGCCGCTCGCGCTCGTCGACCGGCGCTTGCGCGCGATCATCGTGCCCGGCTGGTTGGTAATGCTGATCGCCTTTCGCGCCCTGATCGGCCCGACGTTCATGACCCTCTTCGCCTGCGCGCCGTTCTGGGTGCCGTGGCACCGCTGGCGCCCGGGCACCGACGGAACCGCACGCGGCGCGCGCTGAGCCGCGCGCCGGATGGAAAACCGCGCCGCGCCGGGCTATGGGGGGACCGGTTGGAGCCACGGCACAGCGAAGGAGGACCTCTCATGCCCGAGTCGACTCGCGGACAATTCCTGACCATCTGCGCCGTGCTGTTCGCGCTGCTCGGCGTCTCGAACCTGCTCAAGCCGCTGCAGATCGGCGGCGCGCAGACCGGCTTCGTCTTCCTCGGCCAGCGGCTGAGCGGCATGCCCAACACCATCGCCGGCCCGATCTTCGGCATCTTCCTCCTCGCCTACGCATCGGCGATCTGGAAGATGAAGCGCCTCGCCATGCCGATGGCGCACGCCTACGCGACCTACGTGATTCTCAACCTGATCCTGTTCAGCATGCGCAACGAGCAACCGCCGGGCATCAGCTATCAGATCTTCGGTGTCGTCTACGCTGCCATCGCCATCGGCATTTCGCTCGGCGCGGCGGTGCAGCTCACCAAGCGCAAAGCCGAGCTGACCTGACGCGCGGGCGAGGCGAGCGAGGGGCGGGGGCGCGGGCATGCGTATCGTGAGGAGTTTCCTGGCGCTGCTCTTCGCGCTCGCTGTCGCCGCCGTGGTCGCGGCGGCGCTGGCCCTGTACCTGGCCGGCAGCGGGAAGAGCATGCCGCTGCTGCGCGCCGTGGCGGGGGGGCTCGGGCGGACGATCGCCGGGCAGCGCACCGAGCAGCTCGCGGTGTCGGTGCGGGTGCGCAGCAGCGGCGAGCTGAGCGCGACGGCGCGCCTGCAAGTGCGCGGCGAGCAAGCCGGCCGCCGCTACCTGTACTTCCTCCTGAACGACGGGCTGCAACTGCGCGAGGTGTGGCGCGACGGACCCGAGGGCGCGCGCACGCCGCTGCCATTCTATCGCCTGTGGCTGGTCACGGTGGTGGCGCTGCCGGAGCCGCTCGAGGCCGAGGCGACGGCCGCCATCGGATTCGCTTATGACGGCGACCCGCGCGCGGCGCGCCTGCCTCTGGGCACCACCGTCTTCGCGCCCGACGAGATCATCGTCGCGCCGGATGCGATGTGGTACCCGTCCGATCTGCAGGGCTTCTTCACCGCCGACGTCGAGCTCACGGCGCCCGCCGACCTGACCGTGTTGCACAACGGCAAGGAGCTCGCGCGCGCCGCGAGCGGGCGCGCGCAGCGCGTGCGCTGGAGCAGCGAGCGGCCGATCGCCGGACTCGGCCTGGTGGCGGCGCGCGTGCGCGAGTCGAGCGGCGAACGCGATGGGCGGCGCTATCGCGTCGCGCTGCCCGACGGCGTCGATCTCGCCGACGATCGGGTCCTCACCGCCTTGGCCTCCAGCGATCGCGTGCTCACCGAGATCTACGGCGCGTCGGGCTTCTCACAGCTCACCCTCTACGTCAGCCGCTCCCTGGGGCGCGGCTACTTCGATGGCAGCGGTGTCATCGGATTGCCCCCGTCGATCTTTCGCGGCGGGGACTACGGCCTCGGCACCATCGCGCACGAGGTCGCGCACAGCTGGTGG
>CAYVUV010000253.1:0-16123 GCA_964455095.1 uncultured Binatia bacterium (SeqCode)
TCCCCACTCGAGGTTCGAATCGACCAGATAGTGAATGCCCCCCGCCGGACCGCCGGCGAGCTCGTTGAAGTAGGCGAGAAAGTGCGGGTGCGTGCGCAGCGTGCCGGCGACGTACCAGGCGCCGAGGCATGCCAGCACCACTCGTCCGCGCGGGCTCGCCAACGCCCGCTGCACGGCCGCGCCGGCGGCGAGAAAGACGAACGGGAACACCGGCAGCACGTGCCGCAGACCGATGTTGGGCCGGAAGAAACAGCCGGCGCAGTGAAAGGCGGCGATCGGCGCCAGCACATAGAGCCAATCGCGCCGCGCCGCCGGCGTGCGCCAGTCGGCGAGCAACAACGCGGCGCCGAATAACAGCAACGTCGGCAGTGGCGTCTTCCACCACTGCGCCAGCAGGTAGTAGTACCAGAACCCGCCCACCGCGTAGCGGCCCCAGAGGAACGCCGGCTGGCGCGGATCGAAGTCGCGACTGATCTGCTGCACGCCGTACCAGTAATTGCGCACGCCGTTGGGAAAGCCGTAGCCGACCGCCACCGTCAACACCGCGATGCCGGTGATCAGCGCGCCGCCAATTGCCAGGCTGCGCATCGACACGCCGGACGCCCGTCGCCACGCCGCGATGCATTCGAGCGCCAGCAGCGCGGCGACCAGCGCGGCGGTGAGCAGGCCTGAGTACTTGGCCAGCAGCGCACAACCGAGCGCCACGCCGCACCACACCGCGTCGCGCCGGCGGCCGTGCGCGGTGAAGCGCCACAGCGCGTAGAGGGCACAGACCGTGAAGCAGGCGAGGCCGGCATCCGTGGTCACCAGGTGCGCGTGCGCCAGGATGTTGGGCGAGAAGGCGAACAGCAACAGCACGCCGGCCCCTGCACCGAATCCCCACAACGCCACCGCCCAACGAAACAGCACCGCGCCCATCAGCACCCCGAGCGCCACCATCGGCAGTCGGCCGGCGAAAAGGATGCGCGACAGCGGCAGGCGGTTGTCGAGCAGGAAGTCGGCGCCAAAGGTGCGATCGTCGCCCTCGCGCCAACCCGCCGTCTGCCAGATCGGCTTCAACTCGAGCAGTGTCAGCGGCATCGCCGCCAGCGCTTTCAGCAACGGAGGGTGTTGCGGGTTGAGACGGAAGTCACCGGTCTGCACGTACGTGTAGCCGGCCGGCAGATGCGCCACCTCGTCGCTGGTGACCGAATCGCCGGCCATGCTCCCAACCGCCAGAGCCACAAACACCCCCAGCAGCAGGACGGGAACGATGGCCCTGGGTTTCAGGTTCCCTCTCCCGGATGGGAGAGGGCTAGGGTGAGGGGGATTCAATAGACCTCCGCCACACGATTTCCCTCGCCGCTGTCTACCAATCGCGCGACTGCGCTTCAAAATCAGCCCGCAGTTGCCGCAGCCAGAACTCCGCCTCGAGGCGATCGGCGTCCGGCAGCGCCGCCGGCAGCTCGTCGCGCGGTACGCGCAACACGACGCCGTCGCGCCGCCCCCAGAGCGAGTAGCGCGCCAGCTCTTCGTGATGGGGATAGATGCGGCGCAGGACGGCATTCAGCGGCGGCGAGTCGGAGACGAAGACGCGGTCGCGCGCCGGAGGACCGAGCGCGGTCAGATCGGCGGCGCTGGCAAACGAGCGCAGCTCGGCGGGGCGCTCGAGCGGCATGAAGCGAAAGTTCGGCGTCTCGCCGACGACGGGCGAGAGGTAGACGTCGTAGCGCGCGGCGAGATCGGCGCAGAAAGCGTAGAAGCGCTCGACGTCGAGGCCGTAGGCGCCGGCGATGTCGGGGCGGGTTGCGAAGTCGCGGAAGTAGTCGCGGTAGTTCAGCGCCGCCACTGCGACCAGCAGCAGACAAAGCAGCGCGTTGCGCGCCACACGCCGCCACCCTGCAATGCCGGGAAGCAGGCGCAGCAGCGCGGCATGGAGCCCCAGCGCCGCGATCAGGCACACCGCCGGCACCGCCCCGATGGCGCGCAGTGCGGCACCGTCGAAATACGCCGCGGCGGCGGGAGCGAGCGGCAGGAGCCAGAAGCAGAGCACGACAAATGACCGCAGCGGTTGCCGCGGCAGTCGTCGCAACAGCCACACCAGGCCGGCGAGGAAAGCGACGCCCATGAGCGGATCGAGCAAGGGCCGCCCCGGGATGTTGTAGACCGGCGACGGATCGCCGCGCAGGTGCAGCATGAACAGCGCGCGCTGGGCGTGGTCGCTCAGTGCCGCGACTCGGTCGTCGGCCGTGCGCACGCCCGACGAGACGTTCAGGGCGCGGGCGAAGTAATAGTCCGGTTTCGTGGCGGCGTAGTGGATCAGCGGCGCGGTGACGGTGAGAAAGGCAACCAGCGCCGTGAATCCGAGTGCGAGCTCGGCGCGCCGCGGCCGGAACGCCCCGCAGGCCATGGCGGCGACCGCGCATACACACAGCGCCAGCGGCACCACCCAGAACGCGAAGTAGGTATAGAACCCGGCGCCGAGCACGGCGCCGAACAGGACCGCGGCGGACACCGTGCGCCGCCGCGACAACCGCAGCAGGGCGAGCAAGGTCAGCACGATGAAGAGCGGCGTCAGCGCGCCGCGCACGGCGATGCGGCTAATCGTGACGTGCCAGCGACAGACGGCCAGCAGCACCGCCGCGGCGAAGGCGTGCCGCGCGCCGAACACCTGCTCGGCGAGCAGAAAGAACGCCGCCACCGTGGCGATGCCGACCAGGGCGACCGTCAGTCGGGCCGAGTGCACCGACGGACCTTCGACGGCAAAGACGCCCGCCATCAAGTAGTAGAACATGGCCTCGCGGCTGCGGCCCTTCACCTCGCCGACCTCGGCGACGACCGGGAAGCGCTCGCCGACCTGGATGGCGCGCGCGTCGAGGGCGTCCTGCGCCTCGTCGATGAAGAACCCCGGCGGCACCGTCTCGAGCTGATAGAGGCGAAAGAACGCCGCCAGCCCGACGGCGATGGCGAGCAGGGCCAGACGCCGCGCCGTGCTCATGGGGCGCGCGCCTCGGGCGGCGGCGGCGCGCCACCACCGAGTCGGGCCAGGTTCTGCCGCGCCGCCGCGAACGTCGGATCGATGCGCAGGCATTCCTCCCACTCACCGCGGGCGAGGCCGGGAAAGCCGAGCTGCGCATAGATGCTGCCGAGGTTGAGCCGCGCCCAGATGTGCGCCGGCTCGCGCCGCAGCACGCGCAGCAGCGCGAGCAGGCAATCGGCGTCCGGTTGCGCGCGACAGCGAAAGCCCGCTTCCTGAAACGCCGCGTCGAGCGGCCCCGCGACGGGGCCGATGGCCGGCAGCAGACGCGGCACCGCGGCGCGAAAGGCTGATCGGTGCGGCGCCGGGTCGGGCGCGATCAGGACGGCGTCGAGGTCGTCGCGCAGGGCGCCCTCGGCATCGCCCGTCTGCTCGCGCCAGGCGCCGCGATCGGCATAGACCTGCGCCAGCACGGCGCGCGGGTAGTCGAACCCCGGATGCCGCTGCGCGATGCCGCGCAGCTCGGTGAGCGCGTCGGCATACCACCGCTCGCGCGGAATAAAATAGACGCGCGGATCGTCGCGATCGGCCGGATCGGTCGAGAAGCGGTAGACCAGGATCGACCAGCCGATGCGATCGACCGGCCGATAGCGCTCCAGCCAGTGAAAGCGCACGCCCGGGTAGTCATCGAACAGCGAGTTGCGCTGCAAGGTCGCGGCACCGGCGAAATAGGTGACGCCCGGCTGCGGCCAGACCGCGTCCTCGAGCTTGATGGGATCGGCAGTGATGCCGTAGTGCGCGCGGGCGATCGGCTCGAAGGCGAGCAGGCGAATGGGCGACGGCGGCTGCGCGTCGATGTAGCGCTTGAGCTCGTACCAGTCCTGCCCCCATTCGACGTTGGAATCGTCGAGATAGTAGATGCCGCGCGCCGGTCCGCCCGCCAGCTCGTTGAAGTACGGGATGAAGTGCGGATAGACGCGCAGCGTCCCCACCACCTGCCACAGGCAGAGCAACGCGAAGACCGCGCGCACCCAACCGCCACGGCGTCCGACCCACTGCGCCGTCGCGCCCGCGGCCAGAAAGAGAAACGGGAACGCCGGCAGCACGTGCCGCACCCCGATGCTGGCCGGCTTCCACATCCCGGCGGCGTGGAACGCGGCGGCCGGGAGCAGAACGAACCACCAGTCCAGACGCGTCACCGCGGCCACCCGCGGCATCAGCAGCACCGCCGCGGCGACGCACAGCAGCGCCGGCAGCGGCGTCTTCCACAGCTGCGCGAGCAGGTAGTAGTACCAGAAGCCGGTCTTCGAGTACTCGCCCCACAGAAAGCCCTCCCAGTGCGGGTTGGCGTCGGCGTGGATGAGCGTGAACCCCTTGGCGTAATTCTGCAGGCCGTGCGGAAAACCGAAGCCGTCGTTGACCACCGCCGCGGCGAGCAGCGCCATCGCCAAGCCGGCCGCGGCCCACCGCGCAGCGCGGCGCGGCGTCAGTCGCTCGCGCCACGGCCGTGCCAGGCCGCCGGGAGACAGCGGCGCGCCGTACCAGAACGACAGCGCGCAGAGCGCGGCGACGGTGACCGCGGTGACGGCGCCCGAGTACTTGGCGAGCAGCGCCAGGCCGAGGCTCACGCCGCACAGCAACAGGTAGCGCGCGCGGCCGTGGCGGGCGAGCTTCCACAGCGCGTAGACGGTGGCGACGGAGAAGCAGGCGACGCCGACGTCGGTGTGGACGATCCCGGTATGGGCGAGGAAGTTGGGACAGGTGGCATACAGAAAGAGCACGAACACGGCCGGCCAGTAGCCCCACAGCTCGCGCGCCCAGCAGAACAGGAGCGCGCCGAGCAGCAGGCCGACGCCGACCATCGGCAGGCGGCCGAAGAAGACGATGCGCGACATCGGCACGCGGTTGTTGGTGAGAAAGTCCTTGCCGAACATCCACTCGCGCCCCTTCGGCCAGCCGGGGCTGCCCTCCACCGGTTTGAGGTCGAGGGCCAGCAACGGCAGGCCGGCGAGCATCTTGATCAGCGGCGGGTGTTGCATGTTGAGGCGGAAATCGCCGGTGCGAACGTAGGTATACCCGGCCGGCAGGTGCGTGACCTCGTCGCCGGTGACCGAGTTGCGCGCCATGCTCGACACGGCCAGGAAGCCGAAGGCCGCGAGCAAGGCGGCGGGCGCCAGGAGCTCGGCCGGCCGCATCACCGCGACGCCATGCGCGGCGCGGCGCAGGCGCAGCGCGAGATCACCACCGATCCGCCTCCACCTCGAACGAGCGCAGGCGGTGGCCGCGCGCCGCCAGCGGCTCGTTGCGCGCCTCGAGCAGCTCGGCCAGGCGGCGATGATAACTCGGCGAGCCCGGCGCGAGCGAGCGCAGCGGCTTGTCGCTGGCGAACTCCGCCTCGACACTCGCCAGGCGCCGCTGCTCCGCGGCCAGCTCGACGAGCCGGTCCGCTGCGCGCGGCCGGCTCTGGCTGCTCAAGTGGCGCGGGTTGATGGCATCGGCCCGTTCGAACGCCGCGATGGCTTCGCCAAGCAGGCCGTTGCGCTGGTAGATCAGGCCGAGGTTGTAGAAGAGCACGTCGTTGTACGGCGAGGCGGCTTGCGCCGCGGCGAACTCCGCCTCGGCGTGCCGCCAGTCGCGCTGCTCGAAGGTGAAGCCGAGCATGTAGTGAAAATGGCCGATCAGGTTCTGCGTCAGATAGTCCTTCGGCACGCGCGGATCGTTCTCGCCGGCCAGCGTTTGCAGCGGCAGCACCGGCGCGGGCAGCGGCTGGCCGGCTCGCGCGGCGCGGAAGACGAGACCGATCGGGATGATATCGAGTGCCGGCATGTTCCAGTTCGGGTGGTGGGTGAAGAACAGCGGGTCGGTGTCGGGGTTGAAGCGCAACGGCGGCAGGCTGGCGCCGCCGACGCCTTGCAGGATCAGGTTCACATCGGGCCGCAGCTCTTCGACCATGGTCAGGTAGATGAGCACGAACAGAATGTTGTCGTCGGTGGCGATCAAGCTGGCGCCGGGCGGCACCGACTGCAGTACGGCGCGCGAGAACTGGTCGGCGATGGTGTAGCGGCTGCGGTCGAACTCGCGCCAGCCGGTGACCAGCAGGAAGATGGGAATCGCCAGTGGCAGCACACGCGCCGGGCGCGGCAGGTACTGGATCAGCACGTGGCAGCCGCAGCCGGCGAGCAGCGCGGCGAGCGTGTAAGAGGGAATGTAGTAGCGGTGCCAGATGAAGATGTCGCTGCGCGAGCCGTGCAGCGACATCACCGCCAGGTTGCCGGCCATGATCAACAGCGCCAGCGCTACCGGCCAGCGGCGCCGCCAACCGACCACCAGTCCGACCAGGGCCAACGCCGTGCCAGCCCAGGCGAGCTCGGCGCCGAGGCTCTGCGCGTAGTCGGCGGCGATCACCAACAGATCCGCCGGCGTCTCGTACCAGGCGCGCTCCCAGAAACCGCGGCGCAGTACGACATCGAGAAAGGTCGACAGCGTCTCCGGATTGCCCCAGTCGAGGCGCGGGTTCATGCGCGAGCGGATGGGCAGGTACAGATACGGCAACAGCCCGATCAGCAGCGCGGCGCCGCTGGCTGTCACGGTCTTGATCTGCAGGGCCGTGCGCGGCGCCGTGAGCAACACGAAGCCGCCCAGCGCCACCGCGTAGATGGCCATGAAGGTGTGGTTCGATGCGCCCAGGCCGCAGAGAAAGAAGGCCCAGACGAGCTGCCGCGGCGCGCGGTCCTGTTGCCAGGCGACGGCCGCGCCGGTGGCCGCGGCGACGAAGAGCGCGTTCAGCGTGTAGACCCGCTGCACGTTGGCTTCGCCCCAGAAGCTCGGGCTGAACGCCAGCAGCGTCGCGGCCAGCAGTGCGGCGACCGGATGCAACTGCAGGCGGCGGGCGGCGCGGTAGACGAGTGCGCAGGCGAGCGCCGCGCAGGCGGCGCTGAACAGGCTCATGCGGTAGGCGATCGAGCCGAGCGGCACCAGGAGGGTCCACAGCTTGCCGAGCAAGACATAGAGCGGGTACCCGGTCGGGTGCGGAATGCCGAGCACGTCGACTGCCGTGACCAGCTCGCCGCTGTCGCCGACATAGATCGTCGACACCGCGCCGGCGGCATAGACGGCGAACAACACCGCGGCCAGGACAGCCGCCGCGGCCGTGTCGCGCCGGGCGAAGGGGTGTGTTGGGCTGGCCATGCGCGTCGCGCTCCGCCTTCTGTCACGCGGCGCGCGGCTTGCCAAGCGCGCGGCGCATGGAGGCCAAGCCGCGGACGCGGCGCGCCGAACAAACGAAAGAAATCCATACGCAGGGCTGATCTTTGCATCGACATGGGATAGAGGGTGTTGCGGAGCACGCAGCGGAACCCAGAGGAGAGGAACGGCTATGCGCAATCGGACTTCGCAGCTCATCGCCACTGCCGTGGTCTCGTGTCTGTCGAGTGGGGTCGCCTACGGCCATCCGGGACACGGGGTCGGCGGCGGTTCGTTCAGCCTGGTGCACTACTTCACCGAGCCGCAGCACGGGCTCGGGGCCCTGCTCGGCCTGTTCGCGCTCGCGTCGCTGATCGCCTGGTCCTACCGCCGCTGAGGCGTAGGCCCCCCTGGGGGGGCGTGCAGATCTCGCGTATGGTCCCCTCCGCTCTGCGCCGACTCTGGCCGCAGTCCCGGCCGCCGAGCACGGCGGCGATTCGCACGGTTGAGGTGCAGCCGCCGTCGCAGGCCGACGAGGTGAGCTGGGTGTTTCTCACCGGAGCGCTCGTCGTGCTCGGCGTGCTCTACCTCTGCGCCTTCGAGCGCGATGCGGCGCGCGGCCCGGATGCGGCCGCGCGCGCGGCCAGCGCCCTGCTGCCGTACCAGGTGTTGTTCCGCGACCTGCCCTCACCCGAGCAGCGCATCTTCCGCGCCATGCAGGAGGGAGTCGCCGAAGCCCTGCCGCTGCGTGCCGCCAGTGGCAACTGGCCGTCGGTCGAGTCCCTCGCCGCGGCCGAGATCCCGCCCTTCGCGCGCGACGTGCTCGACAAATCCGGCCTGCGCTGGAGCCTGCAACGCGACGGACTGCTCGCCAACTACCTCGGCATTCCGTCGACTGCGGCGCCGGCCTTCCTGATTCTGGTTCTCGAACCCGACCCGGTGACCGGCGAGCGCCCCCCGCCGCCGTCAGTGGTCGACGAAGAGCACCAGCTGCTCGCCGACGGCACGCTGCTGCACGTCACCTACTGGCGCAAGTCCTCGGCAGCGGCGCCGGCGGGGATCATCGCTGATCCGGCGATTGCAGGCTGGCAGCAGATCCGCTTGAAGAGCCCGTTCGAGGAGATCGACACGCAATGAGGGCACGGGTTGTTGGCGACAAAACTCTTCCCCCTTTCCAAGGAGGGCCCTGTCTCGGTCCCCCTCCGTTCCAAGGAGGGGGGGAGGTCGATTCTAACGGCGGTGGGATGCGACCTCCCCCGAGCCCCCTCCTTGGAAAGGAGGGGGGACCGGAAGGGCGATGCTCACTGAAGATGCGCGTCGTCGCATGCGCGGCTCTGTTGCTTTGCATGGTTGGGGCGCCTGCGCTCACCGCCGCGGCCGACCCCCCGCCGTTGAAAGTCGGCGTCACGCTGCACCCGTACTTCTCCTGGACCAGCAACGTCGTCGGCACCTCGGGGGTCGAGGTGCGGGCGATCCTGCCGGGCGACGTCGACGCGGGGGACTATCAGCCGCGGCCCGAGGACATCGTCAAGCTCGCCGATCTCGACGCCATCGTCGTCAACGGCATCGGCCACGACGACTTCGTCTTCGACATGATCAAAGCGTCGGGCAACACGTCGCTGGTGATCATCAAGCCCAACGAGGGCACGCCGCTGCTCAAGGCCGCCAACGGGGGCACGGTCAACTCGCACACGTTCATCTCCTTCTCCAACGCCATCCAACAGACATACGCGATCAGCAAGGCGCTGGCCGCGCTGCGCCCGGCGCTCGCCGCCACCTTCCAGGCCAACGCCTCCGACTACGCGCGGCGCCTGCGGGTCATGAAGAGCAGGGCGGCCGAGCGCTTGAGCGCGGCGCGCATCGAGCGCGTCGTCACCGTCCACGACGGCTATGGCTATCTGATGCAGGAATTCGGCATCGACATCGCCGGCGTCGTCGAACCGGCGCACGGTCTCGTCCCGTCGGCCAAGGAGCTGGGCGCCATGGTGGACCTCGTCAAGCGCGACAAGATTCATGTCGTCTTCAGCGAGGAGAGTTTCCCGGCAGCGCTGTTGAAAGTGCTGCACGACGAGGGCGGCGCCCAGGTGTACTTGATCACCCACATCGCGTCGGGTGCGTACACGGCCGACAAGTTCGAAACCGAGATGCAGCGCAACGTCGACGTGATGGTTCGGGCGCTCGTCACCGACCCCGGAAAGTGACGCGATGCCGGGTCCGCCCGTTCTCGAAATCGACGCGCTGACGGTGCACCGCGACGGGCGCTGCGTCGTGGCCGACGTCGCGCTCGCGGTCGCGCCGGGCGCGGCACACCTGCTGGTCGGACCCAACGGCGCCGGCAAGAGCACGCTGTTCGCCGCGGTGCTCGGGCTGGTGGAGTTTACCGGCCGCATTCGCTTTCACTGGCGGGCGAGCGGGCGCCTCGGCTACGTGCCGCAGTCGTTCGCGGTCGACCGCACGCTGCCGCTGACGGTGGGCGAATTCCTGGCGCTGTCGCGCCAGCGCCGGCCGGTGTGTCTGGGAATCGGGCGCGCATCGCGGCACCGCGCCGAGGCCCTCTTGGAACGCGTCGGCCTGTCGGGCTTCTTCGCCCGGCCGCTGGGGGCGCTGTCGGGCGGCGAGCTGCAGCGCGTGCTGCTCGCCAACGCCATCGATCCGCAGCCCGAGCTCTTGCTGCTCGACGAGCCGGCCAGTGGGCTCGACGACAGCGCCGTGCGGCAGTTCGAAGCGGTGCTGCTCGAGCTCAAGCAGTCCGCCAACACCGGCATCCTGATGGTCTCGCACGACCTCGCCCAGGTGCGGCGCGTCGCCGACCGCGTGACGCTGATCGACCGCGCCGTGCGCCGCAGCGGCACCGCGGCGCAGGTGCTGGCCGACGACCTGGCCGGTTCGTTCGCCGGCGCGCAGCGGGCCGCCCCGTGAGCGAGCTCTACGCCTGGCTGGCCGCGCTGGCCGATCGCGGCACGCTGCCCGATGTCTTCCGCTACGCCTTCTTCGTGCGCGGCCTGCTCTCGGTGCTGCTGCTGGCGCCGCTGCTCGGCGGCTTGAGCCATCTGGTCGTGGCGCGCCGGCTCTCCTTCTTCAGCGCCGCGCTGGGGCAAGCGGCGCTGACCGGCCTGACCATCGGCCTGGTGCTGCTCGGCGAGCCGCTCAACGCCGCCTACGGCGGCATCTTCGGCTTCTGCTTCCTCTCGGCGCTGGCCATGGTCTACGTCAAGCGCCACGCGGCGTTGCCGTCGGACACGCTGGTCGGCGTCTTCCTGTCGATGACCCTCGGCCTCGGCATCTGCCTGCTGGTCGCGGTGACCAAGCGCTTCAACATCCACCAGGTCGAAGCGGTGATGTTCGGCAGCTTGCTCACGGTCACCGACGCGGACCTCGCCCTGCTGCTCGCCGTCGGCACGTTGGTCACCCTGGTGTTCGCCTGGATCTACAACCATCTTCTTCTCGACAGCCTGGACTCGACTCTCGGGCGCGTCAGCGGCGTGCGCTCGGCCGTGCTCGACTACCTGTTCGTCATGCTGTTGACCGCGGCGATCGTGGTCAGCCTGAAGGTGATCGGCGCGTTGCTGATCGAAGCGATGGTCGTCGTGCCGGCCGCCGCGGCGCGCAACCTGGCGCGCAACACGCGCAGCTATCTCGCCTTGAGTATCGCGACCGCGCTGATCGCCGGCATCGGCGGCCTGTTCATCTCGAGCCGCCTGCTCGTCCCCAGCGGCGGTGCCGTCGTGCTCGCCATGAGCGGGCTGTTCTTCCTCACCCTCGCCGCCGCCGGCGTGCGAACGCTTTTGGCTGGCGAGCGCGCCTGATTCCGGTCCCCCTCCTTGGAAAGGAGGGGGGAGCAGGCACTTCGATTCTCGACGCCGCTGCAACGTTCGACTAAACACTTCCCCCACGCATGACCCACCCGCCCCGCCGAGATGCACCGGCCGCACGGCGCCCGCTGGCGTTGTGCAGGTGCGCGGTTCTGTTGCTCGCACTGGCGGCCGGCTGCCAGTGCTGTCCGAGCGCGTCGCAGGCCCCACGCATACGGCGGCAGCCGCTCGTTCGCCTGCCGGATACCTTCAAGCCCAAGAGCTTGTACATCGCCCCCGACGCCGAGGACTTCGCAGCGATCCTGATGGTCGATGACACCCAGCGTGTGCTGACGCGCGCCGGCGAAGGGCCGGCGTTCAAGGAATGCGACGGGCCGAGTATCTCGCCCGGCCAGCGCAAGCTGTTCTACTGGGCCGCCGACTATTCGACCGGCGCGGTCAAGGCGGCCTTCGTCGCCGGCGGCGAGACCTTCCTCACCGAGTATGCCCACAAGGCCGCGCTCGTCTTCAGCCCGAAGGGGCGCTGGGCCTTGATCGGCATGGCCGGGCAGCCCGGGACCGATCCGCCGCAGCGCGGACCCGTCGTCATCTACGTCGACGGCGCGCGAATCGGTTCGTACGCCGACGCCTCGACGCCGGCCTTCAGCCCCGACGAACGGCATTTCGCCTTCCTGATCGAAGACGACGCGGGCGCGATCAAGCTGGTCGTCGACGGCGCCGTGCGGCGCAGCTTTGCGAAGCCGGAGGTGCGCGCGTCGGCGGCGATCAAGACCTCGAACGTCGAGCCCGACATGCCGAAGCAGTTCAGCGTGCACTATCAGTCCGACGGCGCGCTGCTGATCCTCACGCTGGATCGCGAGGGCTGGACGCTGTACCGCGACGACGTGCGCCTCGGCGCGTATGCGCACAACGTGTGGGGCCGTGCCGACAATGGCGTCGGCGTCTCCTTCGGCGAGGAGTTCAGCAAGGCGGGCGCCATCCTGGCCAGCTCCGTGACCACCGCCGAGCGCGCGCCGGTCGCGGCCTGGTGGGAGCGCGAGCCCGGCGACGAGGAGCGTTGGCGCGTCGCGCACAGCGGCGGCGCCGCCACCGGTGTGTGCATGCGCGCCTGGGAGAGCGAGCCCCCCGCACTGTCTGCCGACGGGACGCATCTCGCGTACGCCTGTCACGCCACTACGGCGGGCAATCCGGACGAGGTCTACGTCGTCGTCGACGGGAAGCGGTTCGGTCCGTATCAGAACGCCTGGGGGTTGAGCTTTTCGCCCGACGGAAAGCGCTTTGTCTATGCGGCGGACGATGGATCACCCGAGCGCCCCTGGGCGTACTACATCGACGGCAAGGCCGAGCCGTTCAAGTTCGACCGCGTCTTTCCGCCTCGTTTCAGCCCCGACAGCCAGCATGTCGTCTGGGTCGCCGAGCGCAACGAGAAGTTCGTGCTGTTCTACGACGGCCGCGGCCGCGCCTCGTCGCACCGGCTCATCGCGGCCCCCCGCTTCGATGAGCAGGACCGGCTGTCGTGGGCGATCCAGCGCGGTCGGCGCGTCACTGGCCTGAAGATCGAGCCGCGTTGAACGGTGCTGATTTCATTCCGAAACGGGAGGGCGAGGCTCCTGCCGAGCGGTGACTCGCGGCAATCCAGTTGCAGCATTCCGCGCCGCGACGGTGTATCGTACCGCTGATTCGAGATGGCAACCAACCGGATGAATGGCGGCCCCGGACGCCGCGCGCCCCGCTACGTGCAGGTCTCCGACCCGCCGCCGGATCTCAGCTCCTTCCCCGACTTCCTGATCGTCGGCCCGCAGCGCACCGGCACCACCTGGCTGCACGCGCACCTGCGCTATCACCCGCAGGTGATGCTGTCGGAGCCGAAGGAGCTGTTCTTCTTCAGCAGCCTGAAGCCGAGCGACAAGCCGCGCTGCCAATCGCGCCAGCTCGGATGGTACCTGCAGTGTTTCCGCGAACCGCTGCAGCGCGTGCTGTTGCGACACGCGATCAGCCTGTGGCGCTTCCGCGAGCTGTATCGCCCCGCGGTGCGCGGCGAGGCGACCGCCAGCTACGCGGCGCTCGACCGCGACGTCATCGAAGACATCGTCCTGCTCAAGCCCGACATCAAGGTCATCTTGATGATCCGCGATCCCATCGAGCGCGCCTGGTCGCACGCGAAGAAGGACCTCGTCCGCAACCGCGGACGCAAGTTCGCCGACGTCGCGCCGCGCGAGTTCGAGGAATTCTTCGCCGACCCATACCAACGGCGCTGCGCTCGCTATGCAGAGAACATCGACACCTGGGCCTCCTGTCTGCAGCCGGGCCATCTGCTGGTCGCCCTGTTCGACGACATCGCCACGCGGCCCGAAGCGCTGTTGCTCGAGGTGATGGCGTTTCTCGGCGTCACGGCCGACGCCCGCTACATCAGCAGCGAGGTGGACGCGCCGGTGAACCCGACCGGCGCCAGCTCGGTCCCCGAGCGCTATCGGCAGTTCCTCGCCGAGCTGCTGCGCGACGACGTCGCACAGCTCGAGACCCGCCTCGGCCTGTCGTGGTCGACCGGCGCCACGGGCAGCATGCTGCACCGCACGCCGGCCGCTCGCGATAGCGCGCGCGGCCGCGTCGTCTTCGCGCTCGATGGCGGCTCCGCGCCGCGGCAGGGACGCGATCAGCCGCGCCTGTAGTCCGCGCCGCCCGATTCGCGAGAGCGCGAGGCGAGGACCTGCCAGGGAAAGTAGTTGATCGTCAGCACGGCGGACGACATCACGCGCGCCGAGTCTTCGGATGGGTTGCCGAGCACCATCTGCAGGAACATGAGCGCCATGACCGTGAAGTGCAGGCATACGAACGACACCCCGGTGAAGCCGGGATCCATGCGGAACTTGTCCGGGTCCGGCCATGTGCGGCGCAGACCGGGAATCAGCGGCAGCAGCGAGAGGATGATGACCGCGTAGAACTGTTGCACGCCCGCCACCAGCGTCGGCCACAGCGCAAACGCCCGCACGTTGCGCCACGTGTTGTCGCGCACATGGACCCGACCTGGATCGGGGAGCAAGGGAAAGCCGAAGTCGAGGAGCTCGCCGTAGAACCGGTAGACCCACACCAAAGCCCAGCCCGTCAGCGCCACCGCCAGCAGTACGCCGCCTGTCTTCAGCACCCCGAAGCCGTCTTGCTTCACCAGCAACACCGCCATGATGACCAGCCAGACGGCAACCATCAGGAAGCTCGACGTCCACAGCCCCCACGCCAGCTCGCCCGGCGTCCACGCCGCCAGCCACGCCATCAGCAGCAGTGCGGCGAAGCTGGCCAGGTCGGGAAGAAGCCGCAAGGATGTGCCGGCGGACGGCATGGCGGCGACAAAGCCGACTTCGCGCGCGGCTGTCAACAACCAGTGACGCGGGCTAGCGGATTCGTTGCACAACGGCCCACTGCCGGTGTAAGCGGGCGCGGGAGGAGGCAGCGATGACGAGTTGGCTCGCGCTTGCGTTGGTCCTGTCCACTGCCACGGGCGCCGCCGCCGGCCTGGCCCCGTGCGTCGGCGACTGCAGCGGCGACGGCCAGGTCGCGATCAGCGAGGCCATCGTCGGGGTCAACATCGCCCTCGGCCACGCGGCACTGTCGACCTGTGACTCCTTCGATCGCAACGGCGATCAGTCGGTCGGCATCGACGAGCTCGTCGGCGCGGTCGGCTCGATGTTGGCCGGCTGCACGCCGCCCGTCGGGTTGCGCCTGGAGCCGGTCGGCGGCGAGTTCCGGGTCAGCGAGGGGACGATCGGCAACCGCATCGACCCGCAGGTCGCGCTCGACGACGAGGGCACGTTCGTCACCATCTGGGGCGCTACGCAGACCACGGAGGACAACTTCGGTCTGGCCGGACGGCGATTTCTCTCCGACGGGTCGCCGGCCACGCCGCTCGACTTCGCCGTCAACACGTTCACCCTCGACGCGCAGCGCACGCACGATGTCGTCATGAAGCCGAACGGCGCGTCCCTCGCCGTCTGGGAGACGAGCGGCATCTTTCTCGAGGACAACGATGTCCGCGCCGGCATCTACGGTCACCGCTTCGACACCGGCGGCGCATCGCCCGGAATGGACTTCAAGATCAACACCAACGACGACGCCGACATCCGCGAGGACCAACCCGTCGCCGCAGCGCTCGCCGATGGTACCTACATCGTCGCGTGGACGATTCGCGAGAACGTCATCGGCGGGCGCGTCGCTGTCACGGCGCGGCGCATGGACGGCAACGGCCTGCCGGTGGGTGGGGAATTTGCGGTCACCGAGTACACCGGCTTCCAGGACCGCCCGGCAATCGCGGCGCTGCCCGACGGCGGCTTCGTGGTCGTCTGGCAGGACGCCTACCGCGACGGCCTCGACTTCGGCATCTTCGGCCAGCGCTTTGACAGCGACACCGGGCGGATCGGCAGCGAGTTCCAGGTCAACACGTACACGTTCAGCCTGCAGCGCCACCCGTCGGTCGCGGCCGACGCGGACGGCGCCTTCCTGGTCGCCTGGAGCGGCAACCTCGTCGGCGACGAACAGATCATCGCGCGCCGCTTCGACAGCGCCGGCCAGCCGGGCGGGACGGAGTTCGTCGTCAACACGCAGGGGCTTGGTCAGCAGGCCTACGTGTCCGTTGCCGCGGAGCCGGCGGGCGGTTTCCTGGTCGTCTGGATGAGCGGTGGCAGCATCGGCCGCTTCAACATCTACGGCCAGCGGCTCAACCGCGGCGGCGCCAAGGTGGACGGCGAGTTCCAGATCAACACCTTCACCTCGACCATGTTCGACCGCACCTTCCCCGAGGTCGCCAGCAACCCCGCCGGCGACGTCGTCGTGGTCTGGGAGTCACAAGGCCAGGATGGCCTCACGGCCAACGACAAATCGATCCGCGGCCAGCGTTATCGGCTGGTCGATTGATGCGTCGCGGATCGAATCATTCGACTTGCAGAACGCCCTTGCGCCCGAGCCCGAGCTTGATTGAGAAATACAGCAACAGGCCGATCGGCCCGAGCATGAACGTGAAGACCAGGCAGGGAAGGACGTATGCGTGCCCGATCTTGAGCCGCTGCGCGTCGCGGACCTCCCAGGCGCCGATGAAGAGGTCGAACGCCAGGTAGTGGATCCACCCGGCGAGCAGGACGTTGGGATCGTCGAACAGGCTCGCGACGCCGCTCAAGGTCGAGAAGCC
>CAYVUV010000254.1:0-8227 GCA_964455095.1 uncultured Binatia bacterium (SeqCode)
AAACTCTTGATCGTTGCTTTCCGGTGGCGGCGCGACGCGGCTCAGGTTGCCCTCGTTGATGATCTGATTGAGGGGCTTGTCCCAGCAGTGCGGGCAGTGCGCCATCTCCAGGTACGAGATGTGGTCGAGAATCTCGGCCAACGAGGCTTCGTAGATGCTGCCGACCCGTCCGGTATCCGAGTAGGCGAGCTCGCAACAGCTATAGACCACGCCGTTGGCGCCCAACTTCGGATTGAACCTCGGTACCCAGCACTTGCCCGCGAACTCCCCCCGGGTGTGTTTCTGCAACTCGGCCAGACGGTCTTCGAATTGATCGAGCACCTGGAACGACTCGTGTGCCTGTTCGACGGCCTGGTCGAGTTGGGCGCGGATCGCCTGTTCCTTGCCGGCGTAGATATCGCGCTGGCGGGGCGAGATCAGCGGTTTGAACTGGATGTACGCACAGCCGATGCGCTTTGCCAGCTCGGTTGCCAGAGCGATCTCGCCGCAATTGTCCTCGGTCACCAGGAACGACAAGCCCACGCGCGGCCCGCGGCCGCATAGGCGAGCGGCATTGGCCATCGCCTGGTCGAAGTCGTCCTGTCCCTGGTGTCGGAGATACGTCTCGCGCGTCCCGGCGTTGACGCTGACCCTGATCCACGCCGCCTGCTCGGCAATGGCGAAGAACTCATCGCGATACTTGCGCCCGAGGTGCGTGACCAGACCGAACTTGAAATCCCGCTCGCGCGCGTTGGCCAGAATATCGGTGATGCGCGGATGCAGCGTCGGCTCGCCGCCACCGACGAAGGTGAGGGCCTTGCCGCCGCGCGCCCTGGCCTCGTCGAGGAATCGAACCAGCCGGTCGTAGTCCAGGAACGTGCGGCGCTCGGGCGACGATTCGGGACGGACCACGCCCAGCATGGGGTCGATGGGGCCGTCGAAGATGTAGGGGCAACTGCGGCAGCGATGGTCGCACGCCGAGCTCGGGTCGATGTCCCAGTGGATGGGGCGGACCTCGCCGGAGAGGATCTCCGGGTAGCGCACGAGCTTGAAGGGTGTGATTGCGGTCTTCACGACTGGCTTCGCCCGACTACCCCAGCCACCCCGCATCGCCGATGCGCTTGTACTCGACCCCGAGCTCGGCGAACTGCTGCCGTTGCTTCACCCAGGTGCCCTGGGCGTCGAGCACGAACTGGCCCGTGCGCCAGGCGCCCAGGTCGCGCGGATCGGTGAGCTGCTCGTGCGGGGTGGCGAGAAACACGGCGTCGAAAGAGCCTACCGACGGCGGCGAGACGGGCAGGTCGCACAGTTGCTCGAGCTCTTCGGCAGTCCACATCGGGTCGTACACACTCGGCGCTACCCCCATCTTGGCCAGCGCGTGGGCAACTCCGAGACCAGGCGAGTTCCCCGCGTCTCGGAACCCCGGCCGGTAGGCGATGCCGAGCACGAGCACCCTGGCCCCGGCCTTCACGCGCGCGGCGATCGCCCTCGCCGCGCTTTCCCGCATGAGGTGCTCTGCGTCGATTGCCGCGCTCAATACACCAGAAGAGAGCAGGGGGGTGCCAGCCTGCAGATACTGAGATCCCAACGGCACGCAGCGGCCGCCCGTTCCGGCGTTCAGGTAGATCTGCATCAACCGCCAGTGTGTGCACGCCAGTTCGACGGCCCGCGCGACGTCGACATCCGGATACGCCTGCGCCAGCTCGCAGGCGAGCATCACCGGCACATGCAGGAAGGCATTCTCCAGCGGCTTGACCAGCTCGGCCGTCGTGTGGTCCGTCGCGTGGATGAGCGCGCGCGGCGTCACGCAGGAGAGCACCTCGATCGCCCGCTGCGTGCACGCGGGCGTGATCCCCCCGACCACGCGTTCCAGCGTCGCCAGGTTCTTTTCCGGCGCGGCAAACCAGTCGCGTCGCGGGGCATGGGCGACATTGATTCCCCGCGCGGGCAGCTCCGCAAACTCACTCAGCGTGCCCGGCATCAGCGTGCTTTCGACGATGATCAGGCGATCGCCACTTGACGCTGCGATGCTGCGCACCACTTGCTTGACGGCGTCCATCCACGGTCGGCCGTCCTTCTCCGTCGGCACGCAGACGACGTGCACGGGCGCGTCCTGCACGCGCTCGAAGCTCGTCGTCGCGCGCAGGCGTTCACCGCCGACCACGCTGTCGACGCAGCCCAATATCTCGCTCGCCTTGGGCTGGCCGCGGTTGATTGCGTCGACCACGGACTCGTCCGGGTCGAGAATCATCACGACCTTGCCCGCCCTGGCATAGTGAATGGCCGCGGTGAGGCCCACGTACCCACCGGCGTGAACGGCAATCTCGACGCTCACGGTGTCACCGACGGTCGCAGTGATCGCTTGCCTTCAGCGCCCACACCGAAAGCCGACATTCTCCATCTGCCACGGCTCCAGTTGGCCGCTGAGGCTGAGCGCGCCGGCGGCCGCGCCGCTGCTGAAGTCGCCGCCGCGATACAGCGCGCCCGGGCCATCCACCTGCGTGGGGGCGCCGGCCAGACACATGAAGTCGTCGCTGAAGTCGCCCCATCCGGGACAGCTGCCCGCGGACCGCGGCACCCAGTCCGCCACCCATTCCCACACGTTGCCCACCATGTCGAAGGCGCCGTAGGTCGACGTGCACTTGCTGCGCGAACCCGCCGGCACGGGCGAGGGCGAGTTGGTGCTGCAGTCCGTGCTGCGATCGTCGTCCACGCCGCTGTTGGGCGTGCCCGCGACCGCCGCCTGCCACTCGGCGTTGGTCAGCAGCCGCTTACCGACGTTGGCGCACGCCGCCAGGGCCTGGAACCAGGTGATGCCGATCGCCGGCGTCACCCCTTCCACGCTGCGGGCGTAGATCTTGCCGCCGCAGTCCTGGCCGTTCGCTGCGCATGGATAGGTGCTGAGCTGCGTCCCCGGCGCGCCGCCGGGAGGCGTCCTCCACACGCTCGCCTCGTACTTGTCGACGCAGACGTCGGCGACCTGCACCGCATCGTCGCCACAGTCGGCAGACGCCAGGGCTGCCGCGCAGGTGAATCCCACCAGCGCGAGGGCGCCGACGAGGGGGCGGAGAATGGAGTTCCTCTCCCGGAGGGAAAGGAACCAGAAGTCGCCTGAGTCGTCGCTCATCAATTTGCTCTCTGCTTCGCGGCTACCGTGCACAGCGAAAGCCGACGTTGTCGGCTCCGCTGGATGGCGGGATGGCGCCGACCGCGAGCGGGCCGACAGCCTCGCCAGAACCGGGGCCACCGCGAAAAAGCGCACCGGGTCGGGCCCCCGTGCCCGCACCTGCCAAACACATCAGATCGTCGCTCACCGCGCCCCATGACGTGCATGCAGTCGGTTGCGGCGCCCAGTCCGCCACCCACTCGGGCACGTTTCCCACCATGTCGAACACCCCGTAGATCGACCGGCAATTGCTGCGCGAGCCCGTTGCCACCGCGCCCCCCACCATGACGGCGTGGCAGTCCAACCCGCTGCCGTCGGGGGCGGCGTCCGAGGTTCCCTGCACCGCCATCTGCCATTCGGCGTTGGTCAGCAGCCGCTTGCCGACGTTGGCGCAGGCCTGCTGCGCCTGGAACCAGGTCGCGTACGCCGACGGCAACTTTCCAGCCAGACTTGCGGCATAGATCTGGTCACAGTCCTGGCCGTTGTCGGCGCAGGGGTAGTCATCGCTCGCGACACCGAACTGTGTCCCTGGATCCGCGCCGCCGGGGGGCTTGCTCCACACCGTCGCTTCGTACTTGTCGACGCACAGGCGACCGACCGCGACGGCGTCGTCGGCACAGGCGGCCGACGCCTGACGCGCCGCCATCGGCAGCGATACTCCTGCCAGTACCAGCGCGCCGGCGATGAATCGGCGAGGCCATCGGCTGTTCATTGGCGGCGCATTCTCCTCTGGTCGCATCGCGGTTAGCGCTGCGGGCGCGCGCAACGGAAGCCGATCCCGGTGCCCTGGGTGATCGGTTCCGTCGGGGCGACGAAACCGGAGATGGCCAGTGGGCCGGACATCGACCCGTCGGAAAAGGCGGCGCCGCGCAGCAGCGCACCGGGGCCGGCGCGACCCGCGTCGCTGGTCCCCGGCACGGGCACGTGAGTGTCGGCCCCGGCGAAGCACATTTCGTCCCCGCTCAAGCTACCCCAGGTGGGACAGGCCTCCGAACGCGGCACCCAGTCGGCCGTCCACTCCCACACGTTGCCGACCATGTCGAACAGGCCCCACGCCGACACGCAGCCCGTGCGCGAACCCGACGGCACCTCGGTGACCCCGCCGGTGAGGTCGGTGTTGCAGGTCGTCGCATGGTCGTCGGCACCACCGGTGTCCGGCGTGCCCGTCGCCGCCATCTGCCACTCGGCGTTGGTCAGCAGTCGCTTGCCGACGTTGGCGCAGGCCTGCTGCGCCTGGAACCAGGTGATGCTGCCCGACGGCGTCTGCCCAGCCATGCTGACGGCGTAGATGGCGGTGCAGGTCTCGCCGGTTGCAGTGCACGGGTACCCGATGTTGCCGATCCCGTACTGCGTCCCCAGATCGCCGCCGGGCGGATTGCTCCACACACTGGCTTCGTACTTGTCGACGCAGAGATCGCCGACCGGCAGCGCGTCGGCGGCGCAGCTCGCGGCGACTGCGCGCGTGTTGAGCGTGAGCAGGGCGACGGCGCCGAGGAGCACGCGCGAGATGCGATTCCAGTAGTCGGTCATCCTCTGCTCGTCCATGGCGATCACGAGGCCGGGCGGACGCAGCGAAAGCCGACGAACTGCCCGCCGAGGATCGGCCCGCTGACGGAGATGGTGAGCGGACCAGCGCCCGCCTCGTTGTCGTAGGCCGCGCCGCGCACCAGCGCGCCCGGACTCGTCGGTTGCGGATTGGCACCGGCGAAGCACATGAGGTCATCGCTGAAGTCGCCCCAGCCCGTACAGACGGAGGTGTTCGGAGCCCAGTCCGCCACCCACTCGCCGGCGTTGCCGACCATGTCGTAGGCGCCCCATCGCGAGACGCAACCGCTGCGCGATCCCGTCGCGACCGTTCGATCGATCAGCGGAACATCGTCGGTGGCGCAGTCCGTCGTGCCGTTGTCGGCGCCGCCCGTGTCCGGCGTGCCCGTGACCGCGAGCTGCCATTCGTCGTTGGTCAGCAGCCGCTTGCCCGCATTGGCGCAGGCCTGCTGGGCCTGGAACCAACTGGCGTAGCCGGATGGGGTCTGCCCCGCCAGGCTGGCGGCGTAGATGTGGTCGCAGTCCTGGCCGTTGCGATTGCACGGGTAGTCTTCGCCGGCGACGCCGTATTGCGTCCTTGGCTCGTTGCCGCCGGGCGGATTGCTCCACACGCTGGCCTCGAACTTGTCGACGCAGAGCGTTCCGCCGACCAGGACCGCATCGTCGGCGCAGAGGCCGAAGGCGGTAGCCGCCGTAAAGCAAGTCACGGCGGACAGGAGAAAACAGTTCCTCTCCCTCCGGGAGAGGTAAGCTGAGGGGACGAAATGATGGCTTCGACCGCTGAGTTGTTGAAGAGTTTGTTTGATCCCCTCACCTAGCCTCTCCCGGAGGGAGAGGAACCAGGCAAAGGCGGTGCAATTCGTGTCGTTTGCCATTGAGTCGACCTGCTCAGAACGGCGCGCGGGCACAGCGGAACCCGAACGCCGGGCTGACCTGAGACGGCGGGAAGTCAGCGCGGATCGCCAGCGGTCCGGCGTCCGTGGTGAAGGCGGCGCCGCCGCCGCGAACCAGGGCGCCGGGACCGTTCGTTTCCAGGCTCGCCCCCGCCAGACACATGGAATCGTCGCTGAACGCGCCCCAGCCCGGACAATCGGTCGACGCCGGCACCCACTCCGCCACCCACTCCCATGCGTTGCCCACCATGTCGTAGATGCCCCACTTCGACACACAGGCCGAGCGCGACCCCGACGCCACCGGACTGGACGCGCTGTTCGTGTTGCATGACGTCACTGTGTCCTCGTCGTTTCCGGAGTCGGGCGTGCCCGCCGCCGCCATCTGCCATTCGGCATTGGTCAGCAACCGCTTGCCGACGCTGGCACAGGCCTGCTGGGCCTGGAACCAGGTGATGTTCACCGATGGAATCGATCCCGCCAGGCTGTACGCAAACACCTTGCGCGGGCAGTCGCTGCCGTCGGGGCGGCACGGATAGTCTTCCGCGTTGACCCCGTAGTGGGTGCCGAGATCCGCTGAGCCCGGGGGATTCTCGAAGACACTCGCTTCGAATTTGTCGATGCAGACGCCGCCGACCAGGACGGCGTCGGCTGCGCAGCGGGGCAGTTGCGGGAGATCGGCAGACGTGAAGCGCAGGTCGGCGTTGGCGTCGAGGTCGAGCGTGCCGCGCACCCGGCCTCCAGCGCTGGTGGCGTAGCGATCGCCGTCGCCGTCGAAGATCTCGGTGATGAGGAGCTCGCGCGTCGGTTGGTCCGGCAGGCCGGGCGGGCAGGCGGAGGTGTCGCAGATGTTGGCGCCTTCGTCGCAGCTCGCGCAGGCGCGGCTGCTGCACGGGTCGCCGGCCGACCCGCCGCAGACGCCGCCGCTGCAGTGCTCGGCGCCGTTGCAGAACAATTGGTCGGTGCAGGCGAAGTTGTCCGGCCGCTTCTTGCAGCTCAGGTCGCAGCAGTTCGTGGCGCGCCCGTTGACACCCGCGCCGAGGTCGCACTCCTCGCCGCTATCGAGCTGTCCATTGCCGCAGCCGTTGGGACACTGCGACGTGTTGCAGAGGTTGTTGGTCTCGTCGCACCTCGCACAGGCGCCCAGATCGCTGCAGGGGTTGCCGGCCGAGCCGCCACAGACGCCGTTCGTGCATCGATCGGCCACGTTGCAGAAGAGGCCGTCGTCGCAGGTCGAGTTGTCGGGTCGCCGCTTGCACAGCGCATCGCAGCAGCTGGTCGGATCTCCGTTGAGGGACCCGACATCGCATTCCTCGGCGCCATCGATGCGGCCGTTGCCGCAGAACAGATTGGGACACAGCTCGGGCTTCGGGGTGTGGAGGCACTCGGTGCCGGAGCAGCGATCCTCGGTGCAGAAATCGCCTTCGTCGGGACACGGCATGCCCGACGCCGGCGTGAGGTCTCCGCAGATGTTGCTCAGACCGTCACACGAGCCGAAGGGGCTGCACGGATCGAGTCCGAAGCGACATTGCGTCCCTTGCGGTTTGGCGCTGCAGTCGGCGGCGCAGCAGGTGTTCACCGCACCGTTGGACGCGCCCTGGTCGCAATCCTCGCCTTCGTCGCGCACCTGGTTTCCACACAGGGCGGGACACGGCGGCGGGACCGCGGGGTGAGTGCAGGTGCCGCCACTGCATTGATCGAGGGTGCAGGGGTCGTCATCGGACAGACAGCCGGTGCCGTTGGGGAAATTGGGGTGGATACAGGCGCCGTCGTCGCACAGGTCCCTGGTACACGGGTTGGCGTCGGGCGCGCACGGGTCGCCGTTGGCGGAAACCCTGTTGGCCGGGCAGGACCCGAACTCTCCGCTGCACAGCTCGGCTGGATCGCACAGGCCGGTCGAAGAGCGACAGACGCGCCCGGCCTCTTTGAAGGTGCAGTCGAAGTTGCAGCAGCTGCTCGGGTCGCCGTTCAAAGCCCCGAGATCGCATTGCTCCGGGACCTGTGTCGTTCCGTCGCCGCAGCGGTCTTCGATCTTGACCTCGACGAACAGCCCGTCGTCCTCGATCGTGCGGGCGGGTATGCCGGGATAGTCGCAAGACTCGCAGCCTTCGGTGCTGAGGTTGGGTGCGCCCAGGCGGGCCGACACTTCGCAATAGTTGCTGACCGCCGCGACCGACATCTGGAAGCTGAGCGAAAACTCGTCCGGCAGGGTCCGGCCGCGAAAGAGGATGACCTGCGACTGCACGACGTCGGGCACTGGCTCATCGGCATCGCCTCCGCCGCCAGTGATAGTGGCGCCGGGAAAGAAGAAATCGGAGAGGCGCTGGTCGTCCAAACCGTTGACGATCAAGACCGGGGCGGTCATGTCCGCGAGGGCGATCTCGCCATTGCAAAGTATTTCATCCGCACTGCGGCGCAGGGCACCGACGCGGCGCGCCGTGATCGTCAGGTCATAGTTGCCGGGGGCGATGGTAAAATTGGTAGTGAAGCTGGCGACACCGCTCTCCTCCCGGCGCGGGTCGACAAAGGTGGCGTCGGCATTGACGTTGAGTCCGAAGCGCACGGTGAAGCGGTTCAGACTCTCCTGAACCGTCTCGGCCGTGACGTTCGTGGAACGGCGCTCGCAGGTCGCCGCATCGGTGCAGCT
>CAYVUV010000255.1:0-9407 GCA_964455095.1 uncultured Binatia bacterium (SeqCode)
TTGCCGAGACCACCGGTCACATCCTCGGCGGCATGGCGAAGCTCAAGGACGTCTTCCCGCTCGAGGCCGGTGTGCGCGCCTACGTGAACAGCCCGGACAGGAACATCGTCGCCATCGGCGAGCGGCTCGGCAAGCATCCGCTCGATGTCGTCCTCGATCTCGTTATCGAGCACGATCTGCGCAATTTCTTCATCCTGCCGCTGTTCAACGCCGATCTCGAGGCCGCCGGCGCGATGCTGTCGCATCCGTTGACCACCATCGGCCTCGGCGACTCGGGCGCGCACACCAGCCAGACGTCGGACTCCGGCTATGCCACGTTCACGCTGGCGTACTGGGCGCGCGAGCGGCGCCTGCTGTCGCTCGAGCGCGCGGTGCAGAAGCTGACCAGCGACCTCGCGACGATGTGGGGCATCCGCGATCGCGGCGTGATCCGCCGCGGGGCGTGTGCCGACCTCAACGTCATCGACCTGGCGCGACTCGATCTGCTCATGCCGGAAGTGCGCCACGACATGCCCACCGGAGCGCCGCACCTGCACCAGGGCGCGGTCGGCTACGACGCGACCATCGTCAACGGCGCGATCCTCATGCGCGACGGCAAGCACACCGGCGCATACCCGGGCCAGGTGCTGCGCAGTGGGCCGGGCGCGGCGTGAGCTGACGCGAGGCGGCGAGTCTAGTCTGAGCCGAGGCAATTGTGCGCTTCGCGGTTATCGCAATACCCCCCATCCAAGCCTTCCCCCGCAGGGGGGGAAGGCTTTCGGACCTCCGCCTCCTTCCCCTCGGGGAAGGATTTCCACCTCCGGCCTCCTCCCCCTCGACGGGGGAGGATTGAGGAGGGGGTGATGGATGTCGCTTCGACCGCCATGTTCTGCGCTCGCTGAGGTGCCGTGAACCTGTGCAATCAGTGCGGCGCGTGTTGCCGCGTGCTGACGCTCGAGCAGTCGCCCGACGAGGTGCAGTCGATCGCCGCGCTGACCAGCGCGCTCGGGATTCCCTCCGACCACACGTTTGCCGCGCAGCACTGGCATTCGCTGACTCGTGAAGAAGCGATGCGGCGCAACCCGTTCTACGTCGGCCGCCTGGCGGCCGATGCCCACTTCTACTGGTGCGACCAACTCGGACCCGACGGCCGCTGCCAGAGCCACGCGACCCGACCGCTCGTCTGCCGCGGCTATCCCTGGTACGACCAACCGCCGCGGCCGATGCCGCTGGCCGATCCGCTGTGCGGCTATGCGCACGACCAGGTGATGGAGTTCGTCGTGCGGCGCGAGGACCTGTGACATCATCATGAACGACGCCATCGCTGCCTACCTCGCCAGCCGCCTGCCGGGCGCGCGCGAGCTGCGTGTCACCAAGCTGTACCGCATCCCGGGCGGCGCCTCGCGCGAGACGTGGTCGGTCGACGCGGCGTGGACCGACGCCGAGGGACGCGAGCGCACGCAGGGCTTCATCGTGCGCCGCGACCCGCCATCGAGCTTGCTCGATTCGGATCGCCGACTGGAGTTTGCCTTCTACCGCACCTTCGCCGAGTCGAGCGTGCCGGTGCCGCAAGCATACTGGCTGGAGACGGAGCCCGGGCCGCTCGAGCGGCCGTTCTTCGTCATGCAGCGCATCGACGGCTGCGAGTCCGGTTTTCAAACGCTGCTCGACCCGTCCTATGCGCCGCACCTCGCCGCTCTCGGCCGGCGCATGTACGAGATCCTCGCCGACGTCGCCGCGCTGCCGGTGCGGGGCACGCCCGCGGCGGAGGTGATCGAGGTGCCGACGGCGGACGAATGCTGGCGGCGCGAGATCGATCACTGGGAGCGGATCATCGACCAGAACGAGACGGAGCCGCAGCCGATCGCCCGCGCCGGCCTGCGCTGGCTGCGGCGCAACCCGCCGCCGCCGCCCGCGCGCGTCACCGCCGTGCACGGCGATTTCCGCACCGGCAACTTCCTCTACGCCGGGGCCGACATTCGCGGCATTCTCGATTGGGAGATGGCGCACTTCGGCGATCCGCTCGAGGACCTGGCGTGGTCGTTCATGAAAGCGTGGCACTGGGCCAAAGACGGCCGGGCCGGCGGCGTGATCGCGCGCGACGAGGCGATCCGCATCTGGGAGGCGCGCAGCGGCCTGCGCGCCGATCCGGCGGCGCTGCACTGGTGGGACGTCTTCAGCTGCGTCAAGGCGCAGGGCATCTGGCTGACCGGCGCGGCCGAGTTCGCCGCCGGCCGCGCGACCGATCTGCTGATGGCGTTCACGTCGTACTGGCTGATCAACTCGCAGGACAGGTTCCTGCTCGAAGCGATGGGGAGGCTGCCGTGATTCCCGACGTGCCGACCGTCATCTTCGGCATCATGCGCAGCCTGGGCAGCGACATCGGGTCGGAGGTGCGCACGCCATACGGCACGATGACCCTGCAGCTCATGTCGGGCCTGCTGATGATGTTGAACCAGGAGTTCGACCGCGCCGCGGCGCGACTGGCCGAAGAGAACGCGGCGCTGCTGGCGCTGTTCGGCGACGCCGCGGGCACCGTCGGCGATGCGGAGCTGGCCGCCGCTTTGCGCGCCGCGGCCACGGCCCCCGCGCCGACGCTGCACGTCAGCGCCCTGCGCGCCACCAACCACGCCCTGCGCGCCCTGCTGGTGCGCCTGCACGCCCACGTCGAAGAGCGCGACGACGCGCCCGCCCGCGCGCTCGACGCGCGCATCTGGCACGAGCTGGTCGCCTCGACGCAGCGGCGGCAGCTCGATCTGGCGAACGGCTGAGAACTGGCGCGGGCGAGCAGAGGACGAGAAAGCGGTCGAAGAGACATTGAATCACCCCCACCTCAATCCTCCCCCGTCGAGAGACTGTCGATAAATAGTCCGCCGAGCAGGATGGAAGACGAAAGCCTGAGCTAGGCGCCATGGACTGCGTCCACGACGGCTATCGCCCATACCAGCGCTTCGGGGCCCGTGGAGGTGTCTGGGAGGCGCGAAACGACGATAATAACGACCCCGGCCCGGCGGCCCAGGGCCTTCTTGAGGTTGAAGGCGAGGCAGTACACCGCGAACTCGCCGCGCACCGCGGCCAACCCGACGCGGTGGAAGCGCCGCAGCCCAAAGCGTTCGCGCAGCTCCGCGTGCACCGGCTCTCCGATCGGCAGGCGCCGCGCATACATCGCCTGGGCGCGCGGCTGTTGCAGCACCTCCTGCATGGCTTCCTTGTACTCGTCGCCCGCGTAGCGCTGCACACTGCGGCCGCGCCGACTCTGGGTGCACTGCGCGCGCAGCGCGCACCCCGCACAGGCGGCGGTGCGAAACCGCCGATACGCGCGCCCGCGCGCATCCGTGCCGCGATCGGTGTAGGTCAGCAGTTCCCCCGCCGGGCATTGGTACCCATCGCGCGCCGCATCGAAGCGAAACTGGCTCTTGCCAAAGAGTCCGTTGGCTCCCTTCTTGTCCCAATCGTCCGCGCCCATCGCTTGGCCCGCCGGACACAACACATCGATCCCGCGCGCCGCCACCTCCCCGAGCAACGGGCCATGGTGGTACCCCGCATCCATCAACAACGTCAGCGGGGCTGCGCCAAAGAGCGCCGTGTGCTGGTCGAGCAGGGGCACCACCGCCGCCGTCTCGCTGCTCGGATGCACGTACTGCCCCAGGATCACGCCACTCTCGTGCATCAGCGTGGAGGGCTTGTAGCTCGGGCGGTGGGGGCCATCTTTGCGGGGCTGAATGACGGCCTCCGGCTCGCTCGGCACCACGGCCACCGTCGCCGTCGGCTTCCCCTGCGCGGCCCGGCGGGCGCCGCGCTCCTGCGCCGCGGCGGCGACCCCCGCGGTCGCCGTCGCCGCGGCCTGCCGCGCGGGGTCCTCCGGGGCCGCGGCCGCGGCGCGCTGCGCCTCGTCCGCCCGCTGCTGGGCGACTTCGGCCCGAATGGCGCGCCAGTGACTGGCCGCCGCCTCGACCACCGTGCCGTCGATACTGCTCACCCCGGGCCGCAGCTGCAGCCGGCGCACGACCCAGGCGACCGTGGCTTCGAAGAACTCCTGGCTCAGCACGGCGGCGTGCTGCTGCCAGAACTTGCCGATCGTGCTGTGATCAAGGCGATGGCCGCCGCAGATCCACATCGCCCCCAGGTCCAGCGCGCTCAAGCGCTCCATCGCGCGCAGCCCCTGCTGGCGCACAAACAGGGTGTAGATCATCAGGCCCAACACCGTGCGCGGGTGAAACGCCTGCCGGCCGCGGCGGGAGTACCGCGCCGTCAGCATCGAGTAGTCCAACTGCCCCAACACCTGGCGCAACTCCAGCACCCAGCCCATCCCGGCGGCGCGCAGGTACGCATCGAGGCGTTGCTCGCCCAGGAACACGCTGTACGGGTCGTCGTCCTGGAACCGGTCATCCGCCAACGGCTGCGGCGCGCGCGGCGCCGGCTCGGGCGTGACCGGGAATCCGAAGCCCTGTTGCCCGGTATTGGTGACGCGCTTCGTTGGTCGCTTGATCCCCATCCGCTCCTCCACCACCCAACGAATGCACTGTACCCGATGGCGCGTGGGAGGTCAGCGGAACCGCCCGAGAAAATCGACAGACTCGGATGGGAGAAGGACACGATGAGGGGGATACGATTGATCGGCGAAGCCACCCGGCTTTCGCGGCGAAGGTCATCTGTGGCCTTCGGCGCAATTCAATCCCCCTCACCTTAGTCCTCTCCCATCCGGGAGAGGAGACCTGAGGAAACCTGAGGCTGGACGTGTCCTTGAATTATCCCCAATCCCACCCGTCCGTCTGAGCATGTTGAACGGTGCGCGCATACTCCTTCTGGCGACGCTCATCGCGCTGGCACCGACGGCGCCGCCGCTCGCCGCCAAGACCGTGCCCATCGAGGCGGTCAAGCTCGTGCCGGCCGACGGGCCGGCCGTGATGGGCGCGGTGAAAGCGGCGGGGGCGAAGGCCGTCCTGGTCAACGTGTGGGCGACCTGGTGCCTGCCCTGTCGCGAGGAGTTTCCGCAGCTGGTGCGCCTGGCCGAGCGCTATCGCGAGCGCGGGCTGGCGGTGATCTTCGTCTCGGGCGACTTCAACAGCGAGCTGGCACAGGTGAAGGAATTTCTCGCCGAGCAGGGCGTTGACTGGCCGACATACTTCAAGACCGGGAACGACACGGCGTTCGTCAATCTATTCGATGCGAGTTGGTCCGGGGCGCTGCCGGCTTCGTTCGTCTTCGACAGCAGCGGCACGCGTCGCCACTCCCTGCTCGGCAAAGCGACCTACGCCGACTTCGAGGCCAAGGTGCTCGACGTGCTTGGCGCCGGCGCAAAAGGAGAAAAGCAATGACGACGATACGGATACGGCGCACGGCGGTGCTGGCGCTCCTGCTCACCGGTGCACTGGCCGCGCGCGCCGAAATGGCACGGGGGCTGGCGATCGGCGACGCGCTGGTGATGCAAGACATCAAGATGAAGAGCGTCGACGGACGCGAGGTGTCGATCGCCGACGCGGCCGGACCGAAGGGCACGCTGGTGCTGTTCTCGTGCAATGCCTGTCCGTGGGTGAAGGCATGGGAGGAGCGCATCGCGGCGCTCGGCAACCAGATGCGTAAGGACGGCATCGGGGTGATCGCTCTCAACGCCAACGACCCGAGGATCTACGCCGAAGACGGCTACGAGAAGATGCAGGCGCGCGCCAAGGGGCGCGGCTTCGAGTTCCCGTACGTCGTCGATGCCGGCTCGAAGGTGGCGCGCGCCTTCGGCGCCTCGCGTACGCCCGAAGCGTACCTGTTCGATGCCAAAGGCAAGCTCGTCTACCACGGCACCATCGACGATAACGCGCAGCAACCGGACAAGGTCAAAGACCACTACCTGCGCGACGCCGCACAAGCGCTGCTCGCGGGCAAAGCCATCGCGCAGGCGGAGACCAAATCGCTCGGCTGCTCGATCAAGCTCTACGAGGAGTGAGGCGTGCGTGTGGGAGGCACACCGCGCCGAGTTTCCAGTAGCGTATCGAACGAGCGTTCCTTCTCCCGGATGGGAGAAGGACAGGATGAGGGGGAAGCAATTGATCGGCGAAGCCACCCCAGCCTTGGTGGTCGGTTCGAGGCGAGAACTGCAGCCGTGGCCTGCGGCGCCATTAAATCCCCCTCACCTTAATCCTCTCCCATCCGGGAGAGGAAACCAGCGGCACAACGCGACCGAACGTATAATCTAGCGTATCAAGCCCTTACGCGAGCAGCGCGTCGAGCATGCGCACCATCACCTTGCGCGCCCGCTCGACCGACAGGTTCTGGTGGGCGCGCAGCGCTTCCCATGTCGGCCAGCTGCTGGCGACGTCGAGCGCGGCCAGTCGCTCGCGGCGCTCGGCCGCCGGCAACGCGTCGAGCTCGCGGGCGAACAGCCGCTCGACTTCGGTCCGCCCCAGCCCCCGCGTGTGCCGCAGGCTCTTGGCAATCTCGGCCGAGAACGGCTCCATCAGCAGCGCGGCGCGCCGCACCGGGGTGATGGCTTCGAGCAGGCGCGCGCGCTGCGCGGCGAAATCGCGCAGGCGCTCGGCCAATGGAGCGTCCGGTGCGATCGCGACCACCAGGGCGCGGATGCGCTCGGATTGCCGCTCGGCGGCCGCGGCGAAGAGCGCCTCGAGATCGGTGAAGTGCTGATACACCGAGCGCAGCGACACGCCGGCGCGCTCGGCGATGCGCGGCGCGGTGGGGCGTAGGTCGCCCGCCTCCAGCAAGGCGAGCAGCCCGTCGACCACGGCGGTGCGGGTGCTCGAGCTGCGGCGCGCGCGCCCGTCGGCGCGGATCGGCTCGTCGGTGTCGATGCGGCTCACGCGCCGAGTGATATTGCATTGACGGTGCAAAAACAATCAGGCATACGAACCTCGCGCCACTACACCGCACCGCGCCCATCTCCAGGGAGAGCCGTCATGTCGTCAGCCAACCGCGCCGTCGAGCGCGACGTCTACTTCCGTTTCTACGCCGCCGAGGTCTCGTACTTCTCCGCCAAGGTGCGCCCGGCGCTGCGCTACAAGCGCGTGCCGTTCGTCGAGATCCTGGCGACGCCCAAGGCTTTCCGCGAGGTGATCCGGCCGCGCACCGGGCTGGCGTTCATCCCGATCGTGGTGACGCCCGAGGACGAGACGTGGCAGGACACCAGCGAGATCCTCGACGCGCTCGAGGCGCGCTTTCCCGCGCCGCCGCTCTACCCTGCGTCGCCGGTGCAGCGCGTGCTCGCCTATCTGTGGGAGCTCTACGCCGACGAGGCCCTCATCATCCCCGCCCTGCACTACCGCTGGAGCTATCCGGAGAGCGAGGCCAAGGCGCGCGCCGACTTTGCCGCCAGCAATGGCGAGCCGGCGTTGGCGCAGCGCTTCGCCGATCGCATGAGCGGCTTTCTCCCCGGCGTCGGCGTATTGCCCGAAACGATTCCCGGCATCGAGGCGCACACGCGCGATCTGCTCGACCTGTTCTCCAGCCTGCTCGCCGACCAGCCGTACCTGCTCGGCGGGCGGATGTCGCTGGCCGATTGCGCGCTGATGGGGCCGCTCTACCCACATCTGTACCTGGACGCCGTGCCCGGCAGGCTGCTGCGCGAGCGCGCGCCGCTCGTCTGCCACTGGATCGAGCGCATGAATCACCCCGATCCCGATGACGCCGGCACCTGGCTGCCCGACGATGCGCTGGCGCCGACCATGCGGCCGCTGCTGCAGCTCATCGGACGCGACGCCATCCCGCTGATCCTCGACAGCGTGCGCGCCTTCGAAGCCTGGGCCGACACGGCGCCGCACGACGGCGACGAGTTGCCGCGCGGCATCGGCATGCATCGCGCCGCCTGGCGCGGCGTCAGCTTCGAGCGCTTCACCAGCTCGTACACGCTGTGGATGGTGCAGCGCTCGCTGGACGCTTACACGCGCCTGACGCCGGCCGAGCGCGCCGCGGTCGACGCGGCGCTGCGCGGCACCGGCTGCGACGCGCTGTTCGCCTATGCCCCACGCCACCGGCTGGGCAAGCGCGACTTCAAGGTCGTGTTCGAGGAGCCGGACCGGTAACGGGCTCCCTCAGGCCCTGACCTCGGGGTCACGCGAATCCGCTGAAACCTCGAGGGAGATTCTCCGCGCCCACTTCGAAAGCGGCGCGCGCGCCGCGGGGTGGTTCACCGCAGCGCGCGCGGCGCGTGGGACGAGCCTACTGGCCTTTCTGGCCTTTGGCTTTGACGACGGGGAGGGAGAAGCCGGACGTCGAGGTAAAAGCGCCGGCGACGAAGGCGCTGCAGGAAACCTTTCCGCCTGGAAGGACTGAAATTCGCGCCGAGCCGCGGAATAAGGGCGCAACCATGCTGGTTGCTCCAGGAAGGTCTTGGAGACCTTGAGTTACCACGGTGGCGGTTTCGCCGGAGGCGAGCGCCAGACCAATCACCGATGCGCCCACCGAAGCGCCGGTCGGGTCAAATGCTTCAACCGCAAGCGTGGTTCCGGTGTGGGCGGTGCACATGAAGCCAGTGCCGGTGTTTCCGTTGTTGATCACGCCCGGTACGACCCAGACGCCCTTGTAGCCCGCCGGTGGCGGATCGCTGATGCCGGCGCGGACCGGGGTGTTAGCGAACGCGAGCACGACCGCGATTAGTACCCCCCCCCACAATTGAACGGTTGCGCATGATGTCGTCTCCCTTCGCGTTGGGCAACCACCTGGGTCACCAGTTGTTATTGAGAACAGAGTACAGTCGCTATCACTGCGGTGACGGAATTTTCAATCGAATACCGTCCGACATAAACCGCCGCAGCCTCCGTTGACCGGCCGCCACCGCTCGCAGCCGCTGCCTGAAAAGCCGGGATTCTGCACCACTGAGGACACCGAGGACACAGAGAAGACAGGGCCTGAGGTGAAGGAGAATGGGCGATCTTGAGATTGCCACCGCGCCGGCAGGGGGTTATCTAAGACCATGCGCCAGACGATTCGAGTGGCAGTCTCCCTCCCCCAGCCCGTAGTTGAAGCGATGGACGAGCTCGCCGAACAACGCGGCGAGAGTCGCAGCCACTTCATCGCTGCTCTTCTTTGCCGCGTGGCGTCGACCAAGCGCGACCGCGAGATCACCGCGGAGATCGACGCGCTCTTCAGCGATCCCGCGATCGCAGCCGAGCAGAGGGAAACCGCCGAGTCGTTTCTCAGCATCAGTCCATGGCACACGGAGAAGCCGTAATCCGGCAGGGCGACGTATTCTGGGTGCGATTTGCCGGCCAACGCCGCTCCGAGCCTTGGGGCCGTCGCCCGGCGGTTGTGCTCCAGCACGATCGGCTCAACCAGAGCAAACTCAACACCGTAGTCGTGCTCGCCGTCACGACGAACCTCCAGCTTGCAGGTTAGCGAGGCAACGTTCGCTTGCGTAAGGGCGAAGCGAACCTCCCGCAACCCAGCGTCGTCAACGTCACGCAAGTTCAGACGATCGACCGCGCGCG
>CAYVUV010000256.1:0-11601 GCA_964455095.1 uncultured Binatia bacterium (SeqCode)
CGCGCTGCTTTACCTGGTGTGGCGTCACCACTCGCGCCAAATCGCCCCTTCGGCGTCAGGGGAGGTTTACCGGATATGGGTATCGCTCACAGCGCCGAGCGGGCTGTCCCCCCGAAAGGCATCTTTCTCAACGGGCTGCTAAACGTCTGCCGCTAGCTTTCTGCGCCCGGTCGTCAATCACGTGGGGGGTCTATCGTGTGGCGTCCGGTCACAACGAGGGGGAAACGCATGCACCGTGATCGGCGACGCGGGTGGGCAGTTTCGTTGGGCGCGCTCGCAGCGAGCGCGCTGGTTGCCAGTATGGCGCGGGCGGAGATCGGCGATCTGTCGGCCGACAGCGTCATGGGGCAGGCGAACCTGAGCGATGCGACGGCGCTGCCGATCGGCCCCCACACGTTCGGCAAGCCGAGCGGCATCGCGATCGATCGCCTGCGCAATCGCATCTACGTCTCCGACAGCGTCAACCACCGCGTCTTGGGTTGGAGCAACGCCGAAGGGCTCGCCAACGGCGCGGCGGCGGATCTCGTGCTCGGGCAGGCGGACGTCGTCTCCTGGGGATGCAACCGCTCGTTCGACGGCAGCCAGCGGGCGCCGACCATGGAGTCGCTCTGCGCGCCGGCCGGCCTGGCGGTCGACGCGGATGGAACCCTCTACGTCGCGGATACGAACAACTGCCGCGTGCTGGTCTTCGACGACCCCTACGCCAACGACGGCGTCGCCGATCGCGTGCTCGGTCAGGCGGACGGCAGCTGCAACGGCACGACGGTGAGCGCCAGCCGCTTGTTCCTCCCCAAAGCGGTGGCGGTCGACGGCACGGGGAACGTCTTCGTCGCCGACGGTTCCTGTCGGGTGCTCGAGTTCGACGGGCCGCTGTCGAGCGGCGACGCGGTGGCCGACCGCGTCTACGGTCAGGCCGATTTCACCAGCCGCGGCTGCAGCGCGCTGTATTTTCCGCAGAGTATTTCGCTCGACGCGTCGGGGACGATGTACGTCGGCTCGACGAGCCTGGTCTACCTGTTCGCCAACCCGCTGACCGGCGCGGCGGCGCGCCCGCAGGCGAGTCAGACCCTGGGCAGCAGCCAGTGCAACCCCAACGGCGAGAGCGCCGCATCGACCTGCTTTCCGACCGGCGTGGCGACCGATTCCGGCGGGCGGCTCTATGTCGCCGACGCGCTGAACAGCCGCGTGCTCGGATTCGATGCACCGTCCACCGTGCCGCAGGCGGCGCTGGTGCTCGGCCAGGACACCTTCGGCGCGCCGCCGGGCGGCACCACGTTCTGCGGCAACGAGGCATGCAACGTCGGCGGCCCCAGCGCCGCGAGCCTGTGCATGGGCAACTACTCCGGCTCGGTGGTGAGTTGCGGCGTGCTCTTCGCCGCCGCGGTCGCCGTCGACGGCGCCGACAACCTGTGGGTCGCCGACGGGTTCAACAACCGGGTCCTGCGTTTCGACAACCCGCGCCAGTCGGACCGCGTCGCCGATCTGGTGCTCGGCCAGCAACACATGGCCGCCACCAGCCAACCCGTGCTGGGCCTGGACGGCCCAGCGGTCGGCCTCGGTCAGTCGCACTACCAGGCGCTGGCGGTCGACACCAACAACAGCCGCGTCGTCGTGTATCCCAACCTCGGCAAGTCGAGCGACAACACGCCGATCGCGATTCTGGGTCAGCCCGACCTCGGCGCCACCGGATGCAACAACGGCGGCGTCAGCGCGCGGTCGCTGTGCAATCCCACCGCGGCCCTGGTGCACAACGACTACCTGTGGATCGCCGACACCGGCAACAACCGCGTGCTGCGCTTCGACGCGCCGTGGCTGGCGTGGGATTACGCGACCAAGCAGTACACCTTGCGGCGCGACGCCAGCCACGTCTTCGGCCAGCGCGATTTCAAATCCAACCGCTGCGGCGCCGGCGCCGAGGGCGTCTGCGGCCCACAGGGCCTGGCCATCGACGCGCACGGCAACCTGTACGTCAGCGACAGCGGCAACAACCGCATCCTCGTCGATCAGAATCCGCTCACGGCCGACACCCGCGCCGAAGTCGTCTGGGGTCAACCCAACTTCGACGCGACGCAGTGCGAGCCCGGCGCGGGCGGCGCGACGGCGCTCTGCGACCCGCGCGGCATCGCCGTGTTGAGTCACGTCGATGCGTGGGGAATCGACCAGGGCGACGATCTCTACGTCAGCGAGCGCGGCAACAACCGCGTCGTCGTCTACAAGAACATCGTCACCAAGCCGGCGGGCGCCGGGGCGGACGCCGTGTTTGGCCAGGGCGGGAACCTGAAGGGCGGCGCGTGCGGCGGTGGCGCCGACGGCTTGTGCCAGCCGACCGGAGTCGCTCTGGATCGCGGCGGCAGCCTGCTCGTCGCCGACACCGGCAACAACCGCGTGCTGGTTTTCGAGGATCCCCTGGCCAACGCCACCGCCGACCGCGTCTTCGGCCAGCCCGATTTCAAAGGCACGGCGTGCAACGCGGGCGGCAAGGAAAATCCGACCGCGGAGTCGTTGTGCCAGCCGTCGAGCGTCGCCACCTCGGGCGCCTACGAGGGCAACGTCTTCGTCGGCGACACGGGGAACAATCGCGTGCTGCGCTACGAGGCGCCGTACTGCATCGAGAGCTTCTCCCTGACGGCCGCCAACGGGCGCACGCCGGGCCTGCGCAGCCAGCCGATGCGCACGCGGCTGAAGATCGAGCACAACGGCGCGGGCGACAGCGTGGAGATCAGCGACAAGCTGGTGCTGCGCGAAGACGATGGCGCCATCTATCCCAATCACCCACCCTTGTTCACCCTGTCGACGAAGAGCGATCTGTCCGCCGGCATCGTGCTGAAGGAATCCGTGCCGCCCTGGATCAGCAACGAGCGCGTCACGCCGAGCGGCGGTCGCTGGGCCACCGGCGATCTCGAGCTCGAGCGCGGCATCACGTCGTACACGATCAGCACCAAGTTCGTCATTCCGCCCGGCTTCGGCGATGACCCGCAGCGCGATCAGATCAAGTACGAGGCCCTCGCGGTCGGCGAGGACCTTTCCGGCTTCACCGACGCACAGGCATGGTACCGCGCCCAGTTCGGCTCCACCTGCTTCACCACCGAGCTCGCCTGCCGCACCAGCGGCAGCGGCCGCACGCAGTGCAAGCCCGCCAAACCGCCGCGGTGACGCACCGCCCTGACATTGGGACGACAATACGCTCGCCACGAAGAGCACCGAGAACACGAAGAAAGAAGGGCCGAAAGCAGTTCAGATTCTTCTTCGAGATCTTCGTGCCCTTCGTGGTGAACTTCTTCTTTCACGTCAGGGTGACTTCGGGGAAAACTAATTCGCGATGCCGTCTCGCCACATCCTGAGCTTCGCCGAATATGCCGCCATTCGGCACCCCACGCCCTACGTCGTCGACGTCGCGCGCGACGGCTCGCACCTGGTGATCTTCGGCTCGCAGCACAGCTCGGATCCGGCGTTGCCGATGTTCGACCAGCTCGAGGCGGCGTTCGTGCAGCTCGCGCCCGCCTTCGCGCTGCACGAGGGCACGCCACCGCACCCCGAGCCCGAGCGCGAGGTGGCGATCCGCCGCCACGGCGAGGCCGGGCTGGTGCGACACCTCGCGGTACGCGCCGGCATCGACACGGCGAGCATGGACATCCCGCTGCCGGACGAAGCGCGCCTGCTGCGCCGCGAGCTCGGGCCCAACGACGCGCTGGTGTTTCTGGTCGTGCGACAGCTGGCGTCGTTCAACCGCAAGACCGCGCGCATGGATTTCGACGGCTACTTCGGCGACTTCTTCGCCCTCATCGCCCCCGCGCTGGAGCTCGCCATCGACTGGCCGCTGATCGAACGCGAGCACCTGCGCGTGCTCGGCCATCGGCTGTCGGCGCGCAGCGTGACGGCGCGCGAGACCGACCCGATGCGCGACGACCTGCCGACGCAACGCATCGCGCGCCTGTCCAACCGCCTGCGCGACGAGCACATGCTGCGCTGCCTGACCGACGCGCTCTCCCAACACGCCCGCGTCTTCGCCACGGTCGGCGTGTCGCACGCTGTCATGCTGGAGCCCGCGCTGCGAGCGTGGAGATCGGGGGCGGATAGCCCGTAGTAGCTCACACGGACTATCCGCCGTCTCGATATCGGGGTGAGCCCGTCGCGTCGCATGACCGACGGGCTCACATCACGGGATCAAGCGAGCGCGCGTCTCATTTGCCGGCGAGGCTGCTCAACGTGGCCGGCCCCCACGACTTGAGATCGCGAGCCAGGTTGGCGCCCAGGTATTCGGCGGCCTTGCTCGACGCCGTGCGATAGGCGGCCCAGTCGGCGCTCGCATCGCGCAGGGCGCTCCAGGTCTCCATCTCTGCTTCGCTCGCGTAGCCGACCGAGATCACATGCGTCACCGGTGAGATGCCGCCGGCAACGACCGCCGAGATATACACCTGGCCGGGAAACTTCTGGCCCGTCGGAGACGCACGGAACTTGTCCATCGCCGCGAGGAAAGCCGGCGCGTCGGTGACGTGGAACGCGTGCGCCATCCAGACGTGGTCGGTGTCGACGATATCGCCCCAGCTCTTCACAACCCGATAGAGGACCGTCGCGACGGGCGTGCTCAGCTTCGCCATCTCGCCCTGAAAGGTGCTCCAGGCGGGATCGGCCTGCAGCTTCTGTACGAAGGCCTCGCGCTCGGCGGCCGTCTTGTAGATCGGAACGAAGATGTGCGTCGCCGGACTATCTCCGTCGGCCACCGCTGCCTGGAGCAACAACTTGCCGGGGAACTCCTTGCCGACGGCGGAGCTCATCAGGGCATCGGCGGCGGCCAGCACCTGCGGCGCGTTCGGCGCCGTGGTGGAAATATTGATCGTGCTCCAGGTCTGGGCGGCGGCAGTCTGCCCGAGCAACACGAGTCCGATAGCGGCGAATCCGATCTGTTTCATCAAGCGTCTCCTTGGTTGGCGTCCGGGGCGCTGAGCGGCACCCCTCCAGTGGCCTGCAAACCCGGCGCGCTCCCGCGCGGGTCGGCATCCCTCCTCCCCCTTCGGAGGTGCGATACCTACGCACTGTTTTGGCTGATCACTGCGTGAAGTCAATTGGGGAGAATCCCCTAGAGGGCCGTGCGCGATGATCCGTTCCACGCCGCGGTTGACAAGGCGGGCGAAGCTCGACATGCACGGACGCGCAACCGGATCCTGGCCATGAGCGCTGACATCGACGAGCTCGCCGCGCGCTGCGCGCACTTGCGCGGGGACAATCCGCTGCGCGCGCTCACCGAGGTGATCGCCCGCGTACCGGGCGGGATCAACCTCGGGCAGGGCGTGTGCGACCTCGGTACGCCGCAACCGCTGGTCGAAGGCGCGCTGCAGTCCATCAGCAGCGGCGAGGATCGGCAGACCTACACCCACTACTCGGGACTGCCCGAGCTCAAGGATGAGATCCGCCGCAAGTTGCGCCAGTTCAACGGACTGGAGTACGGCGCCGACGAGGTGCTGGTCACCACGGGGTCATCGGGCGCCTTCACGTCCGCGGCGCTGGCGATCTTCGAACCGGGCGACGAGGTCATCCTGTTCGAGCCCTTCTACTCGTATCACCGCTCGACGCTCCTGTTGCTCGGCTGCCGGCCGGTGTGCGTGCCGCTGCGCGGCCCCGACTTTGGGCTCGACATCGACCGCCTGCGCGCCGCATTGAGCGCGCGCACGCGCGCGGTCGTGATCAATACGCCGGGCAACCCAAGCGGCAAGATCTTCACCCGCGCCGAGCTGCAGGAGATCGCGGCCGTGCTTTCCGGCACCCGCGCGCTCGTCTTCACCGACGAGGTATACGAGTACATGTGCTTCGACGGCGCGCGCCACGTTTCACCGGCGACGATCGCGGGCCTGTCGGACCGCACGCTGACCATCGGCAGCTTCAGCAAGACCTTCTCGATCACCGGCTGGCGCATCGGCTACCTCGCCGGCCCGCAGCACTTCGTCGAGATGGCGGGCCGTGTCTTCGACCAGGTGACCATCTGCGCGCTGCGCCCGCTACAGCGCGGCGTCGCCCGCGCGCTGCGCGATCTGCCGCCGTCTTTTTACGCCGACCTCGGCACTGGCTACGAACGCAAGCGCGACCGCTTCTGCGCCGCGCTCGCCGCCGCCGGGTTTTGCTTCACCAGGCCAGCGGGCGCGTATTACGTCCTCGCCGACTACCGCGACGTCCTCGGCGACATCGAGCCCTACGCCGCCGCACTGCGCCTGATCGAGCGCATCGGCGTCAACGGCGTCCCCGGCGACGTCTTCTACGCGAACCCCGCCGGTGTCCGCTCCATCCGCCTCCAGTTCGCCGTCGAGCCCAGCGTGCTCGACGAGATCTGCCAGCGCTTCGCGCGCCTCACGAAGTGAGCCGATCCGGCGCGACTCACAGCCGGGCCGCGTTGCGATAGCTGAAAAGAAAGAGCGTCGACAGCACGATCTGGAGAACCCAGACCGGGGCGGTCGCCGCAGCGGAGAGGAATCCGGCACGAACCGCGATCACTTCGTTCAGGACCAATCCCAGTACTACCGGAACCAGGGTGATCAGCAGCACGCCTTTGCGCTCGAGCGGGTCGCGATCGGCCCAGAGCAGAAGGGCGCTCCACCCCACCATCAACGACGCGCCCATCCCCATCGCGTAGCGGTACTCGATGCCGGGGTGGAAGTCGTGCAGCCAGTTGGTCGCGGCAAAGAGCGCCGGGAAGAGCATTGTCAGTGCCGCCAGCCCGTCCAGGATCGCGCCGGCCCAGTAGCTCCGCCGCAGCCATCGAATCGCGTTGCGCTCCTGCATGCCGGCGGCGGCACTCATGGCCGCTTCTCCCGGCTGGTGAGCGAAGCGGATTGCAGCGCCTCGACCACGGCCGCGAATCCGGCCATGTCCGCCGCACTCACACGCTCGACGACCCGCGCCTCGAGACTCGCCAGCGCGTCGTGGACCTTCTTGGCCAGCGAACGTCCGCGCGGCGTCAAGCTCACCAGGAACGAGCGGCGATCGTCTGCGTGCACGTCGCGGCGCACGAGCCCTGCAGCGACCAGCCGATTCAGGATGCTCGTCAGCGTCGAACGCCGGTGCGCGAAGGCGGCGTGCAGCGCCGAAATAGCCGCTGGCCCCTCGGCGTGGAGCTGCGCCAGCACATGGGCCTCGCCCTGACTCACCCCAAGCCGTGCCGCTTGCAGGTAGAGCCCGACCCGGTGTGTAGCGCGGTGCAGCGGCGGCACCAACCGCAAACCATCTGTACGTTCTCGCATAGTACGAGAACGTAATATGCTCCGCTGGCGACCGCAAGCTGCGCCGCACTGGCGAGCATTCAGAAGCGGCGGGCGCAGCGATCGCAGGGGGGGCTTTGCCTACGCGACCTTCACAGATGGCGGTGCTGCAAAGCGCCGCAATGGCGGCACTTGATCATGATCGCACGCGATTTGCCGTCGCGCAGGGAGCGCCACAGCGGCCGCTCGCACACCGAGCAACGTATCTCGTACGCCGCAACGAGGCCGGTAGTCGGCACCGGCACCGGCGCAAGCTCATCCTCCAAGGCGACCGCCTGATTCGTATTCCCCATTCGAACTAGCAAGAGCAAACATGCCGCCAACCGCTCCGGCCCCGTGCACGCAGTAGAGGGCCAACCTCGATTCACGCCGATGCGAATCGCCCCGGCCGGCGGGGTGGGCGGAAACCCCGAAATTACAAACGGGACGGGGAGCTGGCCCGCAGGACGTGGCAGTCCGGGAGATTCCCACGGGCGGGAATCTCCAGCGGAGTGCAGCGTCCGGATGAGACGGTACCTCTATCAAGAGTCGCTTGGTATGGCAGTTGCGGAACCGCCCCGACAACGCATCAATGGAGGAAACCATGCCGATCCCCGAGCCCGCACTCGCCCAGACCCTCTACCGACAGAAGCTGTGTAGCGCGCGCGCGGTCGTCGATCGGCTCGAGCGCGAAGATACGTTGGCGGTCCCGATCGCCACCGGTCAGCCCGCCGCCTTCCTGTCGGCGCTCGGCGAGCGCGACGACTGGCGCAATCTGGTCCTGTTCGGCGGGCTGCTGACCGAACCGTACTCGCTCCTCCAGCGCCCGGGCGTGCGCTTCATCAGCGGTTTCTTCGGCCCGGTCGAGCGCATGATGCAGGCCGCCGGGGCGGCGATCGACTACCTGCCGGCGGATTTCCTCGGTTGGGACCGCTATGCGCGACTCGCCGCGCCGCGCGCCGTGGCGACGGCGGTAGCGCCGATGGACGAGCGCGGCTTCTTCAGCCTCGGGCTGCACTCCGGCGCCACGTTCGACGCCTTCCTCACCGCCGCACGCGATCCGCAGCGGCTCGGCATCGTCGAGGTCGTGCGCGACATGCCGCACGTGCGCGGGCTCGGGCAGTACGGCGGCCACCGCATCCACGTCTCCGAGGTCGACTGCGTGATCGAGTCCGACCGCACCGCCTTCGTGCTGCCCGAGGTGCCGATCACCGCCGCCGACGAACGCATCGCCGCACACGTCGAGCACTTGATCGACGACGGCTCGACGCTGCAGTTCGGCATCGGCGGCATTCCCAACAGCGTCGCGCAACTCCTCGCCGACGGGCGCAAGGGCGACTTCGGCATCCATACCGAGATGTTCGTCGACGGCATCATGCGCCTGCACCGGGCCGGCAAGGTCACCAATCACAAGGGCGTCTTCGACGGCTTCTCGATCGCCACCTTTGCCGCCGGCAGCGCCGATCTCTATCGCTGGCTCGATCACAACCCCGAAGTGCGCCTGCTGCCCGTTCAGCAGGTGAACGATCCCGCCATCATCCGGCAGAATCGCCGCATGGTGAGCGTCAACGGCGCCATCGCCGTCGACCTCTCAGGCCAGGTGATGGCCGACACCATCGGCCCGCAGCAGTACTCCGGCGTCGGCGGCCACGAGCTGTTCGTCATCGGCGCCCATGACAGCGAGAGCGGCAAGAGCCTCATCTGCCTGCGCTCGACCGCGTCGGTCGGCGGCAAGGTGCTCTCCTCCATCGTCCCCGCGCTGCCCTCCGGCACGCCGGTCACCACGCCGCGCCACCACGTGCAGTACGTCGTCACCGAGCACGGCGTCGCCAACCTCGGTATGCTGACCGCGCGCGAGCGGCGCGAGGCGCTGATCGCCATCGCCCACCCGGACTTCCGCGCCGAGCTGGCGGGGTAGAGGACGGGTGACATCAAATCACCCCCACCTCAGTCCTCCCCCATCGAGGGGGAGGAGGCCGGAGCTCTGAAGCCTTCCCCCCTTGCGGGGGAAGGTTTGGATGGGGGGTATTGGAATGACCGCGAAGCGCACTATACAAACCCGGCCCTGACCCGATCCCCGCTCGCTCAGCAGATGCGCGGCAACTGCGCGCCGGCCAGCGCTTCCAGCACCCGCGTAGTGCCGAAGGTAGTCGTGAGCGTGAGGGGAGCGCCGCCCGCGCGCACCGCGCCGATGCGCGCCGCGCCGGTGCCGCGCGGGTGTGACTGCAGGACCGCCAGCGCGCGCTCGGCATCGGCCGCCGCGACGACGGCGAGCAGACGCCCCTCGCACGCGACGTGCAACGGGTCGAGCCCGAGCACTTCGCACGCGCCGCGCACGCTGTCGCGCACCGGCACGGCGCGCTCCTCGATCGCCATCCCGACGCCGCCGGCGCGCGCCAGCTCGTTGAGCGCCGTCGCCACGCCGCCGCGCGTCGGATCGCGCATGCAGCGCACCGCCACACCACTCGCCAGCAGCGCGTCGACGAGCCGGTGCAGCGGCGCGCTGTCGCTCGCCAGCTCACCTTCGAAGGCCAGCCCCTCGCGCGCCGACAGCACGGCGATGCCGTGGTCGCCGACCGGCCCACTGACCAGGATCGCGTCGCCGGGCTGCATCCACCGCGGCGCCAGGTCGACGCCCGCCGCCACGAGGCCGATGCCGCTGGTGGTGACGTAGACCCCGTCGCCCTTGCCGCGCTCCACCACTTTGGTGTCGGCCGCGGCCACCGGCACGCCGACCTCGCGCGCCGCATCGCGCATCGAGGCCACCAGCATCCGCAGCTCGGCGAGCGGGAAGCCCTCCTCGAGGATGAACGCGGCCGCCAGCGCCAGCGGCTGGGCGCCACTGACCGCCAGGTCGTTGACCGTGCCGTGCACCGCCAGGCTGCCGAGATCGCCGCCCGGAAAGCGCGCCGGGCTGACGACGAAGCTGTCGGTGGTGAACGCCAACCGCGCCCCGCCGACCGCCAGTACCGCGCTATCACCGAGCGCGTCGAGCCACGGGTTCGACAGCGCCGGCAGAAACGTCGTCGCGATCAGGTCGGCGGTCATGCGCCCGCCGCTGCCGTGACCGAGCAGCACGGTATCGGGCGGCGGCGCCGGGAGCGGACATGCAGGGGCCGTCATTCACGTCTCTCCTCGGTCGACGATGGGCACGTCTCGGCCGCCGCGGCAGCGCGGGCGCGACCCGCGCCCCAGTATGCCGCGCACGCCCCTTCACTCGACACCATCGGCGCGCCGAGTGGCCGCTGCGGCGTGCAGCGCGTGCCGAAGGCCGGGCACTGCACCGGCTTGAGCACGCCGCGCAGGACATCGCCGGCGCGACACTCGCTCGCGGCGGCGGTGGCGCTGGCGGGCAGCGCAAAGCGGCGCGCCGCGTCGAAGCGGGCGTAGGCCGGACGCAGTGCGAGCGCGCTGGCCGGCAGCTCGGCGAGACCCCGCCAGCGGCGGTCGACCGGCGCAAAGACTTCGGCGAGCAGCGCGCGGGCGACGCGGTTGCCCTCGGGGTGCACCGAGCGGGTGTACTGGTTCTCCAGCTCGGCGCGCCCCGCCTCGAGCTGGCGCACGCACATGGCAATGCCCTGCAGGAGGTCGAGCGGCTCGAAGCCGGTGACGACGATGGGGACGCGGAAACGGGCGACGATCGGCGCGTACTCGTCCGTGCCCATGACCGTGCACACATGCCCCGCTGCCAGAAACCCCTGCACGCGGTTATCGGGCGCGGCGAGGATCGCTTCGATCGCGGGCGGCACGCGCACGTGCGCGGCCAGCAGGGCGAAGTTGTCGAGCCCGAGCTCGGCCGCCCGGCGCACGGCCATGGCCGTGGTCGGGGCCGTGGTTTCGAAGCCGACGCCGAAAAACACCACCGTCCGCGTCGGCTCGCGCCGCGCCAGCGCGATCGCGTCGAGCGGCGAGTAGACGACCCGCACATCGCCGCCGCGGGCGCGCGCCGCGAGGAGATCGGTCGACGCCCCCGGCACGCGCAGCATGTCGCCGAACGAACAGAGGATGACGCCGCGGCCGAGCACGAGCTCGATGGCCTGGTCGATGAAGTCCGCGCTGGTCACGCACACCGGGCAGCCCGGGCCGTGGACGAGCGTGATGTTCCCGGGCAGCAGGTCGTCGAGGCCGAACTTGACGATGGCGTGGGTCTGGCCGCCGCAGATCTCCATGATGGTCCACGGCCGGGTGGTGACGCGCGCGATGGCGTCGGCGAGTTTGCGGACGAGCGCGGCGTCGCGATATTCGTCGACGTATTTCATGGTGAGGCCGGCTTGGACGCCAGGAGGTCGGCGGCCTCGGGCGTGGCGTCGAGTCCGTCGAGTTCGCCCATCTCGCGGAGGTAGCGGAAGGTCTCCTCGGCGTCCCGCGGATCGAT
>CAYVUV010000257.1:0-8281 GCA_964455095.1 uncultured Binatia bacterium (SeqCode)
CTTGGCGCGCGGCTGGCTACCTAGGCGTCACCGGCACGACGAAGCGGCTGCTCGAGCACTGGCGCGATCCGGAGCGCAAGGAGCAGCGCTTCTTCTTCTGTCAGCTCGAGGCGATCGAGACCCTGATCTGGCTCGCCGAGGCGCCGGCTGCCGAGCGGCAGGGGATCAAGGTCGAGGGTGACGGGGGCGCCTTCGCGCGCCTGTGCGTGAAGCTCGCGACCGGTGCAGGCAAGACGGTCGTGATGGCGATGGCGATCGCTTGGCACGTGCTGAACAAGGTTGCCGCCCCGCAGGACAAGCGTTTCGCAAAGCACGTCTTGGTAGTAGCGCCCGGACTTACGGTGCGGAGCCGCCTCCAGGTGCTCGAGCCCGCGAACGCGGGGAACTACTACGACGAGTTCGACGTGGTGCCCTCGGCGCTGCGCGAAAGGCTACGGCAGAGCAAGGTGCTTGTGCGCAACTGGCACGCGCTCGGCTGGGAAAGCGAGGAGCGCATCCGCAAGAGGCGCTCCGTCGACAAGCGCGGCGCGAAGAGCGACGAGGCTTACGTTCGCGAGGTGTTGGGCGAGATGGCCACCGCCAGGAGCCTGCTCGTCATCAACGACGAAGCCCATCACGCCTGGCGCGTGCCGGCCGGCGAAAAGCTGGCGGGCGTCTCCAGAGCCGAAGTGGAAGAGGCCACGAAGTGGGTCGGCGGGCTCGACCGCATCCACCGCGCGCGCGGGATCCTTGCCGCCTACGACTTCTCGGCGACGCCATTTGTCCCCTCCGGGAAACGCAGTCAGGAAGAGGCGCTCTTCGGCTGGATCGCAAGCGACTTCGGGCTGTCGGACGCAATCGAGTCGGGTCTCGTGAAGACGCCGCGCGTGGTGATCCGCGACGACGGCGTGCCCGATGCGAAGAGCTATCGCTCGAAGCTCTTCCACATCTACCCCCATATTGCGGACGATCTGAACCGGAAGGCGGAGCCGCACGAGCCGCTGCCGCAACTCTTGACGAACGCCTACTACCTGCTGGGCCGCGATTGGCTGGAGACTGCCAACGAGTGGAAGGCAGCCGGCGCGCCGACGCCTCCGGTCATGATCACGGTGTGCAACCGCACGGAGACGGCGGCGCGGATCGCGCACGCGTTCGAGAAGAAGCGCATCTTGATCGACGAGCTATGCGAGCCCGATCGGCTGCTGCATATCGACTCGAAGGTCCTCGCGATGGCCGAGGAGCAAGATGATGCGGCAGGGCTCGCAGTCGATGAAAGCCGGGAGCGCATCGGCGATGAGGCGGAGGACGAGGCGCCGCTTCGCAAGCTCACGAAGGACGAGCAGGCCGAGGCGCTGCGCCAGCAGGTCGATAGCGTCGGGCGACCGGGGAAGTCGGGGGCGCGGATCCAGAACGTGATCTCTGTCGGCATGCTCTCGGAGGGCTGGGACGCCAAGACCGTCACGCACGTTATGGGCTTACGCGCCTTCACGAGCCAGCTCCTGTGTGAGCAGGTCGTAGGCCGCGGGCTGCGGCGCACGAGCTATGACGTCGATCCGGAGACGGGCTTTTACCGGCCCGAGTTCGTGAACATCTTCGGCGTCCCCTTCACCTTCCTCCCGCACGAGGAGACGGAAGGAACACCGCCTCCGCCGCCGAAGCCGCGCACGCGCATCGAGCCCGTGCTCGAGCAGAAGGCCTTCGAGATCGATTGGCCGAACGTCGTGCGGATCGACCAGATCTACGGAGCCCGCCTCGCGCTCGACCTCGCGGCCGTGAAGCCGCTCGCGCTGGCCGCGCACGAGACGATCCAGCTCGCCGAAGTGGCGCCTACCGTTGACGGCAAGGCGGATCCGACGCGCATCGACCAGATCACACTCGAAGACCTCGGCCGACGCAACCGCATGCAAACGATCGCCTTCAAGGCGGCCGCGGAGGTCTTCGAGCAGATGCAGCCGGGTTGGCCTGGCAGCCGCGAGGTGCTGCTCGGTCAGCTCGTCGCGATCGTCGAGCGCTTTCTTGCCTCGGACCGGATCGCGATTCAGCCGCGCGTCTACGCCGAGGACCCGCTGCGGCGTCGGATCCTATTGACGCTCAACATGAGCCGCATCGTCCAGCACGTATTCGACGCCATCCGCCTCGAGAACACGACCGCGCGCAAGCTCGTCCTCGATCGCGAGCGCCCGATCCGCGCAACCGGCGACATGCTGCCCTGGTACAGCTCGAAGCCTTGCGCGCCTGCGCAGCGCTCGCACGTGAACTTCTGCGTCTTTGACAGCGCGTGGGAGGCGAGCGAGGCCTTTGCGCTCGACCACGCCCCGAACGTCGCCGCATGGGTGAAGAACGACCACCTGGGTTTCGAGGTGCACTACCTCTTCCAGGGAGGCGTTCACAAGTATCGCCCGGACTTCCTGATCCGGCTGACGAATGGCCTGCGGCTGGTGCTCGAGGTGAAGGGTCAGAACACGGACCAGGACCGCACGAAGCGCGACTTTCTCGCCGAGTGGGTCGAGGCGGTGAACGAGGATGGCGGCTTCGGACGTTGGGCGTGCGCGGTCTCGTTCAGCCCGTCGGACGTGCAGGACATTCTGAGCCGATATGGAGCGCCGCTGCCGAGATGACCTCACGCGAAGGATGGGATCGAGGGCACCTGCGTTCAAGCGGGCCAGGAACCCAATCCTCCCCAGTGGCTGTCACCGTGGCTGTCAAACAGCCTCCCGCGGTGAGAAAAGTGAAAGCTGGCGCGCGGAGTCGAACCGCGGACCTGCTGATTACGAATCAGCTGCTCTACCGACTGAGCTACGCCAGCGAATGGTGGGAATGGGTCGTGGGAACTGCGTTAGGCCACGCGGTATAGCGGAATCGGTCACCGGTGTGAAGGGGACGTCGGGGACAGCAACGGCGGTCCTGTCCCTCGCCTTCGGGGTCGGGGTCGATCGGTATCGGTATCGGCATCGACGCCAGGTCGTCTGCGCCTCGATTCCGATAGCGATTCCGACCCCGACTCCGATGGGGCTACGCGGCCGCGGGTTTGTGGGCGGCGAAGCGGAGGCGGATGTAGTCGGCGGTCCAGTTGCCGGCGGCGTCGCATAGGCTGGGGCGCAGGGCTTCGCGGACTTCGTCGATGAAAGCGCGGCGGTCGGCGGCGGGGACCGACTTCGTGAAGCTCTCGGCGAAGGTCTCGAGCCAGCCGGAGACGTCGCCGGGCAGCGGCGTCGGGCGCGGGATCAGGGCGATGTAGTCGACGCGGAAGCCGGCCGCTTCGAGGCGGGCGCGGTACTCGACGTCGGTCGGGAAGTACCACGGGTTGGCGGACTTCGCGTCGAGTCCGCGGCGGGTCAGGGCCGCTTCGAGGGCGGCGACGATCGTCGCGACGCAGCGGTGGCCGCCGAACTCGGCGACGAAGCGGCCGCCGGGCTTCAACGCGCGCCAGGCGCCGGCGATGACGGCATCCGGGCGCTTCATCCAGTGCATCGCCGCGTTGCTGAAGACGGCGTCGAACTCGCCGTCGAAGTCGAGCGCCTGGCCGTCCATTACGCGCGCGTCGAGGCCGCGCCCGCGCGCGGCGGTGATCTGCTCGGCGCTGCCGTCGACGCCGACCACCGCGCAGCCAAGGGCGGCGAGCTTTTCGGTCAACACGCCGTCGCCGCAGCCGAGGTCGAGAATGCGCTCGCCCGCCACCGGCTGCAGCAGCTCGACGACGGGCATGCCGAGGTCTGAGACGAAACGCGCGTTGCGAGCGTAGCGCTCGGGGTCCCAGGATTGCGGGGAGGTGGGGTCGCTCATCGGCAACGGGTTTATACAGTCGCATCGAGAGGACGTCGACCGCGGCGCTGGGGGGAGAGACCTAAGCGGGGCCGCTGGCGCGGATTCTTATTCCCCCCATCCAAACCTTCCCCCGCAAGGGGGGAAGGCTTTCTGAAACGGCGAAAGGCCGCTGCGGGTTGACCTCTCGGCGCTGGTAGACGAGAGATACCGCGGCGGATTTCGCCGCATCGAGGGGGATGTAATGCACGCGGAACTGCGCGAGGCGCTGCAGCGCAAGATCGAGGACCTGAACTGGGGTGGGCCGACGATGGCGCCGGTGCTCGAGGCGCTCGGGCGGCACGGCTCGGAGGAGCTGCTGGCGACGTACAATGCGCTGCTGCTGAACAGCGGTGGGGCGCGGCAGGCGTTGGCGCGCGAGGCGTTCGATGGCGAACGTCTGGTGGGGTGTGCGGCGGGGACGTTCGGGGCGGCGGTGTTGGCGATGCGGAAGATGGCGGAGCGACCTCCCCCCGGCCCCCTCCTTGGTAAGGAGGGGGGGTTATGGGCGGCCCGCCTTGGTAAGGAGGGGGGGCAAGGCACTGATGCTGCGGCGGTTGCGACGGTGTTGCGGGAGTCGCGTGACGTGTGGCGGGTTGCGCTCGGGTACGGGACCGCGCCGCTCGATGAATGGGCGCTGCATGCGTTCACCGCCGCGCAGTGTGCGTCGATCGAGAGCTTGCTGTGGATGGCGGTGCTGTTCGCGCGCGTCGGCTTCATCGCGCCGGAGACTGCGATGCCAGTCTACGACAGCGTCGCGGGCGGCTGGTTGCGCGGCAAACAGGCGCCGAGCCTGCTCGCGGTCGATTGGGACGCGTACTGGCATCAGCCCCTCGCGTCCGTGCGCAGCGCACTGAACCTGCCGGAGGTTCCGCCCGTGCGATCCGCGCCGCCGGCGCAAGCGTTCGCCCGCCTCGGCGAAGTCGGTCACCTGCCCGCCGGTCTGCCCGAGCTGTTCTGGCACTTCGTCGGCGGCGGCGGCGATCCCGCCACAATCACGCCGACGATCGCCGCCTTTGCCGGCACCTACGATGACGCGCTGAAGGACGCCGCCGCGCGCGCCATTCTGTTGCACGAGGGGCAGGACATCGTCGCGCAACAGCCGTGGTGGCCGCGCATCCCCATCGACAGCCTGGCCGCGCATCCCAAGGGCACGCTCGGCTACGATTTCTACCACCTCATCGTCGACAACGGCTACGACCCCGAGGTGTTCAACCCCGACGTCCTCACCGGCTTCCACCCCGGTATCGACGGCACCAACCGCCGTATCCTGCAGACGCACGAGATCTGGCACCTGGTCGCTGGCTACAGCACCAGCCCGGTGCACGAGACCGCCATCTCGGCTTTCCAGCTGGCCCAGTTCGGCCACAACTACTCGGCCATCTTCCTCGCCAGCGTCACCACCCTGCTGATCCTGACCACGCCGGCGTTCGCCGATCCCGCTCTGCAGGTAATGGCCGAGGGCTGGCAACACGGCCGCAACTCGCCGCCGCTGATGGTGATCGACTGGCGCAAGGAATGGAACGAGCGCGTCGAGGACATTCGCGCGCAGCACGGGATCGCGGCGTTTCAGAGCGCGGTGCCGGATCTGATGGCGGCGTGAGACCCGGAGAGTGCGCTCACCACGAAGGGCACGAAGAGCACGAAGGGAGCACGCTGAAAAACATGCTCATTTCTGTTTTCAAATCTGTATCCCAAAGTCACTGTTACCGAACTTTTCAAAGCTCTCCTTCGTGACCTTCGTGCTCTTCGTGGTGAACATCTCTTCTCAGATCAAGGCTAAGACGACGGCGCGGGTGTGGCTCAGCCGCTGCGCCGCGGCGGCAATGGCGCTGTGGCTGGCGGGTTGTTCGCAGGTGCTGCGCACCGGGGCGGAGCACGATCCGAGCGCGAGTTTTGCCGCCTATCGCACGTACGACTGGATGCCGCGGGCCGGCGGGACGCCGCAGGGGCCGGCCGGGGAAGCGGACGATTTCGATTGGCGCGTGCGGACCGAAGTCGAGGGCCAGCTGCGCAACAAGGGCCTGTACCAACGCGCCCTGCGCCCCGACCTGCTGATCGGCTACCGGGTGCAGGTCCGCGAGCTGACCACCGATTCGGTCCAGGCCTACTACTGGTACCGCCGCAGCGGCGGCGCCGAGAGCCCGCAGGAGACGTTCGTGCAGGGCTACGAAGAGGGCACGCTGATCCTCGACTTCGTCGACCCGGCCACCAAGCGCTTGCTGTGGCGCGGCTGGGCGAGCGCGGTCATCAACCGATCGGGGCAGCCGGATCGCATCCGCGAGGCCATTCGCCAGATGATGCAGCAGTATCCCCCGCCGCCATGACCATGACGCCGGGCGAGCTCGACGCCTACCTGGGCGAGTGCCGCCAGCTGGCGCTCGAACAGATTCAAACCATCATCCCGCACCGCGGCCGCGAGCACGCCGCCCTCTACGAGCTGATGCTCGATTACCCGCTGCGCCACGCCAAGGCGCTGCGCCCGGCCCTGTGCATCGCCACCTGCCGCGCCCTCGGCGGCCACCTCGAGACGGTGCTGCCCTCCGCCGCGGTGCTGGAGCTGTACCACAACGCGTTTCTCATCCACGACGACGTCGAGGACGGCTCCGAAGAACGCCGCGACCGCCCCACCCTGCACCGCACGCACGGCGTGCCGATAGCGGTCAACGTCGGCGACGGCATGCTCGCCCTCGCCCTCGGGCCCCTGCTCGACAACATGCGCACGCTCGGCATGGGCAAGGCGCTGCGCATCCTGCAGGCCATCGCCCGTATGGCGCGCGAATCGGCCGAAGGGCAGGCCATCGAGCTCGACTGGATCCGGCACGGCCAGTGGCAGCTGCGCGACGCGGAGTACATCCGCATGGTCTACAAAAAGACCAGCTGGTACACCTTCATCACGCCCACCCTGGTCGGCGGCATGGCGGCCGGCGCCGAGGCGGCGCGTCTCACCGTGCTGCGCAAGTTCGCCAGCCTGCTCGGCATCGCCTTTCAGATTCAGGACGATGTCCTCAACTTGACCGCCGAGCGCAGCGCATACGGCAAAGAGATCGGCGGCGACCTGTGGGAGGGCAAGCACACCTTGCTGCTGTTGCACGCCCTGCGCAGCGCCTCGACAGCCGAGCAGGCGCGGGCGCACGCCATCCTGCGCAAGCGCCGGCCGGCGGCCGCGGACGGCGCACCCGCGCCGGCCTGGCAGCCGGTGCTGGCCGACTTCGTCGCCCGCGGCGAGCTGCCGGAGCCTGCGGCACAGCGCCTGGCCGCCGCCCTGCAGGCTGCGGATGGGGACGGCAGCGACCTGAAGACGGCCGATGATGTCCGCTACCTCCTGTCCCTCATCGACCGCGCGCGCAGCGCCGAGTACGCCCGCCAGGTCGCCCGCCGCTGGGCCGAGCAGGCGCGGCGGGTCTTCGACCGCAGCCAGGAGTGGCTCGAACCGTCCATCCACCGCGATTTTCTGGAGACGCTGATTGAGTTTGTCATACAGCGCGACCGTTGATACAGACCAGACATGTCCAAAGAGTCGGATCACCTCAAGGGTCTACGCGACGCATCGATCAAGACGGCAGCGGCGCACTTGCGCAACATCCACCGCCTGCGACAGGCAGTGAACGGTCCGAATGCCGCCCAGCCCGCTCCAGCCGCGCGCCAGCGCGACATCGAACAGGCGACGCGCGTCTCGGATCTGCTCTTCGACAGCGCGCGACTGAACCTCAACACGTACAACGAGCTGCTCGATCTCGGCTCGCGCATGACCGACCAGGTGATCGACAGCGTGCGCTCGGTGCTGCGCCGCAAGGACACGCCCGCCGACCGGCAGACGATCATCGCCACCAGCGGCGCGGCCGGCGGGGACGCGCTGGTGCGCTTCCACATCGAGAATCGCCTCGCGTCGGACGCCGAGGTCACGCTGACGGTGTCGGAGTTCGCCGCCACCGAGGGCGGCGCACGCTTCGCGCCCCAGTTCGGCTTCCGAGCCGAGGGGCCGAGTGCGGGGACCGCGGGTGAGCGGACGCTGGGCGCCAACGAGGTGCGGACGTTCCAGATGACGCTGCAACTCGACCAGCGCTTCGAGGCCGGCAAGCAGTACGCGGGCGAGATTCACGTGGTCATGGGCGGCCGCATCGCCGAGGTGCTGCAGGTCGTCGTCGACGTGCGCGCGTAACCACCCCCAGACGACCGGGCGCACCCGCGCCGCAAGGAGCCGCCGCCGCGATGTCCGACGATCCCAACCGCACCGCCGTGCCGCGCGTCGTGCTCGAGGCGCCCGCCGACGACCTCGAACGCGCGCTGCAGGAGGGCCAGCTGGTGCTGCTCAAGCACCCCGTCGCCGCCCAGGCCGCCCTGCGCGCGCTGGTCGCCGAAGGGCGGCGCTTCGCTGCGACGCCGGCCGGCCGGCGCTGGAAGGAGAAGCTGGCCGGGTCCGAGCTGGTGCGGCCCGGGCGGGTGTTCTGGGAAAGCTCGGCGCTGGGCATGTTCGAGGATCACCCCGATACCCTGCTGC
>CAYVUV010000258.1:0-43430 GCA_964455095.1 uncultured Binatia bacterium (SeqCode)
ACGGCGACGCGCAGGCCGGCGGCGCGGGCGGTGTCGGCCGTGATCGGCCCGATGCAGCCGATGAAGGCGCGGTCGAGCAGCGCCACCGCGTCGTCGCCGACCAGGGCGAGGAAGCTGCGCACGGTGCTCGAGCTGGTGAAGGTCACCAGATCGACGCTGCCCGCCTCGAGCAGGCGGCGCAGCTCGCCGACGTCGGTGCGCGCCGGCACGGTCTGATAGCTCGCCACCTCCTCGACCTCGGCCCCCGCCTCGCGCAACAGCTGCGGCAGGATCTCGCGCGCCGCGGCCGCGCGCGGCAGCAACACGCGCGTGCCGGCAACGCCGGCCGCGCACATGGCGGCCGCGACGCCCTCGGCGCGGTACTCGTCCGGCACCACGTCGACCATCACCCCACGTGCGGCCAACGCCTCGGCCGTCGGCGGACCGACCGCGGCGATGCGCGCCCGGTGCAGCGCGCGCACGTCGCGGTGCAGCGCACGCAGGCGGTCGAAGAACATGCTGACGCCGTTGACGCTGGTGAACACCAGCCAGTCAAACGTCGCGCAACGCGCGATCGCATCGTCGAGCGGCGCCCACGACACCGGCGCAACGATCTCGATGGTCGGACACGGGATTACCTCCGCGCCGGCGTCGGCCAGCAACGCGGCAAACACCGAGGCTTGCACGCGCGGGCGGGTGACCACGATGCGGCGGCCAAACAGCGGCTTGCGCTCGAACCACGCCAGCTGCGCGCGTAGGCGCACCACCTCGCCGACCACCGCCAGGGCCGGCGGCTGCAGATTCTCCGCCGCGGCGAGGTCGGCAATCGTCGCCACCGTGCCGACCAGCGTCTGCTGCTCGGCCAGCGTGCCCCAGCGGATCACGGCCGCCGGCGTGTCGGCCGCCATGCCGTGCGCCATCAGCCGCGCCATGTTGGAGCGCAGCTGGCGCGTGGTCATCAGGAACACCAACGTGTGGCCGCGCTGCGCCACGGCATCCCAGTGCACGGCGAGGTCGTGCTTGTCGGGGTATTCGTAGCCAGTGAGCACGGTGAACGACGAGGCCAGATCGCGGTGGGTGAGCGGGATGCCCGCATAGGCCGGCACCGCGACGGCCGAGCTGACACCGGGCACGACCTCGAACGGGATGCCGGCAGCCGCCAGGGCCTCGGCCTCCTCGCCGCCGCGGCCGAAGACGAACGGGTCGCCGCCCTTGAGCCGCACCACCGTCTCGCCGCGCCGCGCGCGCTCGACGAGCAGCGCGGTGATGACGTCTTGCTCGACGCGCTCGCCGCCGCCGTGCTTGCCGACCAGGATGCGCTCGGCCGCCGCCGGCGCGTGTTCGAGCAGGCGGGGGCTGGCGAGGTAGTCGTAGACCACCACGTCGGCGCGGCCGAGGCAGCGGACACCGTCGAGCGTGATCAGCCCCGGCGCCCCCGGTCCCGCTCCGACCAGGTACACGGTGCCCGGCCGGCCCGCCATCACGCCGCTCCGAGCGCGCGCAGAATCTCGGCTCCGCCCTCGGCCAACAGGCGCCGCCCCAGCTCGGCGCCGAGGTCGGCGCCCGCCGTCGCCGCACCGCGCGACTCACCGCGCACAATGCGGCGGCCGTCGGGGCTGGCGATCAGGGCGCGCAACACCAGCTGATCGCCGCGCACGGTAGCGTGCGCCGCCAGCGGCGTGACGCAGCTGCCGCCGACGGCGATGAGCAAGCCGCGCTCGGACTCGACCGCCTGGCGCGCGGCCCTGTCTTCGATGGCGCGCAGCTGCTCGGCCACGGCACCGGGGCGCGATTCGAGCGCCAGGGCGCCCTGGCCGATGGCCGGCACGAACTGCTCGGGGTCGCACGGCTCGACATGCGCCGGCGCGAGGCCGAGCCGGTGCAGTCCGGCGCTGGCCAGGATGAGCGCATCGATCTCGCCCGCTTCGAGCTTGCGCAACCGCGTGTCGACGTTGCCGCGCAACGAGCCGACGGCGAGGTCGGCGCGCGCCGCGAGCAGTAGCGCCGCGCGCCGCAGGCTGCTGGTTCCGACACGCGCGCCGGCCGGCAACGCCGCCAGGCCGCCCGCCGCTCGGGTGACCAGCACGTCGCGCGGATCTTCGCGCACCGGCACGCACGCCAGCACCATCCCCGGCGCGAGGTCGGCCGGAAGATCCTTCATCGAATGCACCGCGCAGTCGATCGTTGCGGCCGCCAGCGCCTCCTCGATCTCCTTGACGAACAAGCCTTTGCCGCCGATGGCGCTGAGCGGCGTATCGAGAAAGCGATCGCCCGAGGTGCGGATGACCACCAGCTCGGTCGTCAGCCCCGCATGCGCGGCCTCCAGCTGGCGCTGCACCCAGCCGGCCTGGGCCAACGCCAGGCGGCTGCCGCGCGTGCCGATGCGCAGCGGCGCGGTCACGACTCGTCCGCGCCTTCGAGGTCGAACAGCCGGCGCGTGGCGTCGATGTAGAAGGCCTCGCTGCGGTGATCGCGCTGCTTCAGGCGGGTGATCGGCGCGTGCAGGATCTTGTTGACGATCGCCGCCGTCAGCGACTCCAGCGCCTCGCGCTCGCGCGGCGACAGATCCTTCAGCGCCGCGAGCGTCTTCTGCAACTCGCCCTTGCGGATCGCCTCGACCTTCTCGCGCAGCGCGACGATGGTCGGCACGACTTCCAGGTGCTCGAGCCAGCGCCAGAACGCGTCCACCTCGCCGGCAATGAGCTCCTCCGCCTTCTCCGCCTCGCGCCCGCGCTCGTCGCGGTTGTCCTCGGCGACGCGGCCGAGGTCATCGACATCGTACAGGTAGACCTGGTCGAGCCCGTTGATGCGCGGGTCGAAGTTGCGCGGCACGCTCATGTCGATGCAGAACATCGGCCGATTCTTGCGCTCGCGCAGGGCGTCGACGATCATCTGCTCGGTGAGCACGAAGTCGGTCGCACCCGTGGAGCCGATGACGATGTCGGCCATCTGCAGGTACTTGGGGAAGTTCTCGAACGGCACCGGCGTGGCGTGCAGCTCGCGCGCCAGCTCGACGGCGCGGTCGAAGGTGCGGTTGGTGACGATGACGCTGCCGACGCCGTGCGCGAGCAGATGGCGCGCCGCCAGCTCGCCCATCTTGCCGGCCCCGATCAGCATCGCGGTCTTGTCCTCGAGGCGGTCGAAGATCTTCGCCGCCAGCTCGACCGCCGCCGAGCTCACCGAGACGGCGCGCCCGGCGATGCCGGTCTCGGTGCGCACGCGCTTGGCGACCGAGAACGCCTTGTGGAAGCAGCGGTGCAGCACGGCACCCGTCGCGCCGACGCTCGACGCGCGCGAGTAGAACTCTTTCAGCTGCCCGAGAATCTGCGGCTCGCCGACGACCATCGAGTCGAGGCTCGAGGCGACGCGAAACAAATGGCGCACGGCGTCGCGGCCGCGGTACGTGTAGAGGTACGGCTCCAGCGGTTCGGCCGGCTCGCCTTGTTCGTTGCGCAGGAACTGGACGATATCGGCGCTGGTGGCCTCATCGCCCTGCCCGCAGCTCACCACTTCGACGCGGTTGCAGGTGCACACCACCGCCGCTTCGTCCACACCGGCGAGGCCACAGAGGCGGCGGTTGGCGTCGTCGAGCCGCTCGTCGACGAACGCCAGGCGCTCGCGCACGGACACCGAAGCGGTGCGGTGGTTGAGCCCGACGATCAAGATCTCGTGCGGCATCACCCCATCGTCCCGTGCCGGCCCGGGCCGCCGAGGTTGAAGCTGAGGAACGACACCACCAACAGGGCAAAGCCGACGATCGTCAGCGTCGCCGCCTTGCGCCCGCGCCAGCCGGCCGAGCGGGTCTGTAGCAGGACGGCGTACAGCAACCAGGCGAGCGTCGACAGGATCTGAACCGGCTCCCACGACCAGAACTCGCCCCAGGTCGCCTTCGCCAGCAGCGAGCCGGTGACGATACCGATGGTGAACAGCGCGAAGCCCCAGGCGACGCAGCGGTAGTTGAGCTCGTCGAGGGTCTCCAGCGACGGCAGGCGCCGGAACAGACCGCCGCCGCGCCGCTTGCCCTTCAACTGGCGGTCCTGCAGCAGGTAGATGACGCTGACGCAGAACGCGAGGGCAAAGATGGCGTAGCCGAGGAAGGCCGGCGCGACATGCGCGGGCAGCCAGGCGTTCTGCAGATGCGCCGGCAGCTGCTCGACGCCCGAGTAGACCACGTACGCCGACAGCGTGAGCAGGAACGCCAGCGGGCTGACCAGCGCGCCGACGACGGCGAGGCTGTAGCGGCGCTGCAGCGCCAGGTAGATCCCGACGATCAGCCAGGCCAGCAGCGACAGCTGATCGTGGAACGACGTAAACGCCAGGTTGCCGACCCAGACGGCGCGCAGCGCCACGGCGACCGTGTCGACGCAGAACGCCGCCGTCAGCACGGCCAACGCCAGACGGCGCGGGGCGTCGTGCGCCACCATCTGATGGGTGACGAACGCCGCCGTGGCGACGAGGTAGAGCGCCAGGCTCAACGCGAAGAAGAAGAGATGCATTACGGGGCGTCGGTGAGAGAGGCGCCGAGAGAGGACAGCGACACACCGACACCGGCGTGGCGCGCCAGCAACCGATCGACCGCGGCGGCGTCGGGAGTGCGCAGGCAGTCGAGCAGCTCGGAATCGACCAGGTCGGTGAGAATGCGCTGGCGCTCGGCGCTCGACAGCGACTGGGCGCGGAGATGCTCGCGCAGCCGCGCCAGTACGGTCAGGGCGCGGGTGTACTCCGGACCCAACGCCGACTCGATGTCCTGCCGCACGCGGCGCGCCAGCGCCGGGCTGGCGCCGCTGGTCGACACGGCGACGGTCAGGTCCCCGCGCACCAGCATCGACGGCACGATGAACCCGCACCAGCGCGGGCGGTCGACGATGTTCAACAACACCCCCTCGGCCTCCGCTTCCGCCGCGATGGCGGCGTGCGCCGCCTCGTCGTCGGTCGCCGCATAGGCCAGGAAGGCGCCGCGCAGGTCGCCGCGGCGGTACGGGCGCGCGACATGGTGGAGGTCGCCTCGCGCGGCGCCGGCGGCCAGCTCGGGGTCCAGCGCGGGACTGACGACGGTCACCCGCGCCCCGGCCTGGCACAGCGAAGCCACCTTGCGCGCCGCCACCTCACCTCCGCCAATCACCACGCACGGCCGCCCCTCCACCCGCAGGAAGATGGGGTAGTACTTCATTTTCGCGATGCTAGCACAGCGGCTCCGAGCCGGGGAAGCCGGCCGGCGGCGAGTCGATGCGGTTGAATCAGGGCCGGATTTCACCGTCTGTAGAGGCCAGGGATAGGAAGCGGCGGGTTTGCCAAGCCCCCCTCCGGATGGTACGGAGGGGCTCATTTCACTCACATTCCAGGGAGGATCAAACTGTGAAAGCACACATTCGACGTGGTGTATCCGGCGCCCTGTTGGCAGGGCTGTTCGGGGCATCTTTCATCGCCCCCGCACCGGCCAGCGCCGATGACGCAGCCAACAAGAAGGTGGTCGAATACTACCGCCGCAAGGCCAACCTCCCGGCGGATGTCACCGCCGAGGTCACCGGCGTGACCGACTCGAAGATGCCCGGCACCAAGGCCGCGACGATCGAGCTCTCGCGTGGTGGCCAGAAGCAAAAGGTCGACATCCTGATGTCGGCGGACGGCAAGTACGTCGTGTTCAGCGGCGCCGACCGTCAGGGTCAGCTGGTGGGCATCATCGAAGACGTGACCTCCGATCCCTTCGCCGCCGTGGCGAAGAAGATCAACCTCGACAAGAACCCTTCGGAAGGCCCGAAGGACGCCAAGGTCGTCATCGTCGAGTACTCCGACTTCCAGTGCCCGTACTGCGCCCGCGCGCATCAGACCCTCTCCGAGCAGGTCATGACGGCGTACGACGGCAAGGTGCGCCTGGTGTACAAGAACTTCCCCCTCGCCTTCCACAAGTGGGCCGAGCCGGCCGGCATCGCCGGCGAGTGCGTGTACGATCAGGACGAGAAGGCCTTCTGGACGCTGTACGAGTACTACTTCAAGAACCAGCAGCAGATGACGCCTGAAAATCTGAAGGAAAAGACGCACGAGGCGCTGAAGGACTCCAAGGTCGACATCGCCAAGTTGGACGATTGCCTCGACAACAAGAAGACGCTCAGCCGCGTCCAGGCCGACATGGCCGAAGGGCAGTCGGTCGGCGTCACCGGAACGCCCGCGTTCGTCATCAACGGACGCAAGATCAGCGGCGCCCAGCCGTTCGAGCAGTTCAAGGCCATCATCGACGACGAGCTCGCCCGCAGCGGCGGCAAGAGCTGATTCACACGACCGCCGTGCGGGGGCTGCAGCACCAGTCGGTGCTCAGCCTCCGCCGCGGTGGTCGTCCGCGGCGTCCAGCCAGCGCAGCTCGCCGGACGCCGTCAGCAACAGGGCGGCACGCACCGCCCGCCCGGCGAGCCAGCCGCTCGCGCGCAGCAACTCCACGTAGCCTTCGAGCTGCGCGGCATAAGAGGGATACACCTCGCGCAGCGGCCCGGGACTCGGCTGATCGGTCTTGAAATCGATCACCGCCACGGCGTCGCCGCGCACGCCGAGCAGGTCGATCAACCCGCTCACCAACAGACCGTTCGGACGCGCCGCGCAGAGCGGGAACTCCACCTGTAGCTGCCAGCCGCTCGTCGCCGCAATGCCCTCGCCGCCCAGAGCCGCGAGGGCCCGCGCCACGTCGGTGCGCGCCTCGCGGTGGTACGTGCGATCGCCGACTTCGGCCATCGCGAACTGCACCGCGGCGTCGGGGTCGCCACAGGCACCGCACAGGTGCAGCTCCAACGCCCGGTGCACGACGAGGCCGAAGGCCTTGCCGTGGCGCGCTCCGGCCACCTTGGCCGCGCGCGCGTCGGGCTCTTCTCCCGCTGCCGCCGCGGCGGTGACGGCGACCGGCAGCGCGCGCGGCTGGGCCTGCGACGCCACCGCGGCGTTCAACCGCTGCGCGGCGGATACCACCTGCATCTGGAGGCTGTCGTCACCGGTGATCGCCATCGACCCGCCGGCGGGTGACGCCGCGGCCCACTCCGGCTCGGCGCCGGGCACGAACGGCGCCAGGCGCACGACCAGGTCGTCGCGCACGTTCGCCGCCAGCTCGCGGGTGGCGTACGGCAGTCGCTCGCTCTTGGTCGCGGGGAGCGGCAGCACCAGCAGGTCGCGGGCGCGCGTCGCCGCGACGTAGTAGAGCCGGCGGCGCTCGTGCTCGCCGAGCTCGCGCTCGCGCCGCAGCACGCCGCTGTCGGGCGGATGCTCGATGGCAATCTGGCCCAGCCGCAGCGCCCAGGCGTGGCCGTCGCGATCGACCTGCCAGGTGGCGTTGCCGTGATCGCTGAGCGTCTGGAACCCGTCCCACACGATGACGACGGGAAACTCCAGGCCCTTGGCCTGGTGAATGGTCTGCACGCGCACCGCCCCCGCACCGAGCGGCTCCGGCGCGTCGAGGTACACCGGCGAGGCCGCCCAGCCGCGCACGATCTCGGTCGCGGCGTCGAAGTCGAGGGCATCGATCGCCGCCCGCCGGTCGAGCTCGGCGGCGACTTCGTACAGCGCCGCCAACAGCTGCCGCCCGTTGCGCGCCGTGACGGCCCAGCGGCCGAGCGCCGTGCGCTCGATCAGATCGCGCGCCGTGGCGCCGGGCGCGCGCAGGTGCCGCGCCGCGCGCAGCTCGGCGATGATCGCGCGCGCTTCGGTCACGCGCGCCGAGCCGCCAGCGCACTGCGCCATATCCGGGTTGCGCGCGGCGAGGACGTCCGGCCAGCTGGTGGCGAAGAACGGCGGCTGCAGCAACGCCGCCATGGCGACGCCGTCGTCGCGGTCGGCGAGGGCGCGCAGCGCCAGCAGGTAGCGGCGCACGGTGGGATGGGCGAGAAAGAGCACGCCGCCGCGCGCCGTGTACTCGAGGCCGAGCTCGTCGAGGGGGCGCAGCAAATGCCGCAACTGCGTGGTCACCGGCGCCAGCACCGCGATGTCGCCCGGCCGCACCGGGCGCTCGACGTCGGTCTCCGGATCGCGCACCGGATGCCCGCTGGCCAGGAGCCAGCGAATGTAGCGCGCCACCGCCGCCCCCTCGACCGCGCGACCGTTGCCGGCGAGGAGACGTTCGCCTCCTGCCCCGGCATACGGCAGCAAGTGCACGCAGACCCCGCCCGCGGCAATCGCCGCCGCGGCGCGCAGCGGCTCGTAGTGCGCGCGGCCCGCCGTCGGATCGAACGTCTCCCCGGCGCCTTCGCCCAGCACGCCGGCGAGCTGCGCGTTGAAGAATTCGATCAACTCGGGCCGGCTGCGGAAGTTGGTCTCCAGGCGCTGCTGCAACGCGCCGGACGCCGCCACTCGGCCGCCCGCGCGCCCGTACATCGCGATGTCGGCGCGGCGAAAGCGGTAGATCGACTGCTTCGGATCGCCGACGATGGTGAGCTTGCCCGGCGTCAGGTCGACCTGCGCCCAGTCGGTTGCCGCCGTGCCCTGCTCGCACAGGTAGAAGACGATCTCGCACTGCAGCGGGTCGGTGTCCTGAAACTCGTCGACGAACAGATGGTCGAAGCGCGCCTGGTAGAACGCGCGCGCGTCGCGGTCGTCGCGCAAAAGGTTGCGCAGCTTGATGAGCAGATCGAGGTAGTCGACCACCTCGTGGTCGTCCTTCACCCGCTCGTACATGGCGGCGACGACCGGAAACAAACGCACCAGCCGCGCCGCCAGCCAGCGATGCGGCCCCTGCAGCTGCTCGGCCAGACTGCCCGGCTTGCCATCGCGCAGGGCCGCGTAGATCGAGTAACCGACCGATTCGCCGTCGAACTCGCGCTGGTACAGGTCGCGGCCGCGGCGCGCCTCGGCGACGATGCGGAAGGCCTCGGCGGGATCGTCGGTGAACGCCAGGTGCTGCAGCGCGCGCACGATCCGCCGCACCCGGCGATGGCCGGCCGTGCTGCCGCGCGCCATGCGCAGCATGTCGTGCGCGCGCCGAGCCGCCGCCTGCGCGACGTCGAGCCCGGGGTCCGGTATGGGCGGCAAAGGCACCCGCACGTCGCGCGTGTCGACCATGCTCGCCAGCATCGACTCCACCGACGCCACCGAGCCGAAGGCGTTCTCGCGCCGCTCCATCTGCAAGCCGGCCCGCGTCGCGGCGCGCAGGGTTTCGGCGGCTTCGGCGAGCAGCTCGGGCGCGATCGCCGCGGCGCGATCGCCCAGCTCGCCGGCCAGCGTCCCCGCCTCGGCACCGCGGCGCAGACGCAGAAACGTCTCGTGCACCAGCGGTTCGTTGTCCTCGACCAGCACGTAGGCGGGGCTGAGCTGCGCCTCGACCGGACGCAAGCGCAGCAGCCGATCGGCAAAGCCGTGAATGGTACCGATGAAGGCGGCGTCGAGGTTCGACAGCGCATCGCCCAATCGGCCGACGCGCTCGCCGCCCGATGCCGCGACGCGCTGCAACTCGCCGAGCAGCCGCTCGCGCAGCCGGAAGCGCAGCTCCCCGGCGGCGCGGCGGGTGAACGTGATCGCCGCCAGGCGCGTGATCGGCACCGGCACCGCGTCGCCTGCCGGCGCCAGCAGGTCGATCGCGCGGTCGATGATCGTGCGCGTCTTGCCGGTGCCCGCGCCGGCCACGACCCACACGTTGCGCGCGCGCTCGGCAATGATGGCGGCGCGCGCCGACTGGTCGACGGGATCGGCCGCCGCGCGACCGCCGTTCTCGGGCGTGGTCATCGGCGCGTCACTCGTCTCCGCTGTGCGCCGACTTGATGCGCACGAACTCAGCCAGCTCCGGCAGCAACGCCGGGGCGCGCAGCTTCGCCGCGCTGCGTTCCTGCGCCCCGTCGCCACAGGCGGGGACGAACGGGCAGAAACGGCAGTCGTCGGCATTCGGCGTGCGCGGAAACACCCCGGCGTCGAGCAGCCCGCGCGCGGTCTCCAGCCAGCCGCGTGTGTGCGCGCGCAGCTTGTCGACGTTGTCGCCCTCGAACTTGCGTTCCGGATCCTGCGCCGCGGAGGGGTGCACATAGGCCGCGTGGACGACGCTGCCGGCCTCCGCCGCGTCGAGCACCATCGCGTACAGACCGAGCTGTAAGTCGGTCACCGGGCCAACCGGCTCTTCGCCGAAATCGCGCAAGCGCCCGGTCTTGAGATCGCGCACCGACACCCCGCGCCCGCCGCGGTCGACGCGGTCGATGGTGCCGCGCACGTAGAGCGCACCGCCGGGCAATGGCAGTAGCACCGGCTCGGGCACGCCGAACGACTGCTCGGTGGCGATGAACGCCCGCGGCGAGCTCTCCCACTCGTAGCGCACCAGTTGCTCGATCTGGCGCAACAGGCGCGCCCGTTCGCGCGCGGTGGCATCCGCGCCGCGCAGCGGGTACTCGTCGCACAGGCGGTCGAACTGCGCCGCGGCGACTGCGCGGGCGCGCTCGATCCAGGCCGGCAAGCTGCCGCGCTGCTCGCACACCGAGGCGCCAGCCTCGCGAAAGAAGGCCTCGGCGGCCGCGTGGAACAGCGAGCCATAGGCCAGCGGATCGATGGTGTCGGTCGACGGCCGGCCGGCCGGCTCGCGCAACCACAGCAGGCGCTCGAGCAGGAACCGGAACGGGCAGCGCCACAACAGCGTCAGCGCCGACGCCGACAGCGGCGTGTCGGGTCCGAGGCCGGGCACCACCAGCCCCACCCGCGCCGCGCCGAGGACACCATCCATCTCGCCGAGCGGCGCTGCATCTTGCGCCGCGCTCAACGCGCCGACGCGGTCGAGCGCCGTCGCCGCTTCCGCCAGCCATCCGGTCGGCACCAGCCACCTGTCGCCCTGCCGCCGCGCCAGCACCGGCATCGCCGAACGCGCCAGGGGCAGATGCTCCGCCGCGAACGCTTCGCGCCGCGCGCGGCCGGCCGCGAAGTAGTCGGCGCGCAGCCGCGCCGCGCCGGGGGTCAGCGCGGTGGCCCCGTGCGCCGCCGGACGGCCCAGCGCCGCCGCCACTTCGAGCACGACGCCCGACACCTCGCGCTCGCTGCGATCGGCCCATTGCCGCGGCGCCGACAGCGCCAGGCGGCCACAGCCGGCGACGACGCGATAGAACCCGTGCACGTCTTCGAGCACGCGATCCTCGATGCGCGGCACCACCACATGCGCCACCAGCGGCCGCACCGCGCGCTCGATCAACTGGCGCAGATCGTTCGGCACGATCGGGTCGTCGTGCGGCGTGCGCGGCACGGCGCCCTCGGCGAGCCCGAGCACGCGCACGGCGCGGAACGACAGCCCCGCCGCCGCGGCGGGCGTGCCGACGAACACCCGCCCACCGCCGTAGCGGCTGGTGGCGGTGCGCTCGCGCCGCACCAGCTCGACCAGCCAATCAACCGCCATGCCGCCGCACACCTGCGCCGCCGCGGCATCTCCGAGCACCGCCGCGATGCGCTCGTCGAGCACCGCCAGCAGGTTCGGCGGATCCGGCGGCAGGCGGTACCAGGTGCGGATGAAGTCGCAAGCCGCCGGCCACAGCGCGCTCAGCGGCGCGCCGTCCACCATCAGCTCGCCAACGGCCTGCAACGCTTCCACACCCGGCAGCAATCGCTCCAACGTGTCGAGCGCCGCCCGCGCCTGCTCGCGCGCCCATTGGTGGGGCTGCTTCTCCGGCTCGTCGACGGTGCCGACATCGGGCTCCGCCACCACCGCCGCGAGACTCGCGGCGCGGCGGCGCAAACGCGGCAGCCACTCGCGCGCGCCGGACGGGTCGCCGGGGCTGCCGCCGACGATGCCCGCGCCGTAGACCAGCTCCGCCGCGGCAGACGGGGTGAGACGCGGGGCGCCGGCGTCGTCGCTTTCGACCCGCAATGCCGGCAGAACGCGAATCACCGATTCCGCGTCGAGGCCACGCCGCCAGGCGCGCAGCAGCGCCAGCAACCGCACCCCTGCCGGCGTATCGGCCAGCGCCAATCCGCCCGCGACGTAGACCTCGATGCCGGTCGCCGGCGCCGCTGCCCACGCCGCCGGCGCGCCGACGCGCTGCAGGCGGTCGATCAGCGCGCGCGCATAGGGCTCGACCTCGGGGACAATCAGCGCGATGTCCTCGATCGCGATGCCGTCGCACACCTGTTCGGCCACCCAGGCACCCGCCGCCTCGACCTCCTCCTCGAGGCTGGAGTACTCCTCCAGCTCGACACTGCCGTCGGGGCCAGACGACCGCGGCCGCGCCGGATCGGACAGCACCTCGGGCGGGGCGAACAGGTAGCGCTGCAGCAGCCGCAGCTCGGTCGCCGGCGCGGCGGCATCGCGATCGTCTTGCCATGGCAGCACCGGCGCCACCTGCAGGCGCGCGAACAGTGGGCCCAGATCGGCGGCCGGCGGGCGGTTGGCGACCGCCGGCAGCAGGGCCGGTCGCCAGCGCTGCGTATCGGCGCGCCACGGCAGCGCGTCGATGAACACCACGGCAGCCGTGCGCAAGGCGGTGAGGACGTGCAGCAGCGCCGCGCTGGGCTCGCCAGCGATCAGCGCCGCCACCGGACCCAGCACCAGCCCACGCTCGGGCCGTGCGCCGAGCAGGCGCGCGGCGGCCTGCAGGATCTGCCCGTCCGTCGACGGGACCGGATCGGCGCCCTCGGCGGCGCGCCAGACCACCGCCAGGTCGCGCAGCCGGCGCGCCGCCAGTCGATCGCTATCGATCAGGCCCTCCGCCACCCGCTCGGCGTCGGAAGCGCTCAAGCCGCTGCGCTCGAGGTCGGCGATGGCGCGGCTGAACGCGTCGGTGTAGCCGCGGCCGGCGCGCAGCTGTTCGGCGCGGAAATACTGCAGCTCGAGACCGCCGGCCTGCAAGACGGCCAGGATGCGCAGCCGGCGCAACGCCTCGCCTCCCGGCGCCGTAGCGATTCCGGCACGGGCCAGGACCTCACGGGCAAACGCCACCGGCGGCAGCAAGCGCACGCCGGCGAGCAGACCCGGCTCGCCGAGCTCGACGCAGACACGCCGGCGCAGCCCATGCGCGACGCGCTCCGCCGGCACCAGGACCACACCGCGCCGCGCCAGCTCAGCCGGCAGCGAACGCAACCACTCGACGATTCGATCGGTCGCTACCGCCGCCGAGCGCGCCGCCTCCCAACCGCGCGGCACGGCGGCAGCGGCCGGCGAAGTGACTCGCCGCGGCGTTTTAGTACTCCGTGTCACAGTTCCAGCGTCTCGAAAGAGGCTCCCTTCTCCCGGATGGGAGAAGGCCAGGATGAGGGGGATACAATTGATTGGCGAAGCCACCCTCGGCTTTAGCGGCCCATCCAAGGCAGACGCTCATCAAGTTGCCTTCGGCGCAATCAAATCCCCCTCACCATCCTCTCCCATCCGGGAGAGGAAACCAGAACTCACCCCCCGCCCCCTGCGGCCTCCCAACGCGTGCGCAACAGCCGTTTGTCAACCTTGTACATCGCATTGGTCGGCAGCGTGTCGACGATGGTCAGCCCGTCGGGGCGCTTGTAGCTCGCCAGCTCGCCGCCGACATGCCGGCGCAGCTCGTCGAGCGATGGCGGCGCCGACGGGTCGACGGGCACGACGAAGGCCCAGCCCTTGTGGCCCAGCACGTCGTCGGGCACGCCGACCACCGCCGCCAGCGCGACCTTGGGGTGTGTCCCCAGCACGCGCTCGACCTCGCCCGGATACACGTTGAAAGCGGCGCGGAAGTACATGTCCTTCTCGCGCCCGAGCAGGTGCAGATACCCGTCGGCGTCGATAAATCCGAGGTCCTCGGTATACAGCCACCCCGCATCGTCGAGCGCGCGCGCGGTCGCCTCAGGGTTGCGCCAGTAGCCGCGCATCGAGGCCGGCGAATGAACGGCGATGCGCCCCGGCGCGCCGGCGGCGACGGGCTGGCGCGCGTCGTCGACGATGCGCACCTCGACGCCGGGTGTCGGGCGGCCGACGGTTCCCATGCGCTGCGCGGGCGGATCGCTCGGCAGCGTCGCGCTGATGATCGACGTCTCGGTGCACGAGTAGCCGGTGAACACCGGCACGTGCAGCTTGCGCTCGATCTCCGCGACCAGATGCGGCGCCAGCGGCGCGCCGCCGAAACTGACCGATTTGACGAACGAGAAGTCGTAGTCGGCGAGCTCGGGCGCGCGCATGAGCATCATCAACACGGGCGGAAAGCCGCCGATGCGCGGCGGCCGCAGGCGGGCGATCTGCTCCAGGCACCAGCGCGCATCGAAGCGGTCGTGCAGCACCATGGTGCTGGCGAAGGCGAGGTGGATGTGGATGCGCGCCATGGCGCCGACATGGGTGAGCGACATGCCGGGCCACAAATTCGCCTCGCCCGGTGGCGGCGGCGCCGGCAGGCGGGTGCGGAACATCGCCGTCAGCGCGATCATCGCCGCCGAATCGTACACCGCGCCTTTGGGCGTGCCGGTGGTGCCGCTGGTGTAGATGATGGCGACGGGATCGCGACCGCTCACGGCCGCCGCGGCGGCTTCGACGTCGACCGCGGCCGCGTCGCCGTCGGCGAGCAGCGCGGTGAGCGTGCCGGGACCGGTGCCTTCGAAGCGCACCACCTCGCGCAGGCTCGGCGCCGCGCCGCGCGCCTCTTCAATGAGGGCGGGGAAATCGACCTCGCCGCCGGCGGCCGTGGTGAGCACCAGGGTCGGGTCGGCGTTGGCGAGGATCTCGCCGATCTCCTGACGCCGGTAGCGCGTGCTGATGCCGGCGGTGACAACGCCGATGCGCGCCGCACCGAGGTAGCACATCAGGTACTCCGGCACGGTCGGCAGCAGCAGGGCGAGCCGGTCGCCGCGGCGCAGGCCGCGGGCGAGCAACGCGCATGCGAAGCGCTGCGCCGCGGCATCCCACTCGGCGAAGCTGCGATCGCGGCCGTGGAAATGGAACGCCGGCACGTCGGGGTGCCGCGCCGCGGTACGGGCCAGCTCGGCGCCGATGGTCTCCGCAAACTTCATCGCGCCCGTTGTGGCCCAAACGCCGCGGCCATTGCAACCCGGCTGCGGAACCGTTTACCGCCGCCATGGCAGTGCGAAAAATCGCGCTTGGCAGAGGCCGGTATGGATGTCATATTGCGCGCCCGATGCAGCCGTGGCGACGGCGCGATCTACGCCGTCGCATGATGGGAAGGAGAGGTTGGGCATGTACTTGACCGAGATTCTGCAGGCGGCCGTCAAGTCTCAGGCCTCCGACGTGGTGCTGAAAGACGGCATGCCACCGATGCTGCGCATCCACAGCGACCTCGTGCCCCTCGCCGGGGCCGAGCCCTTGACCATGGAGGAGCTGCAGAACGCGGCCAGCACGGTGCTGTTCGACGACCGCAAGCGCACCTGCTTCGAGAATGAGCGCCAGGCCGACCTCGCCTTCGACATGCCGGGGCTGGGACGCTTTCGCATCAACGTCTACCGCCAGCGCGGCAAGCTCGGCATCGTCCTGCGCACCATCCCGCAGAACGTGCGCAGCTTTGCCGCCCTCAACCTGCCCGACGTCGTCGGGCGACTCTCCAACGAGAAGCGCGGCCTCATCCTCGTCACCGGCCCGACCGGCAGCGGCAAGAGTACGACCATCGCCGCCATGCTCGACCACATCAACCGCACCCACGCGCGCCACATCGTGACCATCGAAGACCCGATCGAGTACGTCCACCAGGACCGCCGCTCGGTGATCAGCCAGCGCGAGATCGGCTACGACACCAACGACTTCCCCTCCGCCCTGCGCGCCACGTTGCGGCAGAACCCCGACGTCATCATGGTCGGTGAAATGCGCGACCTGGAGACCATCGACACCGCGATCATGGCGGCCGAGACCGGCCACCTGGTGATGAGCACGCTGCACACCGTCGACGCCCCAGAAACCATTACGCGCATCATCGCCTCGTTCCCCGAAGATCGGCGCGAGCAGGTGCGCATCGTGCTCGCCAACGTCGTGCGCGGCATCATCAGCCAGCGACTGATCCGCAATGCCGATCACAGCGGCATGGTGCCCGCCGTCGAGGTGCTGGTGGGCAGCACGCGCGTGCGCGAATGCATCGACAAGGGCCGCGTGCGCGAGATCCACGACGTGATGGCGCAGGGCTTCGCCACCTACGGCATGCAGACCTTCGACCAGTCCCTGCTCGAGCTGCTGCGCGAAGGCAAGATCGCCCACGAAGACGCCCTCGCCCACTGCAGCAACCCAGCCGACTTCGAGCTCCAGGCGCGCGGCATCAACGCCGGCGCGCTGGGCGAAATCGAGTCGCGCAGCGCCGTCAACGGCGAGCGCGCCTGAGCGCGGCGTTCAGGCGCGGATCCAGCGCGGCAAGAAGACGTCCTCGACCGCCTGAAACACCACCCGCACCGGCTCGCCGATGCGGATGGTAGCCGGATCGACGCTGTTGATCGGCGCGTCGGGCGCGGCCACCAGGTTGCCTACCAGGCGCAGCGTCGGGTCCTCATCGAGCGCGACGGTGATGACGTTGTAGGGCGCGAAGGCCGCGTAGGCCGGCAACAGCGGTGGGTGCGCGACGACGAACGACCACACCGCGCCGCGCCCCGACATGCGGCGCCATTCCGCGCGCAGCGATCGGCACGCTGGGCACATTGGCCGCGGCGGCAGGCGCGACTGCCCGCATCCAACACAGGTCTGCACGAGCAGCTCGCCGCGCGCCGTGCCGGCCCAGAAGGGCCCGGAGTCGGGATCGTCGAGATCGGGTAGCAGGAAACCTGACTCCATTGCTCACCTCCGCAGCAGCAGGGCGCTGGTCGGCACGCCCTCACCGCTCGTCACCAGGCACGCCTCGGCGCCCTCGACCTGACTGGTCGACGTCCCGCGCATCTGCCGCACGCCTTCCAGCACCAGGTTGAAGCCGTGCACGTACGCCTCCGACATGCCGCCCCCGGCAGTATTCGTCGGCAGCCGACCGTTCGGCCATTCCAGAGCGCCGCCGTCGGTGAAGGCCGCTCCCTCGCCGCGCGCGCAGAAGCCGTAGCCCTCGAGCGAGAGCGGGATGAGCGGGCTGAAGGCGTCGTAAAGCTGCGCGACGGGGATGTCCGCCGGCTGGAAGTCCGACCGATTCCACAACAGCCTTGCACAGGCATAGGACGGCCCGAGCAGCGGATCGGCGCAGAAGTAGTTGGTCATCACCTGGTGCTGGCGCGGGATGCTCTGCGCAAAGGCGTGCAGGTAGGCCGGCGGCTGGCGTAGATCTTTGGCGCGCTCGGCCGAGACGATCACCACCGCGAGCGCGCCGTCGGTCTCGAGGCAGTTGTCGAACAGGCAGAGCGGCTCGGCGATCCAGCGCGCTGCCATGTACTGCTCGCGCGTGAGCGGTTTGTCGCGCATGGTCGCGTGCGGATTGCGGTTGGCGTGCTTGCGAAAGGCCAGCGCGACGTTGGCGAGGTGGTCGCGCGTGGCGCCGAACTCGTGCATGTAGCGCCGCGCCAGCATGGCGATCTCGTCGACCGGACGCAGCAGGCCGAAGGGCCGCGACCACTGCGGCGCGCCGGTGAGGCGTTGGTTGACCTGCGCCCAGGGCCGGCTGCCCTTGGCCGAGCGCTTGCGCGCCCGCCAGGCCACGGCGACCTGGCACTGCCCGGTGGCGACGGCCATCGCCGCGTGGCCGACGGCGGCACAACCGGCACCGCCGCCGTAGCCGATTTCGCCGAAGTAGGTGATGTCGCCGAGCCCGACGTTGCGCGCCACCTCGACCTCGCGGCCGTTCTCCATCGAGAACATCGCCAGCCCGTCGACGTCGGCCGGCTGCAGGCCGGCATCGTCGATCGCCGCCGCGATCGCCTGGCAGGCGAGCGACAGCTCGCTGTCTTCGAGTCCCTTGCCGAACGACGTCTGTCCGATGCCAACGATCGCCGTGCGGTCCTTCAACACATCCGTCATGCCGCTCCCAATCCCGGCGCCACGCCCGCCGAGCCGGTAGCGGTAGCGCGTTTGTCGCACCCTGGGCAAGCGCACACCCGGCTCGTTCTTGACTCGCCATTCGCTTGCGGGGCAGAACTCGGCGGATGCGAGCTACGATTACGCTTTGCGCCGCCGCGACGTGCGCCGTCCTGGTGTTGGGAGTCCTGCCCGCGCCGGCGGCAACCAGCCGCTGGATCTTCGTCGTCAACCAGGGCGATGACACGGTCTCGGTCGTCGACGGGGATCTCGAGCGCGAGGTGAAGGTCCTCCACGTCGGCAGCACGCCGCAGGGCATCGCCTTGCGCACCAATCCGCCCCTCATTGCCGTGGCCAACTCCAAGGCGCGCTTCCTCTCGCTGATCGATCCGATCGCGCGCGAGACGTTGCCCGAGCAGATTCCGACCGGCTTCGGCCCCGAAGCCGTCGCCTTCAGCGCCGACGGCACGCAGCTCTTCGCCACCAACTACTACGACCGCACGGTCACCGTCAGTGCGGTCGACACGCGCGCTCTGGTCGGCGATCCGATTGCCTTCGAGGGGACGCCGCGTCATCTCCTGTTGTCGCCCGACGGGAAATACATGCTGGCGCTGCTGCACGACGAAGTCGGGCAACTGGCCGTGATCGACGTCGCCACGCGGCGTGTCGAGCGCACGGTGCCGGCCGGCCGCTTCCCCAACAGCCTGGTATTCTCCCCCGATGGCAAGCGCCTGTTCGTCGGCAGCTTCGACACGGGCACGGCGACCGTCGTCGACGTCGCGACGTGGGCCCCGGGCACAACGTTTCGCATCGAAAGCGGCATGGGCCTCAACGTGCACCCGACGAAGCCGCTGCTCTACAACATGCTCAACTTCGACGGCGAGGTCCTGGTCTTCGACTACGCCGCCGAGCAGGTCGTCACCAAGATCGCCGTCGGCGGGTCGCCGACCCAGAGCCCGATGACGGCGGACGGGCGCTTCCTGTACGTGGTCAACAGCGAGGCGAGCAACCTGGTCAAAGTCGATACGGAGAGCAACACGACCGCGCTGCGCATCGCCGTCGGCGCCGATCCGCAGGCGGCCGTCATCTTCGAGCCCGCGCACGCCAGCCTCGGCGCGCCCGCGATCGCTGCAGCCGTCGCAATCGCCGCGGCGCTCGCCGCGCTCGTCCTCATGCGCCGGCGCCCGGCAGCGAACTGAGTCGAGCAAAAAAAAAGGGCGGGCCCCCCAAAGCGGGCCCGCCCTCGGCTTGCGCCAGATGAAGAAGCTTAGGGCACCTCGCCCTGAACGACGGTCCCCATCTCGGCAAGGACCTTCTGCGTCGAGGTGTTGCACGGTGCCGCGCCTGCCGCCGGGATACCGCCGGCGATCGTCTGCGTCGGACCGCAGCAGACCTTGAGCGTTGTGCCCAGCACCGTGCCGCTCAGAGAATCGTTCCCGTCGAACACCTCGAGGCGCCGGAGCTCCGTGACCTTGTCGACATCCGGGCACGGATCGGTCGCTACGTTCGGCAGCGTCCCGGAGCATGCTCCGGCCGTGCAGGCCAGCGAGCCGACGTTGCCGCTGACGTAGTTCACCAGCCCAGCGGCGTTTAGCACCACCGGTACGGGACAGGTCTTCGGCGTCGATGCCCCGGCCTTGTCGATATCCTCGGTCATGATCGTCGAGAGCACCTTGGTGTGCGCGCACAGGGCGCCGGTAAACGGCGTGCCACCACACTTGACGCCCTTGAGAGAGACGGACGTGTCCTTGCCGACTTGCGACTTGAACTTGCCGGACTCGAAGGTGCAGGCGCTGCTCTGCACCGCGGCGTCGTTCAAGGCGGCACTGTCGTTTTCGTCATCGCCCGTGCCAGGACCGGTGTCGGTGGGATGGTAGGACTGCACCAGATTGCCCTGCACCTTGCCTGCCTTCGCCTTCGCCGGGATGCCCACGCCGTACGCCATCGGCGCCGCCACTACACAGGCCAAACCGGTCGCAAACACTGTCAACTTTCGCATTCTCCCCTCCCTTTCACTGAGTCAGATAAACGAACGTTTGGGCGAACGCGCGACGCGCTCGCGGGTTGAGCATCCTTCCCCTCGGCGGTGCCCTCGACATCCCTTCTCCGTCTGGCTGGCAGGCCGTCGTCGGACGGCACCGCAACTGACGCTGGACTGCGTGTTCGTGAATCAATCGTTTGATAACCGGGGCGGTTGCACTTTGTCAATTAAATCCGCTCCCGACGCGAATCTAACTTCCTCATGTGCCGCCGGGCGCAACGGCGCCCCTGGAACGCGTCGCGTACGGGCGTCGGGGGGGGATGGGCAGGGAGTCCGCGCGGGAGCGCGGCGCTCCAAGGCCGGGCGCGTCGACTACTCGGTGCGCGTGCGCAGGCTGTCGACGGCGTGAATCGGCGCGCCATCGCCCTGCATGAGCGGGGCGATGGCGCGGTAGACGAGTTGCTGCTGCTGAACCATGGATTTGCCGGCAAACACCGGGGACACCACCTGGATCTGGAAGTGGCCGGGGCTGTTCGGCGTCACCTGCACCTGTGCACCGGGGATCTCGGCCTCGATGGCCTGGCGCGCCGCGGCCGCGACGGTGTCGGCGGGCGATGAGCTGGTCAGCGGCATGGCGGCCTAGTAGCGCGGCACGCGCGGATCAACCTCGCGCGACCAGGCATCGATGCCGCCGACGAGGTTGTGCGTGTTCGTGAAGCCGCGGTCGCGGAAGTGTTCCGCCGCCGCCTGGCTGCGGCCGCCGTGGTGGCAGTGAAAAACCAACGGGGTGTTCTTCGGCAGGCTCTCGATGCGCTTCGCCGTCTCCGGATCGAGCAGCTTCGTGCCCTCGATCTTGGCAATCGCGCGCTCCTCGTCGGTGCGCACGTCGAGGAACTCGAACTTGGCGCCGCTGTCGACCATCTTCTTCACGTCCGCCGCGCTCAACTGCTTGACCGCGTTGGGGGCGCTCGGAATGTCGATCTTGAACCCGGAGCCGGTCGGCGTCTCGACGACGTCGATGCTGACGCCGTCGGCGCGCTCGGCGCTGGCGACATCGAGCAACACCGTGAGGCCGTTGGACTGCACTTCGACCTCGTGGTCCTGACGCGGCGACAGGCCCATCGAGGGCTGGAACTGCGCGTCGATCGACAGGTGCAGCTCACCGCCGGGGTTCTTTTGCATGTACTCGCGGATGCGCGCCGCGGCCGCGGCCGACACCGCGATCTTGGGGATCTTGCGCTCCGGCACCGCTTTGCCGAGCTTGCGGTGCAACTCGCCGGTCGCATAGAGCTCGCTGACGATGTCGGAGCCGCCGATCAGCTCGCCCTTGATGTAGACCTGCGGAATCGTCGGCCACTGTGAGAATTCCTTGATGCCGGCGCGGATATCGGGATCTTCCAGAACGTCGACCGTCTGGTAGTCCGGGATCAGGTTGTCGAGGATCTGCACGACTTTCCCGGAGAAGCCGCACTGCGGCATCATCCGGTTGCCCTTCATGAACACCACGACGTCGCCGCTGGCGATCAGGGACTCGATGCGCTGCTTGGTCTCCTGGTTCAGGCCCATGTTGCGTTCCCTCCTCGCGTAATGCCTCTAGGCAAGCTGATTCGGTGGCCAAACTCAATGGGGGGCCGTCAGTTGCCGTTGATCGCCCCTGCCATGGCCTCGGCCATCAGCTCGGCACCGCGCTGGTTCACGTGGCAACAGGGGTCGTTGTAGATCGTGCCGGCCTCGTCGCGGTAGAGCCCGGTCAGGTCGACGAAGTTGACGCCGAGCTCGCGCAGCTCGGCCCCGCGCTCGACCAGCAAGGGGTAGCCGGTGGCGACGCGCTGGGTGTCGGCGACGTCCTGATCGTAGGCCGTGGCGCGCTCCTCCTCCGTCAGCACTTTGGAGCCGGGGACGTACTGGTTCGGCTGCAGGAAGTGGGCGTAGCGAATGCCGCTGGCCCGGCACAGGCGCGCCATCTGCAACGACGAGCGCTGCCAGACATCGGCGAGCGCGGCGTAGAGGGTGTCGCTGTCGGGGAACGAAACGTCCGGTCCTCGCACGCGGGCCGGCAGCTTGTCCGCGCCGAGCAGGCCGTTCAGCGCCGCCGTCTCGGCGCGCAGGGCGGCTTCCTGGCGCTGGTCGAGAAAGTCCCACAGCACCAGGCAGAAGCGGCTCTGGCGCAGCGGCGCGCGCGCGAACAGCGCGCGCCAGCGGGCGCGCTGGCGCCGGATGAGCTCGATCTGGCCGACGTGCACCATCGCCGCCGGGTCGAAGCCCTGGCGCGCGTGCAGGTTCCAGTTGTGCGGGAAGAACGGATTGACGCCGTCGAGCACGTTGTCCTGCGCGCCGTCGACCTCGTTGAAGCCGTCGAGGTTGATCACCGCGTCGAACTCGGCGCCGAGGGCGAGCAGGTAGTTGAGAATGAGCAGCTGCTGCGGTTGCTTGTAGCCGCCCAGCGCCGTGCTGAGGACCTCGATGCGCCGGCCGCGAAATGGCCCTTCGCGCGCCAGGGCGGCGGCGAGCGTGTCGCGGCCGAGGTAGTAGACCTGATCGGCGACCGAGCCGCCGAAGATCATCACGATGGCGCGATCGGGGGAACGGCGCGTGATCGGCTCGTCGTTGAAGAATCCGTACCGGTTGATGCCGGGGCGTTCCGGGTTCACCACGAAGCCGAAGTACGGATGAATGATGACCGGCTCGTCCGGCACGTTCGCGCCGCGCTGCGCCGCGACAGGAGCGTCCTCGCCTGCGCCCTCGACGCGCTCCGCCAGCAGCCGACCGAGCACCTCACCGCGATCGAACGGCCGCTGCTTGTACGCCCGGTAGATCAGCCCTGCCCCGCCTTCGAGCAGGAGCAACCCGAGCAGCGACGCGGCGAGCAGCACGGCGAGGTTTTTCGCCACCGCCTTCATCCGCGCCACTCAGGTCCCCCTCCTTGCCAAGGAGGGGCTAGGGGAGGTGCGCTTTGCACAGCAGGGGCGCAAATCAACCTCCCCTAACCCCCTCCTTGGCAAGGACGGGGAACCGGAGAAGGCACCTTCGATCTGTCGTCGGATTCGCAAAGCGCAGTAGTTGATCAGACGGCTAGCGCTTTTCCCACCCCTGCTGCTGGCCGTAGAAGATCGGGCCACCGAGGTACATCGCGAAGCCGATGCCGAGGACGAAGGCGAGATCGCACTCGGCCTCGGAGGCGACGATCTTGCGGTCGCACAGCCCGCGCGCCGTGGCGTGCAGCGCGCGCATGCAGCGCTCGACGATCTCGTCGGCGCTGGCGACGCGGCTGCCGCGCTCCGGCACGAGCGCGGCGAGGCCGGGCCAGACGCCGAGCTTCTTGCCGTCCTTGTATTCGTAGTAGCCGCCGCCCGACTTGATGCCAAAGCGCTTCTGGGCCCGCATCTTCCACACCAGCGGCTCGCGCGCCGGCGGCTGCTCGGCCGCCAGCGTGTCGAACATGCCGGCGGCGATGTCGAGCCCGGCCTGGTCGCCGAGCTCGAACGGACCCATCGGCAGCACCTTGGCGCGAATCGCTTCGTCGATGGCCTCGATCGGCGTGCCTTCGCGGTAGAGGTCTTCCGCCGCCTGGAAATACGCCGCCAGGCCCGCGTTGACGAGGAAGCCGGGCGAGCCGTCCTGCAAGACGACCGGCGTCTTGTTGATGCTGCGCACGAAGGCGTGCGCCGTCGCGACGGTCTCGGGAGTGGTCTCGGCGCCGGCGACGATCTCGACCAGCTGCATCATCGGATGCTCGGCGGGGCTGAAGAAGTGCAAGTTGGCGAAACACTGCTTGCTGCCACCGCCTTCGGCGAAGAAACCGCCGAGCAGGCCGGGACCCATCGAGCTCGAATTCGACGCCACCAATGCGCCCGGCTTCATGCCGGCGCCGAGGGCGCGGTAGAACTGCGCCTTGATCTCGCGGTTCTCCATGCGCGCTTCGACCACCAGGTCGCAGTCGAAGAGGTCCTTCACCTCGCTGGTCACCAGCACGCCACCGACTTTCTTGTCGACGTCGGCCTGGCTCATGCTGCCCTTCTTCACGGCGCGCGCGTACTTGGCCTTGAGCTTGTCGGGCACCGAGGCGGCGAACTGCGCCAGCGGCACATGCCCGACGACTTCGTAGCCGGCCTCGAGCGCCAACCACGCAATCGCGTTGCCCATGTAGCCATCGACCCCATCGACGCCGATCTTCTTCAGCGCGCGCGGCTTGGGCAGTCCCTTGGCCGGCTTCTGCACCGCCTGCTGGGTGAAGAAGAAACGCATGCCGGCCTTGCCCTCGGGCGAGGTGGCGACATCGAGAAACGCATCGCGCTCGAGCTGGTTCGCGGCGCGCAACGGCAGCGCCGCGCCTTTGACCATCGTGTCCAGTGCGACATATGGGGCGCGCGGGTTCGGCCGCCCCATGGTGGCGCGCTCGATCATCGGCAGCACCATCGGCTTGAGTCCCTCGGCGTTGGCGAGATCCGCCGGCGGCGTGCGGTCGATGCCCGGCAATGTCTCGGTCAGAAAGCGCGCTGCAAAGGCGTCGGCGTCCTGCCCCTCGGGGATCACCGCGTCGATCATCTTGATCTCGGCCGCCTGGCGGGCGCGGAAGTTCTTGCCCTGCAGCACGGCCGTGAAGCCGGCATCGCCGCTGACCGGATCGGCGGCGTTCACCAGGCCGCTGCGGCGCGGCATGCGCTGCGTGCCGCCGAGGCCGGGGAAGATGTTGAGGCGAATCTCCGGAAATCCGACCGTCGATTTCTCGGTCGCGATGATGCCGCGGCAAGCGAGCGCCAGCTCGTAGATACCGCCGAGGGCGAAGCCGTCGATGACCGCCAACCACGGCAGCGGCCCTTCCTCGATGGCGTAGAGCGTTTCGTGTCCCTTGTCGATGAACCCTGCCAGCTGCTCGCGCGTCGCCGCCATCAGCTCGCCGATATTCGCGCCGGCGCCGAGGCCGAACCGGTTGCCCTTCAGGATGACGCCCTTCAGGGGCGTCGCCGCGTGCACACGGCCGAGCTCGGCGATCATCGCCTGCAGGTCGGCAATGGCCGCCGCCGAGAGGGTGTTCATCCCGCCCGAGTCGAAGGTGACCCAGGCGATACCGTCGCGAATCTCGTGCTTGAACTGACTCATGAGTTGTCCTCCGGGGATGTCGCGCCGAGGCGACCACGGCTGTGGGCGTGCGCGCCCCATCTACCTCCCGAAACCTGAAGGGAAAAGCAACTCGGGACGAAGAGAGAACCACGGCGAGGCTGAGGCTGGGGCTGAGGCTCAGGGAATCCGAAACCGCAGCCTCAGCCTGTGTCCGCACTGGATCTAGTTTCGACTGCCACCGCGCCGCTATGCTCGGCCCGTGTCCCCTCCCCTGTTTCGCGTCGGCACGGCGTCGTGGACCGACCCGACGCTGATCGCCAGCGGCGCGTTCTATCCGCCCGACGCGCGCAGCGCCGAGGAGCGTTTGCGCTTCTACGCCGAGCACTTCGACACCGTCGAGGTCGACTCGACGTATTACGCCCTGCCCGCCGAGAGCAACGCCGTGCGCTGGGCGGAGCGCACGCCGGCCGACTTCGTCTTCCACTTCAAAGCCTTCGCCCTGCTCACCACGCACGCCGCCGAAACGGCGCGGCTGCCGCGCGCGATCAAGGAACGGCTCAGCCCCGCGGAGCTGGCGGCGGCGCGGCTATCGCGGCCGAGCGCCGCGGTGCGCGCCCTGGCGTTCGAGATGTTCGCCAGCGCCCTGCAGCCGCTGCGCGACGCCGGCAAGCTCGGCTTCCTGGTCTTCCAGTTCCCGCCCTGGTTCACCGCCACGCGCGGCAACGCCGCCTACCTCGAGCACTGCCGCGCCGCCCTGCCCGACCACCAGCTCGCCATCGAGTTTCGCCACGCCAGCTGGCTCGCCGAATCGCGCCGCGCGCGCACCTTCGACCTGCTGCGCGGCCTCGGCGCCGCCTACGTCATCGTCGACGAACCGCAAGTCGAGGGCGCGGTGCCGCCGGTCTGCGACACCACCGCCGCCGACGCGTACGTCCGCTTCCACGGCCGCAACGCCGAGAACTGGCGCAAGAAGGGTATCTCGGTCGCCGAGCGCTACCAGTACCTCTACAGCGAGCGCGAGCTCGCCGAGTGGTCAGGCCGCTTGCGCCAACTCGGCGCGCGCACGGCGCATGTGCTGTTCAACAACTGCTACGCCAACTTCGGCGTCATGAACGCCGGCACCATGCGCCAGATGCTCAAGCGTGCCACCGGTTAGCAGTCCGTTGAAACACCCTCGCTCGCACATCGGACCAGTATTCCCTCTCCCGCATTGCTCGCGGGAGAGGGTTAGCCACCAGCGGGCCAGAAGGCCCGCCCGGCCTTGCGTAGCAAGGCCTTTTGAAAACACGGAACCCTCACCTCAATCCTCTCCCGCAGGCAATGCGAGAGAGGCGGTCAGGTTGATCGTCGGTGGTTGAAGAACGGCGCAGGGTTTTTCAACGGACTGCTGCCCGCGCTACTTCACCAGCAGTTGGCGCCCCGCCTCGGCGACGTTTTCGGCGCTCATCCGCACGCCCGGCACCTCGATGCCGCGCTGGCAGCCGGGGCGCTCGGCCAGGCGGTCGATCCAGGCGCGCAGGTTCGGCAGGTCGTCGACCTCGACGCCGGCCCAGGCGTGGATGCGCACCCAGGCCCAGTTGGCGATGTCGGCGATGCTGTACTCGTCGACCAGATACTCGCGCCCGGCCAGTTGCGTGTCGAGCACGGTGTAGAGCCGCTTGGTCTCGTTCTGGTAGCGGTCGATGGCCGACTGAATCTTCTCGGGGAAGTAGCGGAAGAAGACGTTGGCCTGGCCCTGCATCGGGCCGATGCCACCCATCTGGAACATCAGCCACTGGATGACCTGCGAGCGCCGCTTCGGATCGGCGGGCAGGAGCTGGCCGGTCTTTTCGGCCAGGTAGATGAGGATGGCGCCCGATTCGAAGACGGCGAAGTTGTCGGCGTCTCGATCGACGATGGTCGGAATGCGGCCGTTGGGGTTGATCTTCAGATACTCCGGGTCCTTCTGCTCACCGGCCATCAGATTGATCAGGTGCGCCTCGTACGGCAGACCCATCTCCTCGAGCGCGATCGACACCTTGTGCCCGTTGGGGGTCGGTGCCGTGTACAGATCGATCATGAGGTCTTCTCCCTTCGTGCGTGCTCCCGTCCTACCACGAAAGCGGGCGCGGATCTCAAGCCTCAGCGCAACAGCGCGGCAAGATGCGTGAAGCAGCCAAACGCCGCCAGCGAACCGATGGCGTAGAGCGGCGCCCGCGCGATCCAGCGCGGTAGCGCCGCGCGCAGCGGACGCAGCGCCATGCCGGCAGCACCCAGAGCGATGGCGATGAAACCCACCTGGCCCAGCTCGATGCCGAGGTTGAAGGCCAACAGCGCCAGCGCCGTGCAGCCGGCGGGCAGGCCTGCCGCGCTCAGCCCACTGGCGAAGCCAAGGCCGTGCAACAGCCCGAATGGCCCCGCCATCCGCCACCCGCGCGAAGGGCGCGGCTCGCCCCGCGCCAGTGCAGCGGCAAGAACGAACGTGCTGAGCGCGATCAGCAAAGCGGTCGGCTGCTCGGGTACGACGATGAGCCCCAGCGCCCCGGCCGCGAGGCTCACGCTGTGGCCGGCGCTGAAAGCGATCACCGCCGCCAGCCGCTGCCGCGCGTCGCGTCCGAGCAGGAGCAAGCCACCGACGAACAGCAGGTGATCGAGCCCGCCGGCGATGCGCATGAACCCCAAGCGCACATAGCCGAGCAGAACGTCTCTCGGTCGGGCGCGGGCCGGAATCGCAAAAGACGGTCCCGCCGCCCGCACCACGCCACTGACGCGCTGGCCGTCAGCGAGCGCCACCCGCACCAACACATCGATGCGCGCGCGATCGAGCCCGGTGAGCGCGATGCGCGCGCCGGCCAGCCCGGCCGCCCCACACGCAACGGCCCAGCGTGTCGTGAGGCTGTCGCCCCCTGCCGTTGTCCGCGGCGTCCCCACCTTCGCACAGTGCGCCGGCAACTCCGGCACCACCTCCGCTCCCGGCGCCTGCAATGCCGAAGTCTTCCACGTCACGTCGACGCGGCCGTCCGCCTGCTCGCGCAGGTCGAGCAACGCCGGCGCGAGCGGATGCGCGAAAGTCGGGAGCGACGACTGCAACCCGACGAGCGCGAGAACGACAATGGCCGTCGTTGACACCACCACGTATCGCGCGAGGGTCCCTTCTCCCGGATGGGAGAAGGACAGGATGAGGGGGATAGAATCAACCGGCGAAGCCACCCGCGCTTTCCCCAGTCTCAAGGCAGTGAACTTCATCCGTCGCCTTCGGCGCAATCAAATCCCCCTCACCTTGCTCCTCTCCCATCCGGGAGAGGAAACCAGAATCTAGCCGCTGCTACCCACATCGACCGTGTGCCGCCCGGGCGGCAGATGCTCGTGCCGCCCATCCGCCGTCTCGACCTGGCATGCAACCGGACTGTCGATCGCGATGCGCTGCGCATCGACATCGACGGAGAGCAGGCCGTGCGGGGTCGGGACGGCGCCGCGGGCCCATTCCAGATGTCCGAGGCGCGGGGCGATGCGCGCCCGGGCGTAACCCGGCTCCGCCGGGGTGATGCCCAGCGTGTAGACGAGCAGGTCGCGCGTCGGCGTCGACGACCAGCCGTGGCATGTCGTGCCGCCGAACCAGGTCTCCGACAACGACGTCGCGCAGCGCGCCAGCAGCGCTTCCCAGTCGAGGCACTGCGCGGCGATCGCATCGGCACGGCCGGCCAGCGCCAGCGCGTCGTGGACGACGTAACGGAAGAACGGCTGCGCGGCGACAATCTGATTTTCGACGTCCCACCACGGTTCGGGCGGACCGAGCAGCAGATACACGCCGCCGATACCGCCCTCCCCCGGGCGCGGCCGCCGCGCGTCGCCCGAAGGCACCGACCACGCCGCGTGCACGCGGCGCGCGCGATCGGTGAGCAGCTCGACGACACGCGGGATGCGGTCGGCGGGAACGAGCCCGGCCGAGAGGGCCGCTGCATGAGCCGGCTCGCTCAGACAACGTCCGCCGAGATTGTCGACATACGCACGGCGCCGCTCGTCCCAGAAGGCGTCGAACCCGCCACGCACCCGGCTCCACATCGCGCGCGCCCACTGCGCGCGCCCGGCGTCGCCGAGCCAGTCGCTGATCTCGGCGAAGTCCAGCAGGGCGCGCGCCCACAGCGCGTTCAGCGCCGAGGAGCGGCCGGCGACGCTCACCGAGCTCCAGTCGATCAACACCCACCCGTTGACGTCCGCCAGCAGCCCGTCCTCCGCCTGATACGGCACGAACCAGCGCAGCACGTTCTCGGCAAAGGCCATCGACGCCGCCACCGCCTCGCGATCGCCCGTGTAGCGGTAGACGTTGTGCAGCGCGCGCACCCAGTGCAGCGCCCAGTCGGGGATGAAGGCGCCGTCCTGGTGCTCGATGTCGCCCGCCGCCGCCATCGGCAGCATGCCGTCGGGCCGCGGCGAGGCCGCCAGCTCGACCTGGCGGCGCGCCAGGGCCCAGTCGGGATTGCTGGCTAAATCGACCATCTGGTGGACGACGAAATCGCCCGTCCAGGCGCGTTGCTCGCGGGTCGGGCAATCGAGATACGCGTCGTGCGAGCACAGGTCGACGGTGCGACGGCCCACCGCCCAGATCCGCTCGAGCCGCGCATCGCTGCAGGCGAAGAACGGACCGGCCGGGCGCGGATACAGCCGCTCTTCGACGGCGAGCGGGCGCAGGCGCACCGGTCCGTCAGCGCGCACCGACAGCGCGGCGTAACGAAACCCCAGCGCGTCGAAGCTCTCGAAACGATCCGCACCGCCGCGCGCGACGTAGCGCAGTCCGAGTTGCATGTGCTCGCCACCCGGTTCGGCGAGCGAATCGGCGAGCTCGGAAGCACTCACGTCGATGCGCGCGCCGGCCGGCGCATCGATATCGAGCACGACGGTGCCGGCCACCACCTCGCCGAAGTCGAAGCGCACGAGATGCACGGTTCCGGGCGCGGCCGGCAGCTCGACATCGCCGTCGCGCGGTGCGGCCGCGACCGCCGCGCCCTCGGTGTCGGCCTGCACCTGTTCGACGGGATGCGATCGCACGCCGCCATCGGGAGTGTGCGACACGCCGGTCGCCACAGCCGTGCGGCGGCGCCGGCCGAGCGGCGAGATCGAGCGTGCCAGCATGGCGCCGTAGGGCTGCGAGGGCGGCTCGTGGCGGCCGGTGAAGCCGACGTGGTGTGTGGTGAGCTCCAGCGTCGGGGTCCACGCCGTGTCATCGAAGGCGGGATCCTGCCAGTCGCGCGGCACCAGTTGGCCATCGCAGGCCTCGGCGGCCATCCCTCCGATGCCGCGGCGCGCCAGCGTTTCCCAGCCCTTGAGCACCATGCCGCGCCAGGCCGCATCGCTCACCAGCCACTCGGCGTCGCCGAGACGGGCCTCGAAGACCAGCGCGCCGGCACCGGGCTGACCGCTGGCGCGCGCTGGCATCCACCACGGCGTCGGATGGCCGTAAAAGCGCGCCAGCACCGCCACCGTGTTGGTACCGCGCCGCAGCGCCGGCGCGAGATCGACGATGTCGTAGTGCAGCCTGGCCGCGTGCGCGCGCACCGGACCGCGCGACAGCTCGGCGCCGTTCACCCACAGGATGTAGCGCGAGTCGGCGGTGACGCGCGCCGGTGCCGTCGACGGCACGGCCTCGAGTTGGAAGGTTCGCCGAAAGGCGCCAAAGCACCGGCTCGCGTCGGCGTCGCACGTCACCAACGGCAACGGGAAGGCGCGCGCCAGTTCCAGCTTCGGCGTCTCGCACCAGATCCAGCGGCCGCGCCAGCGCCCGCCGGGGAAGACGGTTTCGGGGGGCATACGCGGGCAGCTTCTAGCATTGTTCAGTAACCGACACGAAGCCGCCGACCGACTTGACGGCGGCGGCGCTTCGCAGGGAGAATGCGCGGCCGTGACCCCGCAGGCCGCAGCGCCCAGGTTTCTCGACGCGCTGCGTGCCGGTTCCTTCGGCCAGCGCTTTCTGGCCACCGCGCTGGTCGCGATCGCGGTGCTGGGGTGTCTCATCTCCATCGCCGACAAGGCGCAGCGTCTCGGCCAGCCGAACGTCGGCTGGGGGCTGGACAACGGCTACGTCTCGCCGACGCGCGACGACGCCTCGGATGCCGGGCTGCGCGGCGGCGGGCGCGCCCTCGAGCTCAACGGCGTCGCGCTGGCGCACAATGCGCACGGCCGCGAGCAGCCGCCGAGCTTGCGCACCGGCATTGGCGAAACCAACACGCTGACGTTTCTGCACAGCACCGGCAAGAATCGGCAGGTGAGCATCGCCGTGCGGCCGTGGACGTGGCAGGACATCATCTTCACCGAGGGCGCGACCGACGCCCTCGGCCTGTTGTTCTTCGCCGTCGGCATCGCCACGTTCGTGCTGCGTCCATTCGACGCCGCCAGCTGGGCGCTGCTGGTGCTCAGCTCGGTGGCCGGCGGCCTGCTGGTGACGTTGTTCACCGACCACGGGGGAGTCGTCGGCATCTACTTCATGCTCCTGGTGGGCGTCATCTGTTACGTCCCGCTGCACGCGGCCTTGGTCTTCCCGGTCGTCCATCCGCTCCTGGCGCGGCGGCCCGGTATCCTGTGGCTCATTTTCGGCTTCGGCCTCGCGCAGGGCGTGTTCTATCTCACCGCCCACGTCACCGGCTGGACCGGGCCGTTTGCCTATGCGCGCACGCTCGGCACTGCGACGCTGCTGCTCACCACGCTGGTGTTCATGGGACGTTGCCTGGTGCTGGCGCTGCACACCAAGGATCACCTCGCCGCGCAGCGCGCTCGCATTCTGCTCGCCGGCGCCCTGCTCGGCCTGGCGCCGTTCGCCGTCGTGCAGTTCATGCAGGAGACCTTCGGCGCGCTGGCCGTCGACAACCGCTTTCTCTACTGGTCGGTGAGTCTCTTCCTGTTCGCCATCGTCCGCGTGACGTTGCGCCAGGAGCTGCTCAACGCCCGCATCGCCGTGCGCCGCGCGGTGCTCTACACCAGCGCGGTCATCGTGCTCACGGTGCTCGCGGCGCTGCTCGTCTCGGTGCGGCCCTACGCCGTGGCCGCGCTGCTCCTGCCCCTGCTCTATCTGTGGCCGCGCTTCGAGGCGCGCTTGAACGAGCGTCTGTACCCGAAGCGGGCGCGCTTCCCCGAGCTGCTGCGCGAGATCGGCGACGACCTGGCCACCTGCACCACGGCCGGCGAGATTCTCACCGTGCTGGCCGAGGCGCCGGCGCGATTGTGCGATGCGCGCGACAGTGTGGCGTTTCTGTTTCCCGGCGTGTTGGGTGCCGACGAACAGATGCGCCGCAGCGACGGCCGCAACCCGCGCGACCTGCGCGACCTGGCGAACGAAGCGGTCGTCCGTCTGATGGCGGCGACGCGGCGCGAGATCTCGCGCGACCACGTCGCCATCGAGCCGCAGTACGCCAACATCAAGGACGAGTGCCTGGCCGGCTTCGACCGCCTCGGCGCCGAGCTGCTGCTGCCGTTGCGGCGCGGGCAGGAGGTCGTCGGCGGGTTGGCGGTGGGCCCGCGCGTCACCGGCGACGTCTTCGAAGCGGCCGAGATCGGCGCACTGACGACCGTCACGCAGCAGGCCGTGCAGGCCATCATCCGCATCGAAGCGATCGAGAAACTGCGCGCCCGCGAGCGCGAGTTTGCCGATCTGAAGCGGTTCTTCCCGCCGCAGATCATCGATCAGGTAATGGCGCGCGGCGGCGTCGCCGAGCTGCGCAGTCAACGCAAGCTGGTTACCGTGTTCTTCGCCGACCTGCGCGGCTTCACCGCCTTCTCCGAGCGCGTCGAGCCCGAGGAGGTGATGGCGACGCTGGCCGAGTATCACGACGCCATGGGCCGCCGCATCGCCGCCTGCGGCGGCACGCTGGAGCGCTTCGCCGGCGACGGCTTCATGGTGTTCTTCAACGATCCGGTCGAGCAGCCCGACCACGCCGAACGCGCCGCGCGCATGGCGCTGGCGATGCAGGCTGATGCGCAGCGGCTGCACGAGGGTTGGGCGCGGCGCGGCTACGACATCGACCTCGGCATGGGGCTCGACACCGGCTACGCGACCTGCGGCTTCATCGGCTACGAGGGCCGGCGCGACTATGCCGTCATCGGCAACGTCACCAACCTCGCCGCCCGTCTGAGCGATGCGGCCGGGCGCGGCGAGATTCTCATTTCCGCCCGCGCCCGCGCCGAGTTGCCCGACGGCTATGTCGTCGAGTCGGTCGGCGACCTGGCGCTCAAGGGCTTCCAGCAACCGCAGCCGGCGTACCGCCTGCGCGCGGCACCGCCTCTGGCTTCGGCTTGACTGAATCGGGATCGGGGTCGGTATCGGTATCGGAATCGAGAAGACGAGTGGAAGCGATACCGATTCCGACAGCGATTCCGACCCCGAAGCCGGAGGAGCGCTGTGGCATTGCGGCCAGGGCCTCGGCGAGTCTGGCCCGGCGGGCCTCCGTTCTGATAGGCTCTCGAACAGTCACCCGTTAGTGGGTCGCAACCAGGAGGGCACGATGAAGAGACTGGTATTGGCCGTGGCGATCGGAAGCGCAGTGGCGATGACTGCGGGACAAGCGTTGGCAATCAACTGCGACCAGGTGCGGCGCTACCTGGCGACCGGGCGCACCGCCGAGGACATCGCCGAGTCGATGATCGTCGACGTGAGCGAGGTCAAGAAGTGCGAGGCGGCGCCGGCCGCCAAGGAAGGCGCCCCGACACCGGCAGCAGCGGCTCCGGCCACCAAGTAGCACCCTTTCGTGCGCGCGCGGCGGTCGATCCGGCCGCCGCGCGCGCGCGGCGAGGCAGTTATGACTTCTCCGCTGTGCTCCCCGCCCATGGCGACCGCGCGAGTGATGGTCGTGCTCGCCCTGGTGCTGACGGGGTGCGCGGCGCGCCATGTCCCAGGCGACCTGCACCGGCTGGACGAGAAGAACGGCTTTCGCGATGCGCGCCTGGAGGCGTCGCTGACGGAGTTCCCCGACCTCGAGCCGGCCGGGAAGATAAAGGACCTCCGCTGCTTCCGGCGCAAGGACGAGGACCTCGAGGTGAGCGGCGCGACCATGAGCCGCATCCGCTACTGCTTCTACGACAACCGGCTGGCCAGCGTGATGATGTGGGGCGTCGGGGCGGACGTGGCCGGCGATCTGTTGAACTCCATGCGCGAGCAATACGGCAAGGGCGAACAGCTCAACGCGCGCAACGATGCCGGTCCGCAGCCGATCGGCGAGATCTGGCGCGGCGCCCGCGTCACCGCCGTGCTGCTCTACGTCGACCGCCAGAGCTTCATGCCGCTCGACGACGGCGAGGTCTTGGTGACGCTGTCGTCGAACCGCCTGCTCGCCCAGCGCGACGCCGAGAAGAAGCTCGCCGCGCCAGCGGCGCCGTAACAGCCCGTTGAAGAAGCCCCGCCCCGTGCTTCGACGGGCTCAGCATGAGCGGATCCCCTCCTCCATTTCATACGACTTTCCCGCCGCGCCGTAGCCGCGCCGCTTCATCCGGCGACGAGATCGGCGCAGCGTAGCGCGGAGAGCGCGGCGGCGTCCATCTGCACCGCCGGGACATCGGTCGTCTCGCCGACGAAGTACAATCCGTCGACACCCGGCGCTTGCACCGGCGGCCGGTGCGCGGCGTGCACCATGTACTCCGACCCGTCGCGCATGATCCACGCGCGGCTCCAGCGCAGCCGCTCGGCGACGTCGAGATAGATCTCGTCGAGCATGGCGCGAAAGGCCGTGTGGATCTCGGCGACACGGCGCCCATCGGTGATGTCGCCGCGCGGGCTGAGCCGCATGGCCTGCAAGACATGCTGGCCCGGCGGGGCATTGTGCGGCGAGTGCCGCGTCGCCCACAGCAGGCCGCCGCCAAACCACGCGTCGGGACCGATGAGGAGGCGGGTCCAGCCGGGGAACTCGTCGACCTCGCCCGTCTCGCGCCGGCGCGGCAAACCGTCGAAGACGAACGCCGCACATATTGCCCCGCCGATGGCGCCGCAGCGGCGCGCCTCGGTGACGAAATCGGCCGAGAAGTGCCCGGGAGCGACGAGGTCGAGCGCCTGCCAGATCGGCGCGTTGCAGACCACGACCGGACTGGTGAAGCGCTGTTGGAACGGCACCTCGTTCGGATGCGCCAGCACGCCGGTAGCGCGGCCGCCCTCGACCGCGATGTGGTCGACGGTCCAACCCGGCCGCACATCGACGCCGCCCGCGGTGAGGGCCTTTTGCAGCGCCAGCGGCAGAGCGCGCACGCCGCCGGCGGGATTGGCTCCGGGGCACTCGGGCCGCGCATGCGCGCCGATCGGCCGGCGGCGGCGCAGCGCGATGCACTCCGCCATCGAGGCGCTGTCGGGATCGTAGCTGCCGAAGATCATCACGTTGCGGCGAAAGGCGGCCGCCACGTCCGGGTCGGACACGAAACGCGGCAGCGCTTCGCGCAGCGGCACGTGCGCCAACGCCGCCACTTCGTCGTCGGAAAGCGCCGCCAGCTGCTCCCACAGGCAGGCGAGCCGACGCATCGTCTCGGGCGCGGCGCGCAAAACGGCACCGGCCGCCTCGACCCGCTCCGGCGACTCCGGGCGGCCCGGCCACGGAAAGGCGAAGCGCCGCCCGCCGTGTCCTTGCACGAAAACGCGCAAAACCTGCGTCGGCGGGATCTCGCCGCCGCGAAACTCGGTCGCTCCGGCGGCGGCGAGGGCCGGATCGAGATGGAGGTTGGGCCACAGATAAGCGCCGGCATCGATCACATAGCCGTCGACGGCGAAAGATTGCAGGCGCCCGCCCAGCTGCCGCTCGCGCTCGAGCAACAGCACCCGGCGCCCGCGCCGCGCCAGGATCGCCGCGGTGAGCATGCCGCCGAGACCGGCGCCGATCACGATAACGTCGTAGCGCTCCTGCATCTGATCGCCCGCCACCACTCACCTCTTGCGGAAGACCGCGTAGGCGCTGCACGGCGGCGTGGCGGGGTCGCGCCCGGCCTCGGCTTCGGCGGCCTGCAGGCGCGCCAGCAGCGCCGGGTCTTCGCGCCCCATGGTCTCGATATCGAGCACCAGCGGCAGGGGAAACAGCGATCCGAACGCCGCGCAGTGCACCGTTTCAAAGCGCGCGGCCGCGAGAGGCAGGATCTCCGCCGGTCGCACGCCGCAGAACGGGCTGAGATCGTGCGGATCGGGCGGCGCGATCGCGGTGATGCCGTTGCGGCGATAGCGCAGCGGGATCTCGGCCAGCAGCGCATTGACGCGCGCCAGGCGGGCGGGGGCAAACTGCATGCGCCGCTCGCCGATGTAGTCGTGCACCGCGAACAGGCCGCCCGGGCGCAGTGCGCGTTCGACCTGCCCGAGCAGGTGCTCGAGGTTGACGATGTGGTGCAGGCAGCCGCTCGACCAGATGATGTCGTAGCGCGCGGCCGGCAGCGCGGCGAAATTGAGGTCGGCGCGCACGAAGCGCGCCCGGCGCCGCAACGGGCCGAGTCGGCGGCGCACCTTGCCGATGACGTACGGGCTGAGCTCGTAGACGTCGAGGCTCGGGCTGGCATCGGCGCGCAGCCAGGCGGCTTCGTACTGCTCCTCGTCGCAGCCGAGCACGGCCGCGTCGCGAAACGGTCCGCGCGCGATCAGATCGTCGAGCCACGAGCGCTCGGGGTCGCCGGTATAGGCGCGGTTGGCCCAGCGCGTGCCCTGCGGTCCGGGCCGGATAATCGTGCCGTCGAAGTCGGCGAGATTCCAGAACGCCAGCTCGCCGTTGGCCTGGAACGGATAGACGAGATCGTTGGGCTGGACGACGAAGCCGCCCGCCTCGGGCGCCAGCGGCACCGGCCAGCTCGCGCGCGGGCGCGGCCGCCAGACGGCGTAGACGAAATCCGCCAGCGCCGGCGTGCGCCGCGCGCGCTCGTCCAGCCAGCGCAGCCACGCCAACGCACGCGCCGGCGGCCAGCGCGCGAGCAGAGCGTTCCAGCCCGGCACCCCCCAACCCATCGACACGCCGACCGTGCGCTCCAGCTCCAGATAGGGCCCGCAGAGCTGCTGCATACGGTCGAGGCTGCACTCGAACGTGTGCTCGGCCGGGACCGGCGAATCCCAGGCCTGGTGATCGTCATTCTCGTCAGCGAGCAGTCCGAGGCCGCGCCGGGCCCGATAGAGCAGGCGGCTGAGGCGGGCGCTGGCGCTGCGGTAGTTGACGGCGCTGATCACCAGGCGGCCGTCCGCGGTGAGGACACGCGTCATTTCGCGCACGGCGAGGTCGGGATCGGCGACATGGTCGATGGCGCTGTGGCAGAGCACGCGGTCGAACGAGCCGTCGCGAAACGGCAGCGTCTCGCCGATGCCGCGCACGAGCGCGAACTCGACACCGCGCGCCGCCATGCCCTGGCGGGCGGCGGCGAGCATCGCCGGCGACGGATCGAGCGCCACGACGTCCACGCCGCGCCGGCGCATGGCGATGCTGTGCGCCGCCTCGGCCGCCGCCACGTCGAGCACGCGCCGCGCGCCGCCGGCGAGCGCCGTCTCGACGGTGAGCTCGTCCAGGCGCTGGAAGAGATAGCGCCCGTCCGGGCCGTGCGCCCAGTCGTCGTGCAGCTGGGTAGTGTCCCAATCGAGCTGAAAATCGGAGCGCAGATGCCGCATGCGTGCGGCGACTTGGTCAGGATTCGCGTGGATTTTCAAGAAGCGGTGGCGCCGGCGCCGCAGGGCGCGAAGAAGCCGCGCGGAAGCGCGGCGCTCCAGGGCACGTCAACCGCTCCGGTGGAGCGCCGCGTTTCCACGCGGCCGGCGGAGCCGGGGTGGCGCGGGCCGGATGTCGCGGTCGCGACACCCGGCCCGCATCCATGTCGCTAATTGCAGTTGACAGTCAGGCCGGCGAGGATATCGCCGATCGTCGAGGCGTAGAACGCCGCCGAGCCGCGCAGCGCCATCGTGCTGGTGGTGCTGCCGGACAAGGTGGCGCAGGCCAGCGGATTGCCGTTGCTCAGCGGCATCGTCAACGTGCCGCCGCCGTTGTTGGCGTTGGCCAACGTGCCGCTCGCCGCCTGCGTGGTCAGCGGCGCGCAGGTGTCGCCGACGTTGATCGACACGTCGGCGCCGTCACAGGCCATGCCGTTGCCCGGGATCGGCTCGACCGTCAGGTTGAAGGCCAGCTGGCACTGCAGACCACCCGCCGGCGCGGCCGGCCCCACCGCATCGTTGAGGCACGTGCAGTCGCAGATGTTGCCGAACCCGACCCCGTCGGGTCCGTTGCACGAGCCCTCGCCCGCCATCCCGCACTGCGCGTCGGTGGTGCACGCCATCTGGGTGCCGCTGGTGCAGAAGCCCTCGCACTGCGCCTGGAAGGTGTTGGCGGCGCCGCCGCACTGCGTCGTGCAATCGGCCAGGCAGTCCGCGTTGCTGGTGCAGCAGTTCGGGTCGATTCCCGGCGCCTGACAGTCGAGGCTGCCGAGGTTGCGGCGGGCTTGCATGTTGAGCCCGAGCAGGTTGCCGCCGTTGCAGTCGATCTCGCCGGTCGGGCACGAGCCCGAGACGGCCGGCTTGATGCAGGCGTAGAAGATGCCGGCGATGCTGAGCGGACCGAAGCTCTGCACGCCGCACGTGCACGGCGCCTTGCCGGTGCCGCCATCGACGGCGCCGCAGCTCAGGTCGATCGCGCCGGTCGCATTGATCGGCGGCAGGGGCAGGCCGGCGTAGAGCGCGATCTGGCTGCCCGCGCCGAGCGTGCACTTGTGATTGCCGACGACGAACGGCGGCGGCGTGTTGGTCGGCGTCGGCGTCGAGGTCGGCGTATTGGTCGGCCCGACGCCCATGGTGTCGGTCGGCGTCGCCGTCGGCGTATTGGTCGTGGTCGGTGTCCGCGTCGGCGTGTTGGTCACCGTCGGCGTATTGGTCGACGTCGCGGTCGGCGCCGGCGTGATCGGGCCATCCGACTTGTCCTTGAACTGCGTCGTGGTGTTCTTGATCGGCGGGCCGCTGAAGCGCGTTTCCCAGCAGCCGCCGGCCGTGTTCTTCAGCTGCACGATCACCTTCTGATCCTGGCTGAGCGCCAGCGGCGGCAGCGCCACGGTGGCGCCCTTGCCCTTGACGATGACCTTGGCCTTGCCCGAGGCGCCGGTCTTCAAGATCACCGACCGAATCCCCGCCGAGCTCGCCAGCGAGTCCTTGTACTTGAAGCCCTTCGAGCCCGTCGCCTTCCAACACGGCTTGCCGCTGCACGTCCCACCGGGCGGCACGATCGACTGCGCCTCGAGCGCCGGCACGCCACCGGTTTCGTCGTACGTACACAGCGTATAGATGGTGCCGTTTACCGGGCGCGGATCGCCCATGTCACCGAGCACCGTCTGCTCGCCGCGCAACCACTTCCACAGCAGCTTGTTCTTCGACGTGTCGGTGTTCTTCTTGACCAGGAAGAGCGCCTTCTGCGCCTCGAGCGGCTGCTTGCAGCCGAGCAGCGGCGCCGCCGGACAGTTCGACACCGGGGTCGGCGTCGGCGTGCGCGTCGGCGTATTGGTCGACGTCGGTGTGATGGTCGGCGTGCGGGTATTGGTCGCCGTCGGCGTGCGCGTCGGCGTGTTGGTCGGCGTGCGCGTCGCGGTGCTGGTCGGCGTGCGCGTCGGCGTCGTCGTCGGCGTGCGCGTCGGGGTGTTGGTCGGAGTCGGCGGCACGAAGTTGAGCACCAGGCGCGGCCGCTGGCCCAACGTGCCCTCGCGCGAAGTGTACTCGACCGAGCCGTTCTGGCTTTCGTCCTGCTTCTTGACGATCCAGCCGTAGTTCGGCGTCGCGATCAGGAAGGCGGCGACATCCGCCGTCACGTTGAACGAGACATACACGCCAACCAGACCGTTGGTCTGCGACATGCTCGCGGTGGCAATCGGGTTGTACGTCCCGCCGCCCCACTGCGCCCCGCAGTCCGGCGAGCCGTTGCCCGTATTGGTGTCGATCGCACAGTTGAACGTCGCACCGAGCTCGGTCCAATCCGCCGTCATGCGGTGCACGTCGATGGGTCGCCCGGTGGACCAGTTGTTGTCGTTGGCCTCGATGTAGACTTCGAGCGCCGCCGAGGTGAGCGAGCCACCGCCGAGGGCCGAGGTGATCGCCGCCTGGTCGAAACGGACCAGCGCGTGATTGTCGCCGGTGTTCTGCAGGCGCAGGAAGGTCGCGGTGCCTTCATTGGTATTCGAGGCACCGCCGCCGCGCAGATAGGTGTCGCCCGATGCATCTAGCGTCGCGGTAGCGGCGTGTGCCGTGCCCGCTGCGAGCAACAGTGCGGCAGCTGCGAATCCGGCCGTCAGACGTTTCCCCATCGTCGTCTCCTTAGCTGCGCCCCCCGGCGCATCTGCCCGAACTCGCACGAATGTTGGGCATTGGTTCTGGTATCGGCCCGGTTGTAGTGCCGTCCCTGTCAAAGTGTCAAGGAATCTCGTTGCAGCGCCTCGGCCGCGGTTCAATTCGAGCGGCGATTTGGCTACGGTACGCGTCCCGATGGCCAAGAAGAAGCCCCATTCTGCTGCTCCTTCGCGCCCGCCGGCGCCCGCCCCCGCCCCGGCCCGGGTGGTGGCGGCGGCGCCCCCGCCCTGGCGCACCGTCGCGCACGTGCTGCCGCTGCTCAGTCTGCCCATTCTGGTCGCCATCTTGTACTGGCCCAGCCTGCGCGGGCCGTTCGTGTTCGACGACCCCAACGCGGTGTCGCAGAGCGAGTTGATCCGTACCGTCTTTCCGCTCACGCGCTTCGTCACCTTCAGCACGCGCCCGCTGACCGACCTGTCATACGCCCTGAACTACGCCATGGACGGCCTGCAGCCCTGGCCCTACCACCTCACCAACATCGCGCTGCACGCCCTCAACGCCGCCCTGGTCTACGTGCTGGCCTGGCAAACGCTCGGGCTGCCCGCAACGGCGCGCCGGTACGGCGCCTGGCGGCGCGCCATCGCCTGGGCGGCGGCGGCAGCGTTCGCGGTGCATCCGCTCGCCACCGAAACGGTCGCCTACATCTCGAGCCGCAGCGAGGCGTTGGTGGCGAGCTTCTTTCTGGCCGCGCTGGTCGTGTACGTGGCGGCGGCCACCGCCGTGCGCTCGCCGCTGCGCCACGCCTGCACGATCGCGCTGCCGCTGGCCACCGCCGCAGCGCTTGGCAGCAAGGAGAGCGCGCTGATGATTCCGCCCGCGCTGTTGCTCTACGACTGGTGCTTCCTGGCCAGCGGGCAATGGGGACGCACGCGGCCGCGCTGGCTGCTGCTCGCGGCGTCCTTGCTGCCACTCGTCGCCGGCGGGCTGTTCCTCGTCTATCGCGCCTACGCCGCGCCGACCGGGCTCGGCACCTATGGCGCTACGGCCGGCATCGGCTTCGATCGCTTCACACGCTGGGAGTACTTGATGACGCAGTTCGGCGTCATCACGCACTATTTGCGCCTGGTGGTGCTGCCGATCGGGCTCAACTTCGACTATGACTGGCCGCTGGCGCGCACGCCGTGGGCACCGGGAGTCGTGCTGCCGTTCCTACTGCTGGTCGCGTTGCTGGCGCTGGCCGTGCGCAGCGTGCGCGCGCAGCCGCTGTTCGCGTTCGCCGTCTTGTGGACCTTCCTCGTCCTGGCGCCGACTTCCTCGCTGCTGCCGATCGCCGACCTCGCCGTCGAGCGGCGCATGTATGTGCCGCTGGTCGGGTTGATGCTCTGCGCGGCAGCCGCCGGGCGCGATCTCGCGGCGCGCTTGCGCGCGGCCGAGCCGGCGCGTGCGGCCGTGGTGACCTATGCCCTGATCGCGCTGGTCCCTTTGGCGGCGTGGGCCTCGCTCACGTATACGCGCGCGGCGCTGTGGGGCGATGCCGTGGCGCTGCACGTCGACGGCGCCACCAAGGCGCCGAAGAATCCGCGTCTCCGACTCAACCTGGGGGTTACGTATCTCAACCTCAACCGGCTCGACGACGCGGAGCGCGAGCTCGCCGAAGCCAAGCGGCTCTACGACACCAAGGAATCGATCCACGCCTTCCAGCGCATCGGCGCGTTCATCCACTACAACCTCGGCGCCGTGCTCTACCTGCGCCAACGCTACGCCGACGCGGCGCCGCAGCTCGAGCGCTCGCTGGAGCTCGGCGGCGAGTACCTGGCGCTGCGGCCGATGGCGCTCTACCTGCTCGGGCGCATCGCAGCCCACGACCAGCAGTGGCCGCTCGCGGTCACGCGCTATCAGGAAGCCATCAAGTACAACGCCAACAACCCGGTGTGGTACGTCGATCTCGCCCAGGCGCTGGCCGCCAACAACGACCAGGCGCAAGCGCGTCAGACCCTCGAGCAGCTCCTCTTTCGCTACCCGAATTTCAAGCCGGCAGTGGACCTGTTGAACAAGCTGCGGGCGCGCCCAGCGCGGCCGCGCGCAGTGCCGACAACCCCACCGGGTTGAAGCGACGTCCTCTCTTCCTCCCCCGCCTTTCCTAAGGAGGGGGCCGGGGGGAGGTATATCCGATTGCACCGGATCTGCCGGAAGAAGCCAACCTCCCCTAGCCCCTCCTTGGAAAGGAGGGGGATCGGAGAAAGGAGAGGAACCGGATTCAGAGCTTCCGCGCCGGCGAGGGCGAGCGCGAGAAGTACAGATCGACACGCCCCGCGGCTCGCGCCGTCGACCACGCCATGGTCGGATGCACGGGGCGCGTGACGCCGCTGGACGACAGCAGGTGCGGCACGTAGCCCGCCTCGCACAGCGGGTCGAAGAGCGCGGCGGCGCCGGCCCCGCCGCGGCGCAGCAGCTCGGGCGCCACGGCGCACAGCAGGCGCAGCTCGGCATGGCGCGCCAGCGTGCGGCGCAGGCCGCGCAGCACCGACACCTCGCCGCCCTGCACGTCGAGGCGGATGAAGTCGACCCGGGCCTCGTCTTCCAGCACGTCGTCGAGGCAAACGGCGCGCACCGTGGCCAGGGCGCGCTCCTCGTCGGCGGGAAAGATGCGGTGATCGCCGCCGTCGACGGCGGAGAGGTAGAGCGTCATCCAGCCCGGCAGATCCGCGGCGGCGACCTGGCGCAACTCGACTTGCGTCAGCCCCGCCTCGCTGACGGCGCGCGACAGCAGCCGGAAGTTGCGCGCCTCGGGCTCGACGGCATAGGCGCGGCCGGACGATCCGACGCGGCGCGCCAGCAGCAAGGTGCGCAGACCGATGTTGGCGCCGACATCGGCGACCACCATACCGGGCTGCACGGTGCGCTCGATCAACGCTCGTTCGCCGCGCGCCGCGAGCCCGAGCTTCCAGCTCAACGCCGCCAGCCAGCGGTCGGCACTGTCGGCGTAGACGCGGTCGGCACCGATGGCGATCGGCCGCGCGTTGCTGATGGCGCGGTTCAATCGCGCCATCAGCTGTTCGCGCGTACTGCCCGCTGGCAGCGGAGCGCGGTTGGCAGGAATCTCCATCCGTGTCTCCGCCTCAGCGCCGCCTCGCGCCGGCGTTTTGATTGATCATTGGATCCCGATGTGTGGTGAACGAGCCGAGCGTACCGCGTTCGCACGTGTTGCGTCTAGAGCCACCCTTTGCAGCCCGGCAGCGCTCGGGTAGAGTCCGCGCCATGTCCGCCGCTCCCGTGCGTTCGCTGCGCGACACGCGCCCGTACAGCGACCACCTGTGGAAATCGGTCTCGCGCCACCTCGGCTATCGCGTCGTCGCCGTCGGCGGCGGCATGGCGCACTGGGTGCGCTGGCTGCG
>CAYVUV010000259.1:0-1857 GCA_964455095.1 uncultured Binatia bacterium (SeqCode)
GCGCGCCGGATCGCCTGCGCCAGCGCCTGGACCTCGGCCTCGCCGAGCTCGATCCAGCGACCGCGGACGAGCCCGCGCGGCAGCGCCAGCGGACCGAAGCGCAGGCGCACCAGCCGGCTGACGGTCAGCCCCACCGCCTCGAACATCCGGCGCACCTCGCGGTTGCGGCCCTCGGCGATGACCGCCCGGTACCAGGCATTGGCGCCGTCGCCGCCGAGATCTTCGAGGGTGGCGAACTTGGCCGGCCCGTCCTCGAGTTGCACGCCCGCCAGCAAGGCCTCGCGGGCCTCGTCGCCGATACGCCCGAGCACGCGGACCGCGTATTCGCGCTCCCAGCCGTAGCGCGGATGCATGAGCTTGTTGGCAAGGTCGCCCGACGTCGTGAACACCAGCAAGCCTTCGGTGTTGAAGTCGAGACGTCCCACGGCGACCCAGCGCGCGCCCTTGAGCCTGGGCAGCCGCTCGAACACGGTCGCCCGCTGGCCGGGATCGTCGCGCGTGCAGATCTCGCCGGACGGCTTGTGATAGAGCAACACGCGCGGCGCGGCCGGCGCGGCGCGTCGGCTGATCGCGCGCCCGTTGACGCGCACCTGGTCGGTCGGGCCGATGCGCTGGCCAATGTGCGCCGGCTGGCCGTTCACCGACACGCGGCCGGCCAGGATGAGTTCTTCCATGTCGCGCCGCGAGCCGAGGCCGGCGTCGGCCAGCACCTTGTGCAGCTTCGGCTGGTCTTCGGTCGGCGCACGGCGCGGGCCGCGCTTGCGCGGGTCGGCAGCGTCGAGCCCGATGGCGGCCCCGCTCGCATAAGCGGGCAGCGGCTCGGCGTCGGCAGCCGGGCGATCGGGCGCCGCATCGGTGGCCTCTTTCGGAGCGTCGGCACCACCGCGTGGCGTCGAGTGCGGGCCGGCCCCCTCGCCGGCTGCGTCGGCCGCATCACCCTCGGGTCTCTCGCTGCCCTCGCGTCGGCCGCCGCGACCGCGCCGCGACCCGGATCGGCCGCCGCGACGGCGATTGAACATGTTCCTGGGGGTACGCGGCTCGCGGCCGTCTGCGGGCTCGCTGCTCGCGGCGTCGCCGCTGGCCGCGGCGGTCTCGCCGGCGTCCTGTGGCGGTGCCGAAGGCTGCGCTGCCTGTTCAGCCGCGGCACGCGGGGTCGGCGGCTCGGAATCGGCCACCGCGGCGTCCTGGCGGCCCTCGCTCGGATGTTCGCTGTTCAAAGGAAGGCCCTCGTCGGGTTCGTGGTGGCAGGTCTGTGTCGTCGGCGCTCAGGCGTCGGCAGCCTGGTCGCGCGTGGCCGGAAGTCCAGTCTCGGCGGACGTCTCGTCTTGGGCGGACGTCTCGTCTTGGGCGGACGTCTCGTTCCCGGCGGGCATCTCGATCTCCGCGGGCAGCTCGCTGCCGCCCGCAAGCCCGCCCGGCCCGGTAAGCTCGGCCTCGGCCGCCTGCGATTCGGCCCGGTCGGCCAGGAACCCGGCCTCGGCTGCGGTCGACTCGACGGCGCCGGGATCGATCGCCTCGTCGGTCTCGGAGCCGGTCGCCGCATCGACCATCGCATCGACCGACGCCGGCTGCGCGGCTGCCGCGTCGTCGGGCTGAAGCAGCGCGTCCTGCGCGGCGTCGCCGGCGAACTCGATGACCCGCTGCGCGATCGCCTCGGCTGCGCCCGGGGTCTGGCCGGGCTCGAGAAGCGGCGGCAACTCGCCGAGCTAGAGCATCCAGAGGTCGTCCTGAAAAAGTCGCGTGGTGCCTATCAGCTCGGGGCGACCGAGAACGTCCTTGTGACCGATGACCTCGACCCAGCCCCGCTCCTCGAGCGTCTTCACGAGCTGGGAGGACACGGTGACGCCGCGGATTTCC
>CAYVUV010000260.1:0-63225 GCA_964455095.1 uncultured Binatia bacterium (SeqCode)
CGCGTCAGCTAGCGCAGCAGGGGGGCGATTGCAACGCCGCCGGGCGCCGGCGGATCGATTCCCGTCAGGCGCTCGGCGATCGCCTCGAAGGCGATCGCGTGCGCCCGAGCGTTCGGATGGCCGTCGAGGAACACGGTCAGCTCGGACACCTCCTGGCCCTCGAATCGGGGCAGGAGGTCCAGGACCGCGATGTCGTGGTCGCGGCAAAACTGTGCGATCCGGTCGTGCACCGGACCGAGTGGATAAGTCGCGAAATCGAGCATCATGGGAAAGACGACCACCAGCACGGCCGCGTCGATGCGCCGCGCTTCACTGGCGATGCCCAACAGCGCCTGCTGCGACTCGGTCCAACCCGCGGCGCGCGGGCGGTACGAGCGCAGGATATCGTTGTAACTGCCCGGGTAATGGACTTCGAACCGTCGCAGCAGCGGGCCGATCCGGGCCGACACTTGGCGCAACAGCAGCGACTGCTCGCTGATGGATCGATGCAATCTCCCGAAGAACGACCCGCCAGCGAAAGTGCGCGTCGCGCCGGGCATCTCCGTCCGCGGTTCGGCATCGTTGAGGAAATACTCGACCAGTACCAGGTCGGGCTGATAGGCCCGCGCCACTTCGCGGAGAGTCGCCAGCTCCAGCGTGGTGTTGTAGCCACTCACCGAAAAGTTGATGACCTCATAGGCCCGATCCCGCGCGTTGAGTGACGCCTCCAGGCGCTTGCCGAACGTGTCGCGAAACTCGACGCCGTAACCCTGGGCGACGGAATCGCCCAGCACCGCGATCCGCCGCACGCCCGCCGGCTTCTTCTGGGCGTACTCCTGCTCGCGAAAGCCCAGCGAGTTGGTCGCCACTTCGACGCCGGCTTTGATGGCGCGCAGGTTGGGCTTGAGCCCGTACAGTCGTGCGGAGCCGGGCAGCGGCTGGTACAGACTGCCTGGATCCGACTTCAAGACCATGGCGCGCAGCCCGAGCTCGCCCACGACCGCGAACAGGACGCCACACAGGACCGTCACCGCCAGGGCAAACGGCAGCCGCCGGCGCAGCCGCTTCCGCCGCGAGGCAGCGGCTACCACGGCTCGCTCCGACGGCCCCCTCGCCTCGCGCGGATGGACCACCCAGCTACGCGGCGTGGGTCGCTTGCGCGTGGTCGGTGACGACCGTGGAAAGGCCGATGCCGTTCATGCAATGCGGACCGCCCCAGTGCTCGACGATCTTGCCGTCGCGGAAGCGGAGAATCCCCGTCCCGTTGATGGTGACGCGCTTGCCGGACGGCGGCACGTCGTAATACGGGCCGCCGCTGTGCGTGCCCGTCAGGGTCCAGTTCGAGACGACGATGTCGCCGGACTCGACCAGGAGATCGACGGTGAACTGCATGTCCGGGAACGCGCCCTTCGCGGTCTCCCAGAAGCGCTTCTCCTGCGACCGGATATCCGTGCCGACGGCGTCCGGATTCACTCGCGGCGTCACGTGGCTGATAAAGTCCGGGGCGAAGAACTCGTACACCGCGTCGTAGTCTCCCGCCGTCATGCGCGCGCTGTACCGGCCCAGAATGCTGAGGTTCTTGGACATCGCCTGCCTCCTGTTGGACGAGATTGGGTGTGCCGCTTTTCGCCTCATATCCTCATCTGCCGCGGTTGGACAACGAGTGGGGGCTAGAGCCGGCGGGCGGCGACGAGGCGCTCGAGCGAGTACGGCCGCAAGCCATCGGTGCGGCCGGCACAGTAGCGGTCGCAGAGGTCGTCAGCGGTCGGGTGCTCGACAACCGTCAGCCCGCAGTCCGCCAGCAGCGCCTCCATTTGAGCCGGCTCAAAGGCGGTGTGCACGGGCTCTCCCATTGCGGCGACCAGCGGCTTGATGGCGGCCAGGAACTCGCGTCCGATGTCATCGATGTACGCGGCGGTCTGGTTGTACGACAGCACGATCTCGGACCCCGGTGCGCAACCGCCAACGAAACGCAGCGTCGCCGCGATAGCGTCGGGCTGCAGGTACATGGTCGTCCCGACCCAGGAAAACAACGCCGCACCCGAGCGGTCGAATCCCGCCGCGTCGAGACACTCGTTCAGCGATTGAGTCTCGAAGTCGACCGGAACGAAGAGGTGGCGCTCGCTGAGCGGCAGGGCGAGGCGCGCGGCCCGCTCGCGCTTCCACGCTTGCGTCGCCGGGTGGTCGACTTCGAACACACGCAACGCGGCGGCGGCGTCGGGGCGACGCCAGGCGAAGGAATCGAGGCCGGCACCGAGGATGACGTACTGGCTGTACCCACCCGCGGCGAGCCGATCCTCTGGGTAGCGTGCCCGAACCAAGACACCGGCGTGCCCCTGCCGCCACACCGCGGGTCGCGCCAACGCCCTCGAAGCGGTGGCGAACGCTTCCCAGCCCTCCCCGACCAGGAGCAGCGCGAACGGATCGTCGAAGATCCACGGCGGATCGTCCCACAGCCGGTGCGTTCCGCGCGCCACCGCGGCTGACATGGCGGAGCGGCTGGGTTGGCTGGCGTCCACGGTGGGCTTCGATTCGGGCTTCAGCTGGGGCCACGGAATGGACAGCCTCAATCCGCCAACTCAACATACTTCGCGGCGACGCGTGAGACTTTCTCTTGTCCAATCACCCGCTAGTTCTGACGATTCCTCGTTTGGCTTTCTACCGCGTCCCGATTCCGGATCCGCGTCTCGATGGTGCCGGTGGCCTTCACGTACAGGGGATCGCTGCGCAGCTGTGCCGCCCGGTTGTACATCTCTCGGGCCTTATCGAGCTGCCCCTGGGACTCGTACGCCACGCCGAGATTGTAGTAGGCGGCGGCGCTGCTCGGATTGGTTTGCGTCGCGCGCTCCCAGGAACCAATTGCCAAGGGCCAGTTGCCGTTTGTCGCATAGGTGACACCGGACTTGATCTCCTCGGAGGCTGCCTTTGCCGCGTCCGAACCACCCCCGAAGAAGCCAATCGCATCGTCCTTCTCCCGCAGCTCGATGTCCACCGTGACATCGTGCGGCGCGATCTGGGTCGCAAACTTCGTAAACATCTCGGCTGTAGCCTTCTGCAGCATGTCGTTCTTGTCAGACAGGCGGAGTTGCGTCCCGCTCTCCTGGCAATCACTCTCCTGCTCGCCGCCTTCCAGCGGAACGCTCATCGCAACCTCGCTGGTCTTCACGTCGATAAACTTGACATCCAGGCGAATCCGAGCGCTGCGGTCGATGCAGTTGAGCGTCACGGTGTATTTCTGCTTTTTGTTGTACCGTTCCGCCTGTTCGCTGTAGGAACGGTCGTTTGCGCCGAACTCGTTCACAGTGCCAACAACGAGCGCATCGGTCCCCTTGATCTTGCCGATCTCGGCGCGCGTGCGGTCATCGATGCGCTCGCTCTGCTCGAAGTCCTGCTCGCGGACCACGGCCCCGAGCTCGTTGCGGCCGACCAGCGTGAAGTACGGCACCCCCTTCACCTTGGCGTTGTGCAGAGTCTGTTCGAGCGCATTCGCGAGTTGCTCGCCACCGTTCCCCTTGAAACCCAGGATCGACACGCGCCGAAATCGCGACAAGTCTGTTTCGGCAGGAAGCGTCATGCTGACTGGGATCTTGGCAGCACACCCATCCAGGCTGACAAGGAAGATCGCGGCGGATACGAAGTGCAATCGTCGATTCATCGGACTATCTCTCCCCCCAGAAAATGGGACCAGCACGCCTATCGAGCGCGGTGGCTTCAGCAAGCATTGTCCATCACGTGACCGCCAGAGCCGCCCGCCGAGACTCACGGCGGCCTTACTGCTGATCGTCCTGACCGACTTGATCTCATCGTTGCCCCCATGTCTTTACCGCTCACTGCGCCACGGGAGTCATCTCGACCTCGCGGTAGTAGAAAGCCAAGATCTCCTTCGCGCTGGCCCCCTTGTCCGCCATGGCTTTCGCACCCCACTGCGAGAGCCCGACGCCGTGACCAAAGCCGCCTCCAGCAAAAATAAATCGATCGCCCTCGCGACGCACGCCGAGCAGGATTTCCGGCAATTTCAGCGCCCGCCCCAATGTCGGGCGCGTGCGCATCGCGTGCGGGCCATGCTCGTCGACGATGTCGACCCGAACGATACGACCGGATGGACAGATCACGCGGGGCTCGATGGCGCGAATTGATCCCAAGGTCACGCCGATGGCAGCGAGCAATCGCCGAATCTCGCTGACGCTGTAGCTCCGTGTCCAGCGGCCCATCTGCTCGTTCGGGCTATAGGGGTCTGGCACGGCAACCAGATAGGGCAAAGGTTGATTGAAGATGTATGCGGGGTCCCCCGTGTACCAGCCGGCATTGGCGGTGAACATCGCGTAGATCGGCCGACCGCGATACGTCAGCGTCACCCCCCGCGTGCCGTCTACGGCGCGCCGGCCCGGAGCACTTTCACCGCCAACGCCGCCGTAGACCTGCGAACCCTCGTCGTCGACCATGTCATAGGCGCGGTCTTGGCGATGTTGCGCCTGGTATAACGCGTAACTGCGGGAGGCAATCGCTTGCGCTTTCAACGCCTCCGCGGGCCACGACGCCACCGACTCCTTGGTCACGACACCATAGAGATACTCTTCCACGCCAAGGCGGTTGATGAGCTGCAGGGTGTCGCCGTCGGCGCGAACGACGAGGGCGCCCCGATACTGATGCACCGCGCCGCCGATACGAATGACAAGGGGTCGCTCGGCGCTGACCGTGATCTCGCGAACGCCGGGCTGCGCCCCCACCTGCACCAAGCCCCCATGCGCCTTCAGCTCGAGAATGGGGCCGCGAGCAACGGCCGGCGTGACGGCCAGCGCGCCTGCCGATTCGATCTGCGCACGGCCGTGTCCCTTCAAGATGCGCACTCTCACGCTCGTGATTGATGGGGGCGCGGCGGGCGCTGGTTCAGAGCCAGCCTTCGCGCGGCTCTGTTGGAGCAAGAACTGCGCGCTCCCCCGCGATGCGCCCGTCGGATACTGCTTCAGGTAACGCTCGAAGTACATCGCGGCGCGATCATACTGGCCGCGATCGAACAGTGTCATGCCAGCGCGGAACACTGCGATCGGCGCTGCAGCGCTGCTCGGGTACTGCATCACGAGAGCATCGTACAGCCGAATCGCGTCATCTGCCGCGTCGAGGAACACGGCAAGCACGGAGGCCTTTTGGAGCAGGGCGTCCAAGCGCACCTCGTCGACCGTCGACATCTCAATAGTCGTGTCAAAGGCCTCCAGCGCTTCGAGATACTGGCCCACGTCAACCAGATACTTGCCGTGGGTGAGATTCCAACGCGCCACGAAGCTCGACGTCACGTCGGTCGGTTGTGCCCTTGTTGCAGCGGGATACGGCAGAACCAGCGTGAGCCCGACAACCAAGGCCCGCATCAGCCGCATGAAGTCTGGTCGCCTGGTCGAGAAGCGGGTCCATTGACGCACCCGTTGGATTGCCCAGCACACAGGGAGAGCATGCATCGTCAACGAGCCTGGAACCGCGCAGTAATCGACGACGGGGTGAAGTCCTTCACGTAAAATCCCGGTTTGTGACCCAAGCTCGCGGCCAGGTAGAGTGACTGTTCCGGATAGTCGACGACGTACTCGCCCATCCGCTCCGATTCGATGCGCGTCACCCAGGCAATCGCCTGAAGCGTCTCGCGCACGCTCTGGTCGGCGCCCAGTGAGCTCACGCCGTCGATGCTGACGCGGACCCGACCGGTCTTCGCTTTGACGGTACGGCGGATTTCCTCCAGCATCACGGTCGCGGCTGAGTCCGGGTCCTGGCTCGCCAACCTTTCGAGGGCGTGCTCCGCCGCGGACGTTGCGCCCGCACCCGTGCCCTTGGCGCTCTCGTGGCCGCTGGAGAGGATGCGCCGGAGCCCGGTGTCGTCGCCGCCGACCAGACGATAGTCGACTCGCGCCGTGACAATGTCGAACTGCAGGCGCCCCAAACTATCGTTGTCGCCTCGCTTGGCGCTGTGGACAAGCCCCACCGTGCCGACCAGGACGACATTCGTCAGGTAGCGATAGAGCACGGAGCGCATGCTGGTGAAATCGTCGCGCGCCAGCGCCGCATCGAGTTGTTGCGGAGAGACGCCAAACTCGTGGTCCGCGAGGTCGATCACGTCGTACCCGTCGCGTGTCAGTCGGCTGATCAACGTCTCGGCGAGCGCGTGACTGTCGCGCATGGAGTGATCAGGGAAGCGAGCGGGAAGGTAGACGGCAATGGCGCGGTTGCGCGCCATTGCGCTCAGCACCGAGCGCGCCGGGGCCGGCGCCACCGTGCTGCGGATGCGCGCGGTAAACACATCGCCGGTGCGGCCCTCGGAGAGCACCGCCGACTGCGTGATCACCCCGTTTGCGCGCTTGATGATGGCATCATCGAGCAGGGCGAAGTTGTCGATGAACGTCGAGGACTTGATTTCGACTCCAGCCACTCTCTCGACCGCCTCCCACCGAGCGCGGGCAATCGCCTCCAGTCTGGCGGAGGGAACGTCGTCGAGCACAACCGCAGCTTCCCCCGTGGTCTCGAGTGTGGTCGCCTCGCCCGCCGCGCGAGCGACACGAGGCAGGCCACAGCAACAGAGCACCACAATCGTCACGGCCGCGACACTCGCATGCACACGCCACCGCCTCGCCATTGTGCCCCTACAAGACAAAGACGACGCTAGCTGTCTGGAGGAAGTTTCCGTTCTGATCAGCCGTAAAGATCGTCGCAGCATCGGCGTCGGACACTTCCGCATCTGTCGAGCGCACCACGCCTGCTGCGTTCACCACCAGGGGACGCCTCGCCCCGTGGCTGGCGAGGATGGCCTTGGCTTTCCCGAGGTCGCTGGTGTAATCGCCGCACCCCCTCTTTGCCAGGATATCGGGCGGAATCTTGCTGGGTTCGAAGATCACGCTGCCGTTGGCCGCGACGATACGGTTGATCAATGCCGGGCGGAACCCCTTTCCCGAAGCGTCAATGATCAGCGAGTCCGGCGATTCGGCGCCAGCGGGCGGCGCCGGCGCTGTGGCGGGCAGCACGTAAGGCGCCGCTGGCGGCAGGTCCACAGCCTTATGCCGCATGACCCTTGGCATTAGAGCTTCGGTCAAGCCGCGCGGCCCGTCGAGAGTGAGACGCAGATACACCGCCGCGGTCTCGGCATGCTCGTCGTACGACTCTTGGATGATCTCGGCACCTTTCACGATGCTGTCAACGGCGGTCCGCACCTGATCGCTGCGCGCCGCGGCATCCTGCACGTCGGTCTCTCCGCTCACCCGCACGCCAGCGATGGTCTCCGCCAGCTCGCGCAGTGCCACCACCTTCGCTGCGCGCTGCGCCAGGAGGCGTTTCTGCCCAATGGAAAGCGGGCGATCCGATGGTGCAGCCCCTTCGCCCTTCACCACGATCATGCGTTCCACGAACACCTGGGCTGCATCGCGGATCTCCTCTGGCATCACCACGTTTCCAAGCGCAATGTTCCCCAGAGTTACCAACCCACAAACAGCCCCGCTCAAAATGCATGTCGATCTCATTCCCATCGCACACACTCCTTGTGCGCCGTGCAATTGCCAACCTCGCGTTCGCCGCGGGCGCCTGGTGACACGGGGGCGGCAGACATTGGCCGGCGCAGCGGGATCACCCACAGCGCCTGGCGCGGTTCTTGGCGCGCCACCTGGACCGGCAGACCGGGTGCGCGCATTACATCTGGCAGGTCAGTAGAATCCTTGCACCGACTCACCAGCGCTCGATACGCTACGCGGGCGCGAGCGACTGAGGGAGCATCCACCGAGTCCGGCGCCGTCAGCGCGCACAGCGGATCCAGCGCACACTCGGCGATATCCCGCCGTCTTTTCCCCATCTGCCGAGCCCTCCTGCAACGCCAGTAGCCCGCCGGCACACTAACCAGGCAAAACCATTGGTGACGCGCTTCAGACGAGACCGATCGCTGCTCGCTTACTAGCAGTCGAGATATTCGTCAAGACCAACGACCCCGATGAGGCGCGTTTCTGACCCGGTCGCTAAAGAGGAGGTCGCGTGGCACCCACCCGTACGGCGGCCGACAGGCATCGCCAACCTATCGTTTATTCCGATCTCGAGCGCGCAAACTATCTATTTCCCAAGCAGCCGCACGACGGTTAAGTCCTGCGCCAAACAGCGCATGGAGGGAAGGCACATGAGTAATGACCTTTTGGGCAACCGAGGGAGAACGCTCGAGGAGGAATTCTTCCGGCGGCAGCAGGCCACGTTGCTGGCGCGGCTGCGTGCGGAAGAGGAACAGGAGGCGGCGCGCGCGGCGCTCGCCGCCGCGTCGCGCATCAAAGATCCGGCGCTGCTCGACCAGTTGGTGGCGCTCGGAATCGGCGCCGACACGCTGACCGCACTGTCGCTCGTGCCCCTGGTCGAAGTCGCCTGGGCCGACGGAACCGTCGAGGAGGCCGAGAAACAGGCCATCCTCGTCGCGGCCCGGGCGGTGGGCCTGGAAGGAACGAGCACCGGCCATCGCCTGCTCGAGAAATGTCTCTCCGAACGGCCGCGTGCGGAGCTCCGCAACCTGTGGGAGCAGTACATCAAGAGCGTCTGCGGCGCGCTCTCGGACGAAGAGCGCGCCGCGCTCCGACACGAGTTGTTGCAGCGCGCGCGCGGCGTTGCCGAAGCCGCCGGCGGCATCATGGGGCTGGGGGCGAGGGTCTCGCGGCGAGAGGAAGCTTTGCTCTCGGAGCTCGCGCGGGCGTTCAACCCCTGAGCGCAGACCAGAGGAGGGCTCGACATGGATCTGGTGAACCTCGGCTGGCTCCTGGGCGGCTTGGGGCTGCTGGTCGCGGGCGCCGAGTTACTGGTGCGCGGGGCCGCGCGCCTGGCGGTCGTCGTCGGGATCTCGCCGCTCGTCATCGGGTTGACCGTGGTGGCGTTCGGTACCAGCGCGCCCGAAATGGCGGTGAGTCTCCAGGCGGCATGGAACGGCAACCCCGACATCGCCCTCGCCAATGTAATCGGCAGCAACGTGTTCAACGTGCTCTTCATCCTCGGGGTCTGCGCGCTCGTGATGCCGCTCGTCGTCGCACAGCGGCTGGTGCGCCTCGAGGTGCCGATCATGATCGGCACCTCGCTGCTGCTGTGGCTGCTCGCTCTCGACGGCCGTCTCGGCGGGGTCGACGGCGGCCTGCTCGTGGCGGGCGCGGTGACGTACACCGTTTGGGCGATCCGCAACAGCCGCAGCGAAAGCGCCGCAGTCGAGGCTGGGTATGCACTCGAGTACGGCCGCGAGGGGCGCGAAACGGTGACCGGCACGGCGGTGGTCGGGCAGGTTGTCATGGTGCTCGCCGGCCTCGCCGTCCTGGTCCTCGGCGCGCGCTGGCTGGTCGAGGGCGCGGTGGCCATGGCGCGCGCGCTCGGCGTCAGCGACCTCGTCATCGGCCTGACGGTGGTCGCCGCCGGCACCTCGCTGCCCGAGGTCGCCACCTCCGTGATGGCCACGCTCCGCGGCGAGCGCGACATCGCCATCGGCAACGTCATCGGCAGCAACATCTTCAACATCGTCGGCATCCTCGGCCTGACGAGCCTGCTCGCACCGGGCGGCCTCGCGGTCGCGCCGAGCGTCGTCGCGTTCGACCTGCCGGTGATGACGGCAGTCGCCGTCGCCTGCCTGCCGATCTTGTTCACCGGCTACGCCATCCAGCGCTGGGAAGGTGCCTTGCTGCTCGGCTACTACCTCGCCTACACCCTGTTCCTGATCCTGCGCGCCAGCGAGCACGACCGCCTGGTCCACTTCAGCGCCATCATGGTCTGGTTCGTGCTCCCGCTGACGGCGGTCACGCTGGCGGTGCTGGCGCTGCGGGCGCGGCGCGCGCCGATGGCGTCCGAGGCAGCGTCGTAACCGCTGTGCGCGCCGGACGCCGGCCGGGCTCAGCCGAAGAGCTTCGCGCGCGCGGCGTTGGCAATCGCCAGCACGGCGGGGTGGGTGACCCGGCGCTCGGCGGAGATGGCGTAGAAGCGCTCGGTGATCTGCGGCACGCGACCGACGACCACGACGTGGTGTTGGCGGCGCACCTCGCTCTCGATCGCGGACGGAATCGGGAAGAGCCCCGCGCCGCGTTCACCAAAAACCTTGAGCAGCGCGCTGTCCTCGAACTCGCTGACCACATGTGGCCGCACCTGCTGGGCCTGGAACCACTGATCGAGCGCGCGCCGCTGGGCGGTGTTGTCGGTCGGCAGCAGCCACGGCGACCCGTCGAGCGAGCGCGGGAAGCCGCGCCGATAGCGCACCGCAAGCGCGCGGGTGGCGACGATGCTGAGACCGCATTCGCCCAGTAGGTGGTTGAAAGCTTTGATCCTGAGCGACGGGCTGAGCGGGGCATCGGTGAGCACGACATCGAGCTCGTGCGTGGCCAGCTCGGCCAGCAAGCGATCGGCCTTGCCCTCGCGGCAGACCAGACGCACGGGTGCGGGCAGCCGCAGCGCCGGCTCGATCAGTCGATAGGTGATCAGCTTCGGCACGACGTCGGCCACCCCGATGTGGAGCACCGGCGGTCGGCCTGTCGGACGGCCGCGCACGGTGTCGAGCAGCTCGCGCCCGAGCGAGAAGATCTCGTCCGCGTAGCGATAGACCACACGGCCCACCTCGGTGAGCTCCATGCGGCGGCCGGCGCGGTGGAAGAGCTTTTCGCCCAGCTGGTCTTCGAGCACGCGTAGCTGGCCGCTGACCGTCGGCTGCGCCAGCCGCAGCTCCTTACTCGCGGCCGAGACGCCACCGGTGCGGGCTACGGTCCAGAAGTAGAGCAGGTGGTGGTAGTTCAGCCATTCCATGACCGTCGTCTCCCGTGCCGTGTGAGCGGCAATTCACGCGGCGTGTGCCGCCGCGCCGGCGCGCTAGGCGAGCTTGCTGCCGTAGACGCGTTTCACCGGAATGGCGTCCAGGTCGACCCCGTCGAGGCAGCGGACGTTGATGCCCCACAAAGACGCGATCGGCATGCCGGCAGCGATCTCCTCCGGCGTCGGATGACGCGGCCGCCGGAACGGCAGGATGCCGCAGGTGGGGCAGAAGTAGTCCTTCGCCGTGCGCGTGAGCCATTGGTACAGGGTCAGGTCTTCGAGCGGCGTCAGAATGCGCAGGTGGCCTTCGGGAACGCGATGAATGAGCGCGCCCCGCTTGCGGCAGATGGAGCAATCGCACGAGCGCACGTGGTCGAGGTCGAGATCCACCTCGAACCGCACGCGACCGCAATGGCAGGAACCCTGATATGTGTTCATGTCCTTCGCATCCGGCGTCCCCGCTCGTTCATGGGCGAACAGCGCCCCCGTTTTCACGGCTCCTCATTCACCCCCCCATGAAGGTCAATGCGTAGCAGAAGACATCGCAAGGATCGTCGGCTCGGAAATTGGGAAACACGGTGTGTCGCCGCAGCACTCCTTCTCGGGTGAAGCCGCATTTTTCGAGCACGCGCCACGAGGCGGAGTGGTCGACGTGACACAGGGCGTAGAGGCGCACGACGCCGACGGCGCCGGCGATGTCGACGACCGCCTGCAGCGCCTCCGTTGCGTATCCCTTTCCCCATGCGTCCTTCGCAAACGCATAGCCCGTAGCGGCGCGGTGGGGTGTCTCGAATCCAAACCCGGTACTTCCCAGCAACACCCCATCACCTCGCGCTTCGACCAGATACGGCCCCGCCGGCCAGCGCGCCCAATCCGCGTCGCTGAGCTGCAGAAATGCACGGGTCGCGTCCACCGCCTTATGCCGCGGCCAGCCCAGCCAACGCGTCACGTCCGCATCGTTGGCGTAGCGGGCAAAGATCGCGTCGGCGTCCTCAGCGGACGGCCGGCGCAATATCACACGCCGCGTTTCGACCCGTTCGGGCGCTTTCACAGGTGCTGTCCGATCAGGGTTCCCGCGCCTCGAAGTCCGTCGGCGTGGTCACCGTGGGGTTGTCGAAGGTCGCCTCCCAGCAGCGCGCGGCGGTGGCACCGTCGTCAGAACGGACGAGTTGGGTGCGCAGCGCGGGAGTGTCGAGCGAGCCGAGGAACGGCAAGGCGGCGCCGCGGCCATTGACGAGGAGCTTCGAGCGCCCCGAGGCGGAGGACTTCAGGACGAGCTTGCGGATCCCTTCGTTGAGCCCACTGTCCGAATACTTGAAACCCTCCGGCTTGCTCTTCCAGCACGACGGGCACACCGCTCCGGAGAGCGCGTCAGCGCCGAGCACGAGGGCAACGCCGTCGAAGGCACAGAGATGAAACGAGCTCGATCCAGTCGGCGATCCGAAGTCGGCCAGGGTGGTCGAACCGCTGGCGTTCTTCCACTTCCAGCGCAAGCTGTTGCTGACGCCGCCACTGTTGCGCAGCGCAACCGATGCGCTCTGCGTCAGGGGCGTACACCCACCATTCGGACCGTGCGCACAGAGGCCGGCGCCGTCACAAGCGTCGACGGTGCAGACCTCGGCGTCGGACGCGCACGGCGTCCCCGCCATGGCGGCCGCGGCAGCGACACAGGCTCCCCCTGCGCAGATGGCCGGTTGGCAGGTCGTGCCACAGGGCAGCGCGTTGGGTGGGTGCTGGCAGGCGCCGGCGGCGTCGCACGAATCGCCGGTGCACTGATTGCCGTCGTCGGGGCATGGAGCGCCACTCGGCTCAGCCTCGCACAGCGGGGAACAACAGTCCCCTGCCGTCAGGTTGTGATCGTCGCACTGCTCGCCGCCCTCGAGCACGCCGTTGCCGCACAGCGGGCAGGCGCCAACGCATCGCACACCGCTCACCGGTGATGTGGACGCGATACCGCACTCGCACGGCAAGTGCGGCGGCCCGCAGTTCAGCGACGCTTCGAGCAGCTCACCCGTGAAGCTGTTCCCGTCGAGTGCGGCGGTACCGCTGATGCCGACGCAGGAAGTGAGCCCGCCCGGCAGGTAGATGAGGTCCAGGCTGAACGCGCCGGTATCGGGATCAATGGTACCGGCAAAGGCGGGCTCGCTGCCGCCCGGCGGCGGGGAAGTAACTAGCGAGGTGCCGTTCTGAATGAATCCGATATTGGCCGGGCCCGAATCGAACGTCACGACCCACACACCTGTGAGATCGACCACGGCGAACGCCTGCGACAGCGAGATCGCGAACACAGCAACGATGGCGGCGACCCCCGTCGTGATCCGACGGGCGAGTGTCTGAGTCATTGGCCCCCCTCTGCTGTCGCGTGGCGCCAGCGCGTCCCCCTGAGGGAAAAGTTAGTTCGGTTCGCCTGAATCCGTCAACACCAGGCACACCGTCTGTCGCGCCGTGCTCGGCGGCGGCTACCAATCGCTGCCGCCGGTAGTTGGGCCGCTGCATTAGAGCGTCTCCGGAAAGCATGGTTGCCTACTCGGCAACGACAAGATTCTGGCCATTGACGCTCCCCGGTGTGACGTCAAAGGCACGACGATACGGAGAGGCACGCGCCGTCACAAGGGCGCGCAACGGAGAAGTGCGGTGTCGACCGCTTCACTTTCCGTTCGAGCGAAAGGTCAAGACACGCCAACCGTGCGGACTGCCCGGCCGCGTGCTTTCGCTGCAGGCTCCGCGCGAGTACGCGCGCACGACCTCGCCCCAGAACGGGACCCCGGCGCGGTTGGCCTCCGAGACGCGCACCACCCATCGCCCCGGCACCCCTTCCCACAGCGCAAAGGCCGCCTGACGCCCGACGCCCGCGCGCCGGTGCCGGCGCAGGACGAAGAATTCCGCGACATCGAGATCCGTCGGATCGTCGGTCGCCGGCGATCCGCGCGTCACCAGCGCGAAGCCGGCGACGTCGGCGCCGCGCTTGATGAGGAAGGGGAACCGCACCTCGGGCTCCGACCAGTAGAGCGGCAGCTTCGCATACCCGAAGCGGCCGTCGGGTCCGACGTCGATCGGGAAGATCTCACTCAGATCGTGGCAGTAGAGCTCGAGGAGATTGGACAGCAACGGCGCCTGGTCGCGGGTCGCGCGTTCGAGGGTGACTCCTTCCGTTGGCACAAATGTGGTCCTACCAGCCGTGCCGGCCGGCCGGCAGCCGCAGCCGGAACGTGCTGCCGCGGTCGGGGTTGCGGGTCGCGCTCAGCTGGCCGCCGTGGGCTTCGATGATCGAGCGGCTGATCGACAGGCCCATGCCGAGGCCGTTCGCCTTGGTGGAGTAGTACGGCGCGAACACGTCGGCGGGTGGCTCGGGCAGACCGACGCCCGTATCGCGCACCGTGACCTCGACGGCCTCGCTGCCGGCCGGCGTCGCCGAGACGGTCAGGCGGCGCTCGCCGTTGCTGCTGGCGCGCAGGGCCTCGACGCCGTTGAGCAGCAGGTTGAGGATGACCTGCTCGATCTGGATCGCGTTGCCCACCACCGGCGGCAGGGGCGCGGCGAGCTCGAGCTCGACGGCGATGCCGTGCTCGCGCGCGTCGGCGTCGATGAAGCGGGCGGAGTCGCGCACCAGGTTGTCGAGGTCGATGGCCTCGAGCGGCGGCGTATCCTTGCGCACCAGATCGCGCAGACGCCGGATGATGTCGCCGGCACGCAGCGCCTCGACGACGATCGCCTCGAGGATGGGCAGGAGCGCGGCCGCGTCGGTGCTGCCGCCGCGCAGCCGCCGCACGCTGCCCTGGGCGTAGTTGGCGATCGCGCCGAGCGGCTGGTTGATCTCGTGCGCCAGCCCGGCGGCCATTTCGCCCATGGTGCCGAGGCGCAGCACGTGTGCCAGCTCGGCCTGGTGCGCGCGCGCCTGCTCCTCGGCCTGTTTGAGCGCGGTGATGTCCTTGCTGAAGACGGTGGCGCCGGTGATCGCTCCATCGGCGACGATCGGATGCACGGCGGTGAGGTAGTGCCGCAGCCCGCCCGGCCCGTGATAGGAGCGCTCGACCTGCACGTGCTCCCCGGCGAGGGCGCGGCGGTAGAAGGCGTGGAACTCCTCCGAGAGGTCGCGCGGCACGCGCGCGCGCGTCTGCGTGTCGACGTCGCTGCCATAGCGCTCACGGAAGCGCGCCCGCGCCACCGCGTTCATCACCGTGATCTCCTCGTTCCGATCCACCGACCAGATGGCGTCGGTGGTGTGGTTGACGAGTGCCGCGAGCTTCGCTTCCGAGCGGTGCAGCTCGTCGGTCGCCTGCGCGCGTTCGCGCGCCTCGCGTTCGAGCCGCAGGGTGGCGGCTTCGAGGGCCCGGGTGCGCTCCTCGACGCGCTGCTCGAGCTCGGCATTCAGGCGCGCCAACTCCGCCTCGGCCCGCTCGCGGCGCAGGGCATCCTCGGCGAGGCGCACGTGGTAGCGGCTCAGGACGTCGGCGACCACCACCGAAAGGAACAGGGCGATGGCGACCGCGCCGGCGAGGTGCCACGACTCCTCGACCTCGAGCACGTAGAACGCGTTGACGCCGATGGCGACGGCGATGCTCGCGGCGGTGAAGAGCTGCGGCCGCACGCCCCACGGCAACGTCGCCCCGGTGGCCATCGCGACCGCCACCAACAGAATCGCCGTCGGCGCCAACTCGTACTGCAAGATGCCGGTCACGGCGCGCAGCACACAGATCAGCACGGCGCCGATCAGCACGTAGGGAACGGGGTTGGCGCGTGCCTCCGGGCGCCCGAGCCAGTACCAGTACATCGCCACCAGCGCCACGCCGAGCGCGTTGACGGCGTACAGCCACTCCGGCATCTCGTGCATCAGGATGCGGTCGGCGATGCCGAAGAGCAGCAGCCCGGCGAGAATGACCGCGAGGCCCAGGCGGACGCGAAAGACGAGCAGCCGGTTCAGCTCCTCGCGCAGCCGCGCGGCCGTATCACTCCCGAGCGGAGGCTGCATGCCCCGTCCTTAGCGCAAAGCGGCCGCTCGCGCCTACCGCGCGCCGGGGCCGCTACGGCCAATCCGAGAACACGGCCACCAGCACAGCGTACGCCTGATCTCCGATGCCGGGCCGCGCCCTCTCGCTCGGCCCCGCGACATTGAGCCGCCGCATCGACACGGCGCGCAGCCAGCTCCGTATCCGCTCGACGGCGCTTTCGTCGGCGGGATCGCAGACCAGCAACGGACGCCCGTAGCGGGTCGCACAGCGCGCTGTCCAATCGCAGCCCGGATCGTTGGGGTCCATGGCGGCGGGTCGCAGGATCAGCGTCGCATCCGCATCGCGAACATTCCATTCGGTGCGCAGGGAGCGCGGCACGTCAGGGGCGTCCGGGCTCCGCTCCTGCGGGGTCTCCTGCAACGGGAAATGATCGGGAATGACGCCCGACTCGCACACGCGGCCAGGCGGACACCACCCGCCCGTCGCCAGCCCGCATGTCTGCGCCGCGCGCAGCGCCGCTTGATCCACACCGGTCTGGCCGCCCGAGACGATGGTCAGTGCCACCATGGTGTCGACGCTCCACCTCGACGGGCGGGAAATACACGGGCCGGAGACGAATGGAAAGCCCTTTGGCCCTTGCCTTCCTGGGGCAAAAGATGGATACGGAACGCGCCTGTTTTGTCGTTGATGCTGACGCGAACCGAGACGGGAGAACACATGATGAACCGGGGTGTTAGTGGATTCGCAGCGCGAGCGCTGGGAGTGGGGTTGCTGGCTATCATGAGCGGTTGCAGCAACCTCGACGTCGACATGACCAGCACGCCGGACAAGGTGCGCAGAGGCGAGCTGGTGACCTTCGATATCAAGCTCACCAACCGCTCGCAGTGCCCCATACCGCGCGCCCTGGCCGAGGTCATCGCGTTCATCCCGTCGGAAAGCTTCCTGAGCGAGCTGAGCGGTGATTCTTTGCCTGCGGATACGCCGCCGGAAATTGTTGCGTTCATCCAGGAGCTGCGCGATTTCTTCGACGACCTCTGCAGTGGGGGCGACCCGGAGCTTCCGGAGCCGCCGATCATCGGGCCGGGATCGTGCAGTCGCACGGAGGGCGCGGTCGAGTGCCAGATCTCGGGGCCGGTCCCGGGCCGCGACGGCAACAGCGGCAGCATGACGTTCGCCAGCATCGGCAACACCCTGCAGTGCCAGCTCGATGGCGCCACGATGAGTTGTCGCTTGCGGTTCCCGCTGGCCGGCGCGGGGTCGGCACAGGCTGCTGGCGGAACGGGAGCCGTCGCGGTGGATATGCTGACGTGCTTGACCGCGGAGCAGCTGGGCGTGGTCACGAGCGACGTCGGCGAGGTCGGAGCGCTGTGCTTCCTGGGAACCTTTCCCACCAATTTCACTGGTCTCGCACCGGGCGGCATGGCCACCGGCCAGGTGTCGCTGCCGGCCCGCGGCGCGGGCTTTGTACGCAATCTCGTCTTTGGCATTTCGGTCAACGATGAGGATCTCGGCGTGTGTCGGGGCGGAACGGCGGCTGGCGACGCGTGCGACATGTCGGACAGCAGTCCATGTGCGGGCGGCGGCACTTGCGCCGAGGGGATCTGCGACGGGGGCGGCAACGCCGGCTTCGGCTGTGACGCAGCCACGGCGATGGCCGATTGCCCCGGGGGCGGCACGTGCCTGCTGTGCAACGACTTCCCCGACACTCCTTCCCTGCCGGTCGACTGCACCACGACGTACGTCGCACCGGAGGGCGTTCCCGCCATGTCGCAATGGGGCCTGGTCGGGTTGGCCGCCCTGCTGATGGGCTTCGGCGCCCTCTGGCTGCAGCGCCGCGGCCGCCGCGCGTAACAGCGCAGCGGGACGACGTTCGCGACAACAAGAACCGCCCGCCCGTCGATCGGCGGGCGGCGGTTCTCCTCACTGCCTTTTCGGCAAGCCGAGCAGCTGAGTCGCGATGACGTCGAGCTGGATCTCCGACGTGCCGCCGGAGATGCTGGCGTGGCGACTGACCAGAAAGCTCTGTTGCCAGCGGCCGTGATCGACGGCATAGGGATCGTCCGCCACGAGTTGCGCGGCAGGACCCTGGACGGCCAGCGCCGTGGAGTGGAGATGCTGCGTGAGGCGGGTCCGAAACTCCTTCTTGTAGCTGGTGTCGGCCCCGACGTGGCGGCCACGCGCCAACCGAGTCATGGTGTCGAGGTTGAGCAGCCGGAGAATCTCGACCCGGATGTACGCCTCCATCACCTGGTCGCGCAGCGCCGGGGGAACCGGACGACCGGCGGCCTGACGCTGGCGCAGCTGTGTTACGAGTCGGTCAATGGCGATCTTCTCCTTCACCTGTTCTTTGAACAGGAAACCGGTGCCGCGCTCGTGGGCGAGCGTGCTCATCGCCACGCGCCAGCCCTCGTTCTGCCGGCCAATCACCCGATTTCGCGGCACGTACACCGAGTCGAGAAACACCTGGTTGAACTCCGCCGTCCCGGTCATCTGGCGCACGGGACGGATGGTGATGCCCGGCGCCTGCATATCGACGACGAAGTAGGTGAGCCCCTTGTGCTTGGGGACGTCGGGGTCCGTGCGCGCCAGACAGATTCCCCAGCGCGAAAACTCAGCATAGCTCACCCACACTTTCTGCCCGGTGAGGAGAAAGCCGTCGCCGTGTTCGTCCGCTCGAGTCTGTAGCCCGGCGAGATCCGATCCCGCGCCGGGCTCGCTGAAGAGTTGGCACCAGATCTCCTCGGCGGAGAGGATCGGCGGGAGAAAGCGCCGCTTCTGCTCTTCGGTCCCGTGCGCGATCAAGGTGGGCCCGACGTTGTTGTTGCCGACCTTGCCGATCATCTCGGGCGCCCGGGCGCGCGCCACCTCCTCGTTGAAGATCGCCTGCTCGACCAGCGTCGCACCGCCGCCACCGTACTCCTTTGGCCATGTCAGGCCGCACCACCCGCCGCGGAAGAGCTTGGCTTGCCAAGCGCGCAGGAACGCAACTTCCGCGGCGTAATTGCCGAACGGGGGAACGGCATCGGTGCCCCATCCTGCCGGCAGGTTCTCCGTCAGCCAGCGGCGCAGCCGCAGGCGAAAGGCTTCTTGCTCGGGCGTGAAGCTGAGGTTCATCGGTCGCAATCTCTCGGCTCCATCTAGGAACCGAGGGGGTCGAGATCGCCGCCCAGCAACTGCCAGTTGCCGAGGGTCTGCACGCCTGGAGCGTCCTCGCGCAAGCAGTAGGCATACATGGTAACCATCGCCGGGAGCTTGACGGACCCGACCGCACTCAGCAACCGCCAGTATCGCCACGCCGTTGACGCAACCACCTCCAGGTGTGAGCAGCCCGCATCCCGGGCCACTTTGATGACGTGACCGAGCAGCGCCCGCGCCGCGTGCGGCTGATCGCGAGGCGCGACGAGCTCCATCAGACGCGCCTTGCCCTGGTGCAATCTGACCACGCTGTAGCCGACGAGCGTCGCCCCTTGCGTCAGCGACAAGGCGACGTGCTCCCTGACCGGGTCGCTCAGATAACGCCAATTGAGGAATGCGGCGTCGTGCGGCGACCAATAGCCGTCCCACACCATGCACCGCTGCGTGACCGCGTCGAAGGCCGCATCGAACCTCCGCACCGGCTCCACGCGCTCGCCGCGGCGCGCGCCGAGGACCAGGGAGGTCCACGCACCCACCAGGGGATCGAGGGCGCGTGCGCCCAGAGCGGGCAGCGGCCAGGGAAGTCCGCGCGCGACGAGAAGCGACCGGGCGCGCAGCACCAGCATCCGACGCGGCAGCACCCCGACCAGGCGCGACGCCTTGGCATTCTTGTGGATGCGCCGGACCGAGCCCGAGTTCGGCCAGCCAAAATTCACCACCGACCGTGTCCACGGGTGCGACTCCCGAACTCGTCCGGCGTTCGCGTGGATTCCCTGGTGTTGCCATCCACGTGCAACGGCCGCATCACCGCCCTGTGCCGCGGCCAGCGGGCACATTCCGTGCGCCAGCGGCCATGGCCAGTTCACCGCCGCGCCGACCAATCGGCCCGTGGCGCGCTCGACGCTGATCCAGCAGCGCGCCAGGCCGTACGGATTGCGCCGATATGCCCAATCGCTCAGCGCGCGCGAGCGCTTGGAGGCGAAGGCCTCGTCGACCAGGTCGAAGATCTGCTCGAACTCCGCCGGCTGCCCCCGCCGCACCTCGATGCGGGGATCCTCGGACATCGACGCGACCGGTACCCGCAGCCATTCGTCGAAGTCGTCGCGGACATGCGACGGGAATGGGCTCGGCTGAGAATCAGCCAGCGGTTTGGCAGGGTCGGCTCGTCCCGTCATATCTCAATCACGCGCCGCCCTGCGTCCCATAGTCGCTGATTTCTGGCAAGCGGCCGCGATCCTGGCTATCCTCGCGGCGGACATTCGAGGTGCTGGCACGATACGACTACGACGCCGCGAGTGACGGCAGCCAGCGCTTGCTGGTCGGCCCGCGGACCTGGATGCTGCGCCTGCGCCGCGACGGAGAGGAGCTCGGGCGCTATCGTTTCGCGTTCGCCAACCTGGTCAGCAGCCGATTTTCCGTCCTGTATCAGCGCTCGGTCCTCGGCTTCTTCTGGACGCTGCTGAACCCGTTGCTGCACCTCATCGCGCTGAGCGCGGTATTCAGCCTGCTGCTCGGGCGGCCGCTGCGCGAGTTCGTGCTCTATCTCTTCGCCGGCCAGCTCCCGTGGCAGTTCGTCACGGCGACGCTCGCCCAGGGATCGACCAGCCTCATCGCCAGCCAGGGTCTGCTGCGCAAGATCTACGTCCCGAAGCTGCTCTTCCCGCTCACCGTCGCGGTCGTCAACGCGCTCAACCTGGCCTTCGCCATGGCGGCGCTGTTCGTGCTCCTTCAGCTCGTCGGCGCGCCGATCTTCCCGCAGATCGTCCTGCTGCCGGTTGCGCTGGGGCTGGTGGCCGCCTTTGCGTTCGGCCTCTCGCTCGCCCTGGTGGTGCTCAGCACGGTATATCGCGACGTCGAGCACATTCTCGGCGTCGTGCTCCATGTGTGGTTCTTTCTCTCGCCGGTGTTGTGGGAGCCGGCGGTGCTGGCGCGCCAACACCCCATCGCCGCGGTGCTGATTGCCGCCAACCCGATGACCCATTTCCTCGGCCTTTTCCACTGTATCCTCTACTACGGAACCTGGCCGTCGGTTTCGCTGTGGCTCGTCACCGCGGGCCTCGCGACGGCAGCGATGGCGCTCGGCTACGCCGTCTTCAAGACGGCCGAGAGCCGCATCGCCTTCCACCTCTGAGCACCATGGGCGCAGGACCCCCCGACCAGCCTTCGATTCGCCTCGCCGGGGTCGGGCTGCGTTTTTCATTGCTCACCGACCGGCCGCCGTTGCTGCGCCAGGCCATCGTGCGCGGCGTGCTGGCCAGGCCGCTGCGCCGATTGCGCCGCAGCGACGATCTCTGGGCCCTGCGCGACGTCTCGCTGGCGATCGAGCACGGCGAACGCGTCGGGGTGATCGGCGACAACGGCGCCGGCAAGAGCACGCTCATGGCGGTGATCGCCGGGATCTACCCGCCGACGACTGGTCGCATTCAGATCGCCGGCACGGTGGCGCCGCTGTCCCATCTCGGTGCCGGTTTCAACGGCGAGCTCTCGGCGCGCGAAAACGTGATCCTGTACGGGGCGCTGCTCGGGCACGGGCGCCGCCGCATGGAGGCGCGCGTCGACCCCATCCTGCGCTTCGCCGGCGTGCGGCGCTTTGCCCACATGCCGGTGAAGTACTTCTCGACCGGCATGGCGCTGCGCCTCGGCTTCGCCGTGGCCACGGACATTTTGCCCGAGATCCTGCTGGTCGACGAAATCTTCTCCGGCGGCGACACCGCGTTCCGCCGCCGTGCCACGCAGCGCATGGAGAAGCTCATCGACACGGCGAAGATCCTCGTCATGGTCAGCCACAACCTCGATCTCGTCCGCGCGCAGTGCACGCGCGCCATCCTGCTCGAGCAGGGACAGATCGTCGCCGACGGCGACACCGCCGCGGTGATCGATGCCTACCTGGCGCGCGAGGAGACGGTGGACGACGCGCCGTGACGTTCAGTCCGGCTCGTCGTAGCCCAGCTCGCGGTTGAGGTCGGGGAACCCGATGCGCTGGAACAGTCGTTCGACCTCCTCGGTCCAGTGCTCGGTGGCGACGGTGCGGCGCTCCGTCTTGGTGACCGTCGGCTGGCCGATGACGGTATTGAGGATATCCGCCAGGCCGGCGTCGCCGACGTCGGCGCTGAGGAAGGCGCGCAGCTCGCGCATGACCTCCATCTGCCGCTCGCGCCCGAAGTCGCCCACCACGTCCTCGTAACGCAGCGCGAGGACGTTCGGTTCCTGCCGCCACGCGCTCAGGTGCCGGAAGCCGATCAGCCGGTGCGGCCCTTCGCGGTCCAGGTCCCAGGCGAGCAGCGACTGCAGGTCGGCGTGGAACAGCGCCGCCTGATGAACGCTGTCCGTGTCTTGACGAATCTCCTGGGAGTAGCGAATCAACGAGGCGTACACGTCGCGCAGATTGCGGTACATCATCACGATCTTGAAGTCCGCGAACAACGCGCGCATCTCGGCGTTGCGCAGCCCGACATGGCCGAACGCGAACTGTCCCGGCGCGATCAGGCGAATCGCATCATTCAGCTCGATCGGAAGTCCAACCGCTGCCGGGTAGTGCCGCCGCAGCCGCTCCGGCGCGAAGCGGTGGTCGACGATGCCGTGTTGCATGACGTGCACACCGCAGTCCGCCACGCCGAAGCGGGGCAGCATCTTGGCCATCATGTAGGTGCCGGCCTTCGGGATGGTCGTCAGGAAGACCCGGTGGTCGACACGTCCGCGTTTGAGTGTCCAGCGCGGGTGCATGTCGGCGTCGAGAAACACCGGGACGCCGGCCCGCTGCGCGATATCGAGACCCGTCATGCTGTGTTCGATATCCACTGCCGCTGCGCGGGCCCGGATGCTGTCGAGCGCACGCCGTCCGAGGAGGGCCTTCGCCGCGGTCCTGAGCGCCGATCTCGGTGTCAGAGGCCGTCTTCTCATCGCGGCGCCCCTCGCCGGCCCGGGCCCAGATAGATCCAGCTCGCCAGCCACCGCGCCAGCAAGCGACCGAGGTCGCGACGGCTGGCGCCGACGCGGTGGTCGACGACATGCGCGCCGTGCAGCGACAGGATGCGGCGGAAGCGGCGCAGCGCGAAGCGGGCGCGCGGACCGGTGTGGAGAGACAAGCGGACCAGCAGCGCGTCGCCGGCGAACCGCTGCGCCTCGACCTGTCCGAGCGGCGCAGACAGCGGGATTCGCCGCGAGTCCCGGCTCGCGGTCGCAGCCGTCGGCCGGTGCAGGGTGAACCCGCCTTGGGCCAGGCGGCACAAGAAGGCGCGATTGCCGAGCGCCTCCAGACACGCCAGCCACGGAGCCCGGTACACGCGCGGCAGCGTCTGCAGCGAGTGGTGGTCGAGCGCGAGGTATCGGCAGCCGTACGCCGCCAGCAAAGGTTCGATACCGCCTTCGACGAGATCGTACGCCGCGAAACCGTTGCTCGGCACCTCGACCCGGCCCGTCACGCCGCGCGCCTGGTCGCGCAGTCCATCGAGAATCGCCGCGGCCAACGCGGGGCGGCCGGAGGCGATGTTCTTCGCCGCCGACAGCATCCAGATCAGCCGCCGGCGACGCAGCTTGTGCGGCAACTGCAACGCAACGGTCCACAGGCTGTTGCGGGTATCGTAGTACTGAATCCAGGTCTTGGGCTTGGCGAGCCAGCTCTCGTGCCAGAAGACGGCGGCCGGCACCGCCGCGACGGGATACCCGGCGGCGCGGGCGCGCAGGCAGAACTCGATGTCATCGTAGTGCAGGAAGAGATCCTCCGGCAGCCCGATGCGGCGCACCAGATCGACCGGCATGAGCAGGTTGGCAAAGGCCAGGTAGTCCACCTCGACGGGGCGATCCGTGCGCCGGAACGCGGCCGTGGAGCGGCGGCCCTGCAGCGGGAGATGGATGTCGACGGCGCGGTTGCGGCCGAAGAAGCCCCCCGCCTCGTTGAGCCGCCGCGGCATTTCGAGCTGGTGCATCGAACCGCCGACGAGCGCCGCGCCGCCGAGTCGGTCGAGCGCGGCGAGGTAGTGCCGCAGCACGTGACGCGACGAGAAGGCGTCGTTGTCGTGCAGCCAGACGAGGTCGTAGCCGCCATCGATGGCGTGGCGCAGCCCGTGCCGGAAGGCACCCGAGCCGCCGCTGTTGCTCCCCGTGTTGACGACCTCAACGCTGGGAAAACGCGCGTTCACCGCGGCGCGGCTGCCGTCGGCGGAGTCGTTGTCGACAACCAGGACGTCGAGGAGATGGTCCGGCGGCACGACGACGCGGCGGAGAATCCGGTCGAGGCAACGCAGCAGGACTTCCCTGCGGTTGAAGTTGGCGACCACGCACAGAATGCGCCGCGGCGCGCTGCGCGGGCGGGGTGCGACATCGGGCGAATGGAGCGCGGCGCCACCCGCAGCGAAGCCCGCCTCACGCATCGCGTCGACGGATCCCCACGGTCTGGTGCAACGCCTGCAGCCCGGTCGCCATGGCCTTCCATCCTTCCAGCGCGGCGGTCTTCGTGGCACTGGTCGCGACCGGCACCATCACATTCGCGACTCGGCAGCCTTCGAGCGCCAGCAGGCCGGAGATAGCGACGTTGGGTGCGAAGGTATCGGCCGGGATGCGATCGATGAAGCGCGCCAGCACATCGCCGCGAATCAGACGGAATGGGCAATTGACGTCGGTGACGGCGCCACCATAGAGGAGCCGCACGGCGAGCCCGCTGCCGCGCGAGACCAGCCGTCGCGGCAGCGACTGGTTGCGTTGCGTGCGCACACCGACGACCGCATCGGCGCCGTTGCGGGCCGCCCAGAGCGCGGCGAAGCTCGCTATCGGCACCTCGCCGTCGCTGTCCAGCTGGAAGACCCAGTCGGCTTGCCGCGCCAGCAGCCGATAGCCCGCTAAGATCGTCGGCCCGTGCCCCGAGTTCTCCTTGCGGACCACTTCGATGCGCGGGTCGCCGTCAAACCGCCGCAGCATCTCCGCGGTGCGATCCGTCGAGCCGTCGTCGAGCACCAGAGCGCGGAAGCTCGCGCCGGTGGCGACCAGGGCCGCGACGCAGTCAGTCACCGCCGCCTCGATGCCGCGCTCCTCGTTGTAGGCTGGCATGATCGCGGCAACGTGCAGCACCGCCGCATCATAGCGAGGCGCCGTTTCATTGCAACGAATCGGCAGCGCTACGAACGTGCCAGGCGAGTCGATCCGCGGCTGGTCAGCGCCCGGCGGCTTCGCGCAGGATGGCCTGCACGTGCTCGCGCAGCGAGCCCGAGCGCCGGCCGAAGCGGTTGCGCGTCGACAGGGCGATCTCTTTGCCGACGATATCGGCCGTCAGCAAATCGCTGATGAAGCGGCACATCGCCGCGCGCATGCGCTCCTGGCGCAGCCGCACGCGCGCTTCGCGTTGATTCGCCGTCAGCCCGGCCTCGCGCGGGTCGGGCAGCGTGTCGGCCATGACTTCCTTCAGCACGCGGCGCAAGCGCAGCTCCCAGCCGGGCGGCAGCGTGACGACCAGCTCACCAGTCTTCGGACCGGGGCGGGTCTTGATCGGTTGCGAACGCGTCATGGCACTAGGCACCCGCTACCAGACCGCGCTCCCCTTTGTCCATTCAAATCCCGGACACAGAGTCCTTGCATTTCACTCTTCGAGCTCGAGGCCGATGCGGTAGATGTCGCGCGCCGACCAGGTGCCGTGGGCGGCGAGCGTGCGCGCGATCTCTTTGAGTCCCAGCCCCTCGGCGCGCAGCCGCGCCACCGCGGCGCGAATGTCCTCGGGCGACTGCGCCGCCGGTTCCGCAGCCGATGGAGCGATCAGCAGCGTCACCTCGCCGCGCACCGGCGCGCCGTCGAGCCGCGCGCGCACGGCGCTGGCCGGGCCGCGCGCGAATTCCTCGAACAGCTTGGTGACCTCGCGCGCGACGACGACGTCGCGCTCGCCCATCGCCTCCGCCAGCGCCGCGAGCGACGCGTCGAGTCGCCGGCCGGCTTCGAAACACACCACCGTGCGCGGCTCATCGCGCAGCGCCTGGTAGAACGCGGCGCGCGCGCCGGCGCGCTGCGGCACGAAGCCCTCGAACACGAAGCGATCCGTCGGCAGCCCCGCCACGCTCAACGTCGCGGTCAGCGCCGAGACGCCGGGGATCGGCACGACGCGCACGCCCGCTTCGATGGCGGCCGACACCAGGCGGTAGCCCGGATCGGCGATCCCCGGCGTGCCGGCGTCGGAGATCAACGCGATGTCCGCCCCGCCCTTCAACCGCGCGATCAGTTGCGGCGCCTTCTGCCGCTCGACATGGTCGTAGTAGCTGATCATCGGCGTGTGGATGCCGAAGTGCGACAGCAGCTTGCGGCTGTGTCGCGTGTCCTCGGCGGCGATCAGCGTCACCTCCTTCAGCACGCGGATCGCCCGCTGCGTCATGTCCTCGAGGTTGCCGATCGGCGTCGCGACGACGAAGAGCGTGCCAGCCATCGCCGCGACCATACCGAACCGCGTGCGGCGAGCAAGCGCGTCAGTGCGATGCCCGGCGCGACCGCACAACTGTCCGCACAGCCGGTTGCGCGCTTCGAGCGCCGTCTGACCGAATCCGGTCGACGTTTAGCGCGCGGCCGACTACCCTGACGACTGCTCGCCGGCGCCTGCCAGCGCGCAGAAAGGGTGATGCATGATGTCCCATGAGGCGCACCTGCAGCGGGTCGCTGGCTTGTTCTTCGCCCTTATCCTGCTGATCGCCAACGCGGCGCGCGCCGACGACTGTCTGAACGGCGCCGACACCCTCGGCGATCAGCGCGCCCTTGCCGCGCTGCGCACCGCCACCGAAACGGCCTGCCCATGCGCCAGCTTCACCACGCGCGGCACCTACCAGCGCTGTGCCCGCGGCGCCATCAATGCGGCGATCGAGAGCAGTGCGCTGCGGCAGGAGTGTCTGCGCACGGCAAAGAAGATCGCCAAGGGCGCCTCGTGCGGCGGCGACAAGGCGCCTTGCGGGCGCGTGCGGCTCAGCGATCAGAGCGCCAGTTGCCGATTGGCCCGCGAGAGCCGTTGCAGCGACAGTGGCAGCGTCGCCAAGACCGCCTGCACCGAAGAGACGCATTGCGCCGACGTCGTCGACTGGACCGCGGGCACCTGCTTCGACGTCCGCGAGCTCGGACCCTACGCTCCCGGCTTCCGCACCGTCCAGTACACCAAGGACTCGGTGTCGAGCCCCGGCACGCCGCGCGTGCTCGACACCAGCATCTGGTACCCGGCTCCTCCAGGCAGTGGCCCCATCTCCGCCGCCACCGGCGGCGTCGACAACGCGCCGCTCGACCTCAGCGGCGGGCCCTACCCGCTCATCCTCTTCTCGCACGGCTCCTGTGGTCACCCGAATCAGAGCAAGTTCCTCACGCCGCTGCTGGCCTCGTACGGTTTCATCGTCGTCGCACCGCCGCATCCCGGCAACACCATCTTCGACTTCCCAAATTGCAGCACGCTCGCCGCCATCGCCGCCTCGCTGGCGGAGCGCCCGCAGGATGTCGTCTTTGTCCTCAACCAGATCCTCGCCGCCGATCAGAACGTTGCGTCGCCGTTCTTCGGCGCCATCGACGAGAGCCGCATCGCCATGACCGGCCACTCGTTCGGCGGCCTCACGACGTATCTGGTCACGGCCATCGAACCGCGCATCGATGTCGCCGTCGCCATGGCGCCAGCCGCGGTGGCGAACTCCACGCTGCCGGTCCCGTCGCTGACCATGCTCGGCACCATCGACAGCGTCATCAGCAATCCCGCCGCGCGCGCGGCGTACGACCGTTCGGTCACACCCAAGTGGTTGGTCGAGATCGAGCACACTGGCCACTACGCCTTCTCGGACAATTGCTTCCCGAGCTCCGACTGCAATCCCCCGACGACGCTGACCTCGGCCGAGGCGCACGACGCCGTGTTGCGCTTCGTGCTGCCGTTCCTGCAGCGCCACCTGGCCGGCAATGCGGCCTGGTCGCCGTTGCTGGCCCCGCCCGCGCGGCCGGGCTTCGTCTATGCGGCGCAGTGAGCCCCGCGTGCGCGCCGCCCTGCTCGCAGCGCTGGGGCTGGTGGCGATCGGAGCCGCGCGGCCGGCGCGCGCCGGCACCGTGCAGACCCGCCCGCTGCCGCGCAGCGGTTGCGCCGCCGATTGCGACCGCAGCGGGGCGGTTACGGTCGACGAGTTGGTCCAGGCCGTGACCATCGGGCTCGCGGAGCAATCGGTCGCGCGCTGCGCCGCGGCCGACGGCGATGGCAACCACGCAATCTCCGTCGACGAGATCATCGCTGGCGTCAACGCGGCGCTGGCGGGTTGCCCGGACGCCGCGACCGATCCGGGCGCCGCGGCCTGGCAACCGGTGCCGCGCGAGCAGGTGGTGAGCCGCTGCGGCCTCGACCCCGACCTGCTCGACGCCGCCGACCCGCTCGTCAACCGGCGCTACGCGGTGATCCGTTACGGGCAGCTCTGCCATGTATACTATCCGGACGGCAGCGATCCGCGCGGCGAGGTGTTCTCGACCACCAAGACGCTCGGCGGGTTGACCACCGGCATCGCCGCATATGAAACGCGCGACCTGCCGCAGAGCGGACCCAAGACCGGCCCGCTCTCCGACGACGACCGCGTCGACCACTGGCTCGGCGAATTTCCCTTCAACCCCGACGCCCGCATCGCGCACGTGCTCGCCATGCTGGCGCACAATGTCGATCTGTCGTTCGGCCAGCGCACGTACTCCTACGACATCACCGGCACCGTGCAGATCAATTACTTGAGCCGGGTGATCACTGCCGCCATCGGCCAGGACAGCGCCCGGCTGGGCGCCACGGTCGAGGAGTTTGCCCAGCGGTTCCTGTTTGGTCCGCTCGGCATGACCGACTCCCTATGGACCGGCGGCAACGCGGAGAAGATCTTCGGCTTCAGCTGGCAATCGACGGTGCTCGACATGGCGCGGGTCGGGCTGTTGATGTTGCACGACGGCGTGTGGGCCGGCGCGCGCATGCTCGACGAGGCGTGGATCTACAAGATGACGCACCCCTCGTTCGAGGACGCCAACACCGGCTACGGCTATCTGACCTGGGTCAACAGCGCCTCGAACTACACGCGCGGGCTCGTCGCCGGACCGAAGCTTCAGGAACCGTTCGACGACTGCGCGCCGCTGGCGCTCAATCGCGAGTATCCGCATGGGTTGTCGGAGTCACCCGACTGCAACTACGAAGCGCCGCTCAGCTGCGAGCAACCGCTCGACGTCGGCATGTGGTTCGCCGCCGGGCTCGGCGGTCAGTACATCGTCGGGCACCGTGGCCTCGATCTGGTCCTGGTGGTCAAGGACTCTCCCCCCGGCCCCGGCCCGCTGTGGGCCGCCGTGCGGCCAGCGCTGGTTGCGCTCGACCCCGAGTACCACGGCGACGAGGCCGCGTTTTGCGCCGCCTATGCCGCGGGTGCGTACGCGCCGGACTTCCGCGGTGGGTACCCCGCGCCGTAGGGGTGGCAACCTTCTTCCTCCCCCTCCTTTCCAAGGAGGGGGTCGGGGGGAGGTAGGATTTCACAGATGACCTCCCCTAGCCCCTCCTTGGAAAGGAGGGGGACCGGAAAAAAGACGGACCGGAGAAAGGAGGGGGACCGGAGGCGAGCCGTCACCGCAGGCCGAAGTCCCACCCGTTCCCTTTGCGGTACTCACCCAGAATCCGGCGCGCGACCGTAACGCGGTGCACTTCGTCGGGCCCGTCGTAGATGCGGGCGAAGCGCGCGTGGCGGTACATGCGCTCGAGCGGCGTGTCGGCGGTGACGCCCTTGGCGCCGAAGACCTGGATGGCGCGGTCGATGGCGTGGTGCAGCATCTGCGCGCCCACGACCTTGATGACGCCGATCTCGACGCGGGCCGGGTCGCCCTGGTCGATCTTGTGTGCGGCGTGCAGGGTCAGCAGCCGGCAGGCCTGGATCTCGGCGGCGGTCTCGAAGATCATCTGCTGGATCTGCTGCTTGTCGGCCAGCGGCGAGCCGAAGGCGACGCGGTTGTTGGCGCGCTCGCACATCAGATCGAAGGCGCGCTGCGCCTGGCCGAGCCAGCGCATGCAGTGGAAGATGCGGCCGGGGCCGAGGCGCTGCTGGGCGATGAGAAAGCCGGCGCCGCGCGTGCCGAGGAGGTTCTCGCGCGGGACGCGGACATTGTCGTACTGCACCTCGCAGTGGCCGCCGCTCATGCCCATCACGCGCGCCTCGCGCACGATGTGGTAGCCGGGGGTGTCGGTCGGCACGACGATCATACTGAACGCCTGATGCGGCGGCGCCTCGGGCTCCGTGCGCACCATCACCGTCGTGTACGCCGCGCGGTCGGCGCCGGTGGTGAACCACTTGCGGCCGGTGATCACCCAGAAGTCGCCGTCGAGCACGGCACTGGTCTGCAGCTGTGTCGGGTCGGAGCTGGCGACGTCCGGCTCGGTCATGGCGAAGCTCGGGAACACCTCACCCGCCACCAGCGGCTTCAGGTAGCGCTCGCGCCACGCCGGCGCGGCGTGCAGGTTGAGCATGATCGAGTCCTGCAGCGAGTGCGTCCCGAGCACCACCATCGCGTGCTCGGAACGGCCGATGACCTCGTTGACGTAGACGTAGTCGAGAAACGGCAGCCCCTGGCCGCCGATCTCCTTCGGATGGCCGAGCGCCCACAGCCCGGCCGCCTTCGCCTCGTCCATCAACTGGCGCAGCGTCGCCCCAGCCTGGGGATCGTCGCGCTCGTCGAGCAGGGCCTCGACCGGATAGATCCGCTCCTCGACGAACTGCCGCACCCGCTCGCGAATCGGTCGCACGTGTTCCGGAACCTCGAAGCCCATGCCCATCTCCCTTCTGTTCGCCGTCCTTTCTGCTCTCTCGGCCGGCTCGTTTCCACCCCTGGCACGCGCCAATCCTAAACGATACAACACCGGCCATGCTCGTGAAGCGAATCGGGTCGACCGTCTTCTGGCTCTTCATCGTCGTCAGCTCCCTCATGCTTTTCCCGATCGCCGCGCTGATCTGGGCGGCGACGGTGCTGTTCGACCGCCGGCTGGTGATTCTCCACCGCTTCACCTGTTTCTGGGCCTCGCTCTACACCTGGTTCAACCCCGTCTGGCGCGTCACCATCGAGGGGCGCGAGAAGATCGATCCCAGCGTCCCCTATGTAATGGTCGCCAACCACCAGTCGCTGCTCGACATCCTCGTGCTGTTCCGCCTCTTCACGCACTTCAAGTGGGTGTCGAAGATTGAGAACTTCCGTGTCATTGCGGTGGGTTGGAACATGTCGCTGAACCGCTACATCAAGCTGCGCCGCGGCGACGCGGAGAGCGTGCAACAGATGATGGACGCCTGCCAGCGCACTTTGGCCGAGGGCAGCTCGGTGATGATGTTCCCCGAGGGCACGCGCTCGCCGGACGGACGCATGCGCGCCTTCAAGCACGGCGCCTTCACCCTCGCCCTCCACACGCAGTCGCCGATTCTGCCGATCGTCGTCCGCGGTACGGCGAACGCCCTCCCCAAGCGCGGCTTCGTCTTGCAGGGCCGCCACGCCATCCACGTCCGTGTGCTCGATGCCATCCCCTACGCCACCTTCGCCGACATGTCCGTCGAGGCACTGACCAGCGCCGTGCGCAACGTCTTCGTCAACGAGCTCGGCCCCGAGAACTGCTGCTGACGAGCGGCTCGCAGGCCTCTCGGGAGGGCCGCGCGCGACGCTTGCTTTAGCCGTCCGATCTGTTAGGTCTCGAAACGAGACCGAAACAGTATGAATTCAACGGACCGCCCCAGATGATCCGCATCAGCCGGCTGACCGACTACGGGATCGTGCTCATGAGCCACATGGCCGCCGACCCGGCCCGCCAGCACAATGCGGCCGAGTTGGCCGTCGAGGCGCGCTTGCCGGCGCCGACGGTCAGCAAGCTGCTGCGCATGCTCGGCCGCGACGGCCTGCTGGCGTCGCACCGGGGCGTCAAGGGCGGCTACAGCCTGGCGCGGGCGCCGCAAGAGATCACGGTGGCCGACGTCATCCGCGCCCTCGAGGGTCCGATCGCGCTGACCACCTGTAACAGCGACGCGCTGGGCGAGTGCGAGCACGAGCAACTCTGCCCGGTGCGCGGACACTGGCATCGCATCAACCGCGCCGTGCGCGAGGCGCTCGAAGGCATTTCGATGTCCGAGATGGCTTCCGCGGTACGCCCCATGGCGCTGCCGCTGACCATTGCCGGCCGTCCGGAAGAGCGAGTGAGGGGAAACGGCACATGACCACGACGGCGAGGATCGAAGAGCTCATCAACCGCGAATACGAGCATGGCTTCGTCTCCGACATCGAATCCGACACCATTCCGGTCGGCCTCAGCGAAGACGTCGTGCGGCTCATCTCGGCCAAGAAGAACGAGCCGCCGTTCATGCTCGAGTGGCGCCTGAAGGCGTACCGCCACTGGCTGACCATGGTCGAGCCGACCTGGCAGAACGTGCACTACCCGCCGATCGACTACCAGGGCGTCAGCTACTACGCGGCGCCAAAGTCGAAGGCCGACGCGCCGAAGAGCCTCGACGAGGTCGATCCCGAGCTGCTCGCCACGTACGAGAAGCTCGGCATCCCCATGCGCGAGCGCGAGTTATTGGCCGGCGTCGCGGTCGACGCCGTGTTCGACAGCGTCTCGGTGGCCACCACTTTCAAGAGCAAGCTGGCCGAGGTCGGCATCATCTTCTGCTCCTTCTCGGAAGCGGTGCAGGAGCATCCGGAGCTGGTCAAGCAGCACCTCGGCTCGGTCGTGCCGTACACGGACAACTTCTTCGCCGCGCTCAACGCCGCCGTCTTCAGCGACGGGTCGTTCTGTTACATCCCCAAGGGCGTGCGCTGCCCGATGGAGCTGTCGACGTACTTCCGCATCAACGCCGCCAACACCGGGCAGTTCGAGCGCACCCTGATCGTCGCCGACGAGGGCAGCACGGTCAGCTACCTCGAGGGCTGCACGGCGCCGATGCGCGACGAAAACCAGCTGCACGCGGCCGTCGTCGAGCTGGTGGCGATGGAGAACGCGAGCATCAAGTACTCGACGGTGCAGAACTGGTACCCCGGCGACAAGGACGGTAAGGGCGGCATTTACAATTTCGTGACCAAGCGCGGCGCATGTCGTGGCAAGAACTCGAAGATCTCGTGGACGCAGGTCGAGACCGGCTCGGCGATCACCTGGAAGTACCCGGGCGTCATCCTCAAGGGCGACCACTCGGTCGGCGAGTTCTACTCCGTCGCGCTGACCAACCACCGCCAGCAGGCCGACACCGGCACCAAGATGATCCACATCGGCAAACACACCCGCAGTACGATTCTGTCCAAGGCGATCTCCGCCGGCCACGGCCAGAACACGTATCGCGGCCTGGTCAAGATCACCAAGGGGGCCACCGGCGCGCGCAACTACACGCAGTGCGATTCGATGCTGATCGGCGACCGCTGCGGCGCGCATACCTTCCCGTACATGGAAGTGCGCAACGACACCGCCCAGGTCGAGCACGAGGCGTCGACCTCCAAGATCGGCGAGGACCAGCTCTTCTACTGTCAGCAGCGCGGCATCGCGACCGAGGACGCCGTCTCGATGATCGTCAGCGGCTTCTGCAAGCAGGTGTTCCGCGAGCTGCCGATGGAGTTCGCCGTCGAAGCGCAGAAGCTCCTCGGCGTCAGCCTCGAAGGCAGCGTCGGCTGACGCCACTTTCGCACCGGAGAGACACGACACATGACCGCACAACCACTGCTCATCATCGACAACCTGCACGCCAGCGTCGAAGGCAAGGAGATCCTGCGCGGCATCAACCTGACGCTGCAGCGCGGCGAGGTGCACGCGATCATGGGGCCGAACGGCTCGGGCAAGAGCACGCTGTGCAACGTGCTCGCCGGGCGCGAGGGCTACACGGTCACCGCCGGCAGCGTGCGCTACGACGGCGCCGACCTGCTGTCCCTGCCGCCGGAGGAGCGGGCGCGCGCCGGCGTCTTCCTCGCCTTCCAGTACCCGGTCGAGATCCCCGGCGTCGGCAACAGCTACTTCCTGCGCGCGGCGCTCAACGCGGTGCGCAAACACCGCGGCCAGGATCCCATGGACGCGATGGATTTCCTCGCCTTGATCAAAGAGAAGATGCGCTTCGTCGACATGGACCCGTCGTTCATGAACCGCTCGCTCAACGAGGGCTTCTCGGGTGGCGAGAAGAAGCGCAACGAGATCCTGCAGATGGCGGTGCTCGACCCGCGCCTGGCGATCCTCGACGAGACCGACTCCGGGCTCGACATCGACGCGCTGCGCATCGTCGCCGAGGGCGTCAACGCGCTGCGCAACGAGGAGCACGCGGTGCTGGTGGTGACGCACTACGAGCGCCTGCTGACCTACCTGGTGCCCGACTTCGTACACGTCCTGCTCGACGGCCGCATCGTGCAGTCGGGCGACAAGACCCTCGCCTCCGAGCTGGAAGAAAAGGGCTACGCGGGCTTCAGCCGCGAAGCACCGGCCAGCGCGTAGGCCCCGCCCTGCCATGAGCGCCATCGACATCCATCGCGACGACTTCTCCCACGTCAACGGCACCGTGCCGCCGGCGCTGACCGCGCTGCGCCGCGAGGCGCTGGAGCGCTTCGCGCAGCTCGGCTTTCCGACCACGCGGCTGGAGGACTGGAAGTACACCGACGTCGCGCCGTTGGCGAAGAGCCCGCTGCGCCTTGCCCGCGAGAGTGGCGTGCGAATCACTGCGAGCCAGATCGCGCCGCTGGCGCTCGCCACCGCGACGCAGCTGGTCTTCGTCGACGGCCGCTTCGCCCCCGCCCTCTCCTCACGTGGTGCACTGCCCAGGGGCGTCACCGTGCGCGACCTGGCCAGCGCGCTGGCCGAAGACGCCGCCCGCGTCGCGCCGCATCTGGCCCGCTATGCCGCGTGCGATACCGGGGCCTTCACGGCGCTCAACACCGCCTTCATTCAAGACGGCGCGTTCATCCATCTGGGCAAGGGCGCCGTGGCGGACGAAGTGATCCACCTGCTCTTCGTCGCCACCGGCAGCACCCCGTCCATCGCGCATCCGCGCACGCTGATCGTCGCCGACGAAGGCAGCCGCGTCTCGGTCGCCGAGACCTACGCCGGCCTCGGCAGCGCGGCGTACTGCACCAACGCCGTCACCGAGATCGCCCTCGGACCCGGCGCCCATGTCGCACACTACCTCCTGCAGCAGGAGGGCGCCGGTGCTTTCCACATCGCCACCGTGCAGGCGCATCAGAGCGCCGACAGCGAGCTCCATTCGCATGTCGTCTCGCTCGGCGGCGCCCTGGCGCGCACCGACGTCAACACGGTGCTCGACGCCCGCGGTGCCAGCTGTGTGCTCGACGGTCTCTATCTGGCCGGCGACCGCCAACACGTCGACCACCACACCACCATCGACCACGTGCGCCCGCACTGCAGCAGTCGCGAGCTCTACAAGGGCATCCTCGACGGCCATGCCACCGGGGTGTTCAACGGCAAGGTGTACGTGCGCGAGGACGCGCAAAAGAGCGACGCCGGGCAGGTGAACAAGAACCTGCTGCTCTCCGACAGTGCCATCATCAACACCAAGCCGCAGCTCGAGATCTTCGCCGACGATGTGAAGTGCAGTCACGGCGCGACCATCGGCCGGCTCGACGAGGACGCGCTCTTCTTCCTGCGCGCGCGCGGCATCGGCGCCGACGAAGCGCGCCGCCTGCTGATCCACGCCTTCGCCAGCGAAGTCGTCGGCCGGGTGACGGCAGCGCCGGTACGGGCGCGACTCGAACAGTTGATCGGGCCGCGCCTGCACGACGACGTCGCCAACGAGGGACAGCCATGACCACCGCACAGATCGCGCGGCCGCCGGTCGCCACCGGGCTCGACGTCGAGCGCCTGCGCGCCGATTTCCCCATCCTGCATCAGCAGATTCACGGCAAGCCGCTGGTGTACCTCGACAACGCCGCTTCGACCCACAAGCCGCGCGCGGTGATCGACGCCGTGGCGCACTTCGACGCGCACGACTATTCGAACATCCACCGCGGCGTGCACGACCTCAGCCAGCGCGCCACCGCGGCCTTCGAGGCGGCGCGCGATACGGCGCAGCAATTCCTCAACGCCGCCGACCGCAAGGAGATCATCTTCGTGCGCGGCACCACCGAGGCGATCAACCTGGTGGCGCACAGCTACGGGCGCACGGTGCTCAACCTCGGTGACGAGATTCTCATCTCGGCCATGGAGCACCACTCGAACATCGTGCCCTGGCAGATGGTCTGCCGCGAGCGCGGCGCGGTGTTGCGCGTCATCCCGATGAACGACCGCGGCGAGCTGCTACTCGACGAGTACGAACGGCTGCTCGGACCGCGCACCAAGCTGGTCTCGGTCGTGCACCTGTCCAACGCGCTCGGCACGATCAACCCGATCCGCGAGATGATCGACCTCGCCCACCGCCGCCACATCCCGGTCATGATCGACGGCGCCCAGGCGGCGCCGCATCTGGCCGTCGACGTGCAGGCGCTCGACTGCGACTTCTACGCCTTCTCGGGACACAAGACGTACGGCCCGACCGGCGTCGGCGTGCTCTACGGCAAGGCCGAGCTGCTCGAGGTCCTGCCGCCGTATCAGGGCGGCGGCGAGATGATCAGCGCCGTGACATTCGAGAAGACCTTCTACAAGGGCCTGCCGGGCAAGTTCGAAGCCGGCACGCCGAACATCACCGGTGTCGTCGGGCTCGGCACCGCGCTCGACTACCTGACCGCCATCGGGCTCGACACGGTCGCGGCCTACGAGCACGAGTTGCTCGCGTACGCCACCGAACAGATCAGCCGCCTCCCGTCCGTGCGCATCCTCGGCACCGCGGCGCAAAAGGCCAGCGTGCTGTCGTTCGTCATCGAGGGCATTCACCCGCACGACATCGGCACCATCCTCGACCGCGACGGCATCGCGGTGCGCGCCGGCCACCACTGCGCGCAGCCGGTCATGCAGCGCTTCCAGGTCCCGGCGACGACGCGCGCCTCGTTCGCGTTCTACAACACCAGGGACGAGGTCGACGCCCTGGTCGCCGGGGTGCGCAAGGTCCTCGAGGTCTTCTCGTGAGCGACGAGCTGCGCGATCTCTACCAGGACGTCATCATCGACCACAGCAAGCGGCCACGCAATTTCCGCGTCATCGGCGGCGCGGCGCATGCGGTCGAGGGTTTCAACCCGCTGTGCGGCGACCACGTCACGGTCTACGTCGAGCTCGACGGCGATGTGGTGAAGGACGTCGCCTTCCAGGGCTCCGGCTGCGCCATTTCGACCGCCTCGGCGTCGGTGATGACCGAGATTCTCAAGGGCAAGTCGCGCGCCGAAGCCGAGCGGCTGTTCCACACCCTGCACGACCTGGTGACCGGCAAGAGCGCCGACGCCGACCCAGCCGCGCTCGGCAAGCTCGCCGTCTTTGCCGGCGTCAGCGAGTTCCCCGCCCGCGTCAAGTGCGCGACCTTGTGCTGGCACACGGCGCGCGCCGCGCTCGACGGGCAAGAAGAGCCCGTGTCGACGGAATGAATCGGGAGAGACCGCCATGCATTACGAAGAAGTGACCGTCAGCCGCGACTGCGAGGTCGTGCAGATTCCGCAGGGCCTCACCGTGATGATCCCGGCCGGTACGCCGGCGGTGATCACGCAGGCGCTCGGCGACAGCTACACGATTCAGGTGCCGACCTACGGCGGGCTGTACCGGGTCTCGGGCAAGGACGCCGACGCCATTGGCAAAGCGCTGGCCGCGGCGCCGGGCGAGACCGTCGACCCCAACGCGCCGGTCAGCGACGAGCTGATCTACGCCCAGTTGCGCAACGTCTACGACCCCGAGATCCCGGTCAACATCGTCGAACTCGGCCTGGTCTACGACCTCAAGGTCGAGCATCTCCCCGAAGGCGGCAGCCGCGTCGAGGTGAAGATGACCCTCACGGCGCCCGGCTGCGGCATGGGCGACGTCATCGCCCACGACGCCAAGTCGCGCATCCTCAGCGTCCCCGGCGTCAAAGACGCCGCCGTGGAAGTCGTCTTCGAGCCGCCGTGGAACCAGCAGATGATGTCGGAAGCGGCGAAGCTCGAATTGGGGATGCTGTAAACTGTCCCCTCACCCGGCCGGCTCCCACACCGGCAGGACGATCTCCTCCGTCAGCGGCGTGAACGCCACCCGCACCGGCATCCCGAACCGCACCGACTCCGGCTGGCAGTTCACCATGTAGCCGACCAGGCGCGGGCCTTCTTCGAGCTGCACCACGACCAGCGCCAGCGGCAGCAGATGTTCGAAGGCGGGGAGAAACGGAGCGTGCGCGATGACGTACGTGTAGATTTCTCCGCGCCCGGAAGCGTCGAAGTACTCCAGCGCGCCACCCTTCCAATAGTGCGGCTTGGGAGGCCAGTGCACCTTCCCTGAGCCCTTCTCGCGCTGCAGCACGAGGCGACCGTCGCGGCAGCCGTCCCAGAACGGGCGCATGATCGGATCGCCGAGATCGGGCAGCGGATAGTCGGGATGCAAGGCCATGGCTCGCGTCACTCCCCGCGCACGACCATCGCGCTGGTCGCCACACCCGAGGCGCCGGTGACCAGCGTCGCCTGGCAGTCGGGCACCTGCCCCGTCGACGTGCCGCGGATCTGGCGCACGGCTTCGAGGATCAAGTTGAAGCCGTGCACGTAGGCCTCCGAGAGGCCGCCGCCGGAGGTGAGCACGGGCAGCGCGCCGCCGAGCTCGATGCGGCCGTTGTCGGTGAACGGACCGCCCTCGCCGCGCTTGCAGAAGCCGTAGTCCTCGAGGCCCATCACCACCAGCGGCGTGAAGGCGTCGTAGATCTGCGCGCAATCCATGTCCGCCGGCTTCAGCTCGCTGCGCGACCACAACAGCTCAGCACAGAACTTCGAGGTCGTCTCCATCGTCGGCGTGTTGTTGTAGTTGGCGAGGTGCACGATGTTGGGGCCCGACGCCTGCGCGATGGAGTGCACCAGTGCCGGCTTCTGCTTGAGATCGCGCGCGCGCTCGACCGAGGTGACGATGCAGGCCAGCGCCCCGTCGGTCTCCAGACAGCAATCGTAGAAGTGCAGCGGATAGCCGATGACGCGACCCTTGAGGTACGTCTCCATGTCGAGCGGCCGGTCCTTCATCATCGCGCCGGGGTTGCGCTGGGCGTGCTTGCGCGCCGCGATGGCGACGTTGCCGAGGTGCTCGCGCGTGGTGCCGAACTCGTGCATGTGGCGGTGCGCCCACATGCCGATGATGTCGACCGGCCGGATCAAGCCCCAGGGCAGGTGCAGCCCCTTGTCGTCCTTGGCCAGCACGCGCTCCTGCGCCCACGGCCGCGACGTCTTGGCGCCGCGGTTGCGGGCGCGGTGACAGACCACCGTCGTCGCCAGCCCCGTGGCGATCGCCGCGCAGGCGTGCATGATCGTCGCGCACGAGGCGCCGCCGCCGTAGGTGGTCTTGTCCCACCAGCGCAGATTCTTCACGCCCAGGCGGCGCGCGATGGTCACCTCGTGGGTGGACTCCATCTCGAACATGCACATGCCGTCGACGTCCTCGGCCTCCAGGCCCGCATCTGCGAGCGCGATCTGGATCGCTTCGACGGCGGTGTCGGCGATCGGCCGGCCGATATCCTTGGCGAACGGCAGCTGACCGATGCCAACGATGGCCATGCGGTCCTGAATGCGGCGAAACAAATCGCGCTCGAGGCCGTCGCTCATGCGGCCCACTGGTTACACCAGGGCCGCGGTGAATGCCACTTGGAGAGAAGGGCTGCAGGCTTCGGGCTTCGGGCTTCGGGCTTCAGGCTTCAGGCTTCGGGATCGGCGCCGAGCGTGTTGTTGATGGCGTCGAGGAGGTCCAACGCGCTGCGCCGCACGCGGCTCAACACGCCGGCCTGTTCGGGGGTCAGCGGGCCGAACTCGCCATCGAGCAAGAGGTCGTTGTAGCCGATGATGGCGTTGAGCGGGACGCGAAATTGGTGCGACATGTTGGTGACGAACTCCGAGCGCACGCGCTTGCTGCGTTCCAGCTGATCGGCCAGGCGCGCATTGTCGAGCGCCATCGAGGCGAGGTCGGCAATGCCTTGCACCAGGCGCGCCTGGTCGGCGGTGAACGCGCGCGCGCGGCCGCGGTCGCCAGCCGTCAGCACGCCGAGCACTTCGCCGCCGCGCTGGAGCGCGACGACCAGACAGCGCGAGACGGCACAGCGTTGCGCGGTCGCCGCGGGCAGCCACTCCTGCGGCTCGGCGACCACGGCGGATTCGTCGCGCTCGCGCCGCGCCAGCAGCCGCGCGACGTTGCCGGCGGGGACACGCAGCGTGCGGAAGCGCTCCCACTGCTCGGTCGTATCGCCGGCGCCGGCGATGGGTACGTACACGTCGCTGGCGCGCTGCCACAGGAACGTGTGGCTGAAGTCGCAACCCAGCACCTCGGTGGTGAGCTGGCAGAAGCGGCGGATCAGGTCGGGCAGCCGCAGGTCGCGCAGGTCGAGCGACAGCTCGCCGGGGTCGAGACATTCGAGATCGATGGCGCTGTTGATCAGATCGAGCAGCTCGCGCGCACCGCGGTCCATGCGCCGCACCGTGTCGAGCTGATCGGGGTTGAGGCCGCCGAACGCGCCGTCGATCAGCAGGTCGTTGTACCCCATGATGACGTTGAGCGGCGTGCGCAGCTCGTGCGAGAGGGTCGACACCAGGTCGACCTTGCGGCGATTGGTCTGCTCGAGCTCGTCGGCCAGGCGCGCGTTCTCGATCGCGATCGCCGGCAGGCGGACGACGAACCACGCCCCGACGTCGTAGCTGCGGTCGAGGCTGATGTCGCCGCCGTGCGCGGCGATGATGCGCTGCGACATGTACAGCCCGACGCCGGCCCGGTCGCGCCCGTAGGAGTCGACGCCGTCGCGCCAGGGCGCGAACAGCGACGCCGCCTGCTCGGGGCTGATCCCCGGGCCGTTGTCGCCGATGGTCAGCTTCACCCACTCCCCTTCGAGTGCCGTCCGGCACATGACCAGGCCGCCGTGCCGGGTGTGCTTCACCGCGTTGCTCAGCAGGTTGCTCAGGCCGTGCTCGAGCTGCGGCCGGTCGGCCCAGGTCAACGGCAGGTTGGGATCGAGATCGAGCCCGGTGCCGAGCCGCTTCACCGAAAACGCCGGCTGGTAGAGCTTGAACAGGTCGAGCACCACCCGGTTGACCGAAGCCAGCTGCGGCATCAACCGCATCGATGGCTGTGCACTGCTCATGACGACACGCTCTTCCCGACCCTTTCGCCAGCCCCAGGCATACGCCCGATCTCAGATGCCTCCCGCAACTGCCGCCCGCGCGCTCGAACCCGGGCGACGCGTCTCCAAGTCACATGCCAGGAAGCCAGCCACGCGCCGTGCGCAGTCCTTCATCCCTTGCGAACGTCGGCCGTCGAACCCTAGACGGGTGGCCGTACGTTTTTGCCGGCGGGGGCGCTGGGGTGCCATACTCCGCCGAAGACCGAGCGGACGAAGGGAGCACGGATGAGCTTGGAGGGACGAACGGCAGTAGTGACCGGCGGGGCGTCGGGGATTGGCCGCGCCATTTGCCTGCGCCTGGCCCGCATGGGGGCCGACGTGGCGATCTTCGACATCAACCGGCCCGGCGCCGAGCAGGTGGCAGGCGAAATCACCGCGCTCGGCCGCCGCAGCCTGGCGGTCGAGACCGATGTCGCCTCGACCCTCTCCGTGCGCGCGGCCATCGAACGAGTGCACGCCGCGCTCGGGCCGGTGCAGATCCTCGTCAACGACGCCGGCGTCGGCGAATTCGCCACGCTGCAGGACATGACCGAGGAGCAGTGGGACCGCATGATCGCCGTGCACCTGAAGGGAACCTTCAACTGCACGCGGCTGCTGGTGCCGGACCTCGTCAAGGCCGGCTGGGGGCGGATCGTCAACATCGCCTCGGTCGCCGGCCTCACCGGCGGCGGCCCGGGCCTGAGCCACTACGCCGCGGCGAAAGGGGGCATCATCGCCTTCACCAAAGCGCTCGCCCACGAGCTCGGGCCGAACGGAATAACCGTCAACTGCATCGCCCCCGGCCTGATCGACACCCCGATGATCCGCCAGGGCATCGTCTCCGACGACATCTTCGCCGTCGCCGTCAAAGCCGCCCCGGTGCGCCGCATCGGCACCCCCGACGACATCGCCGCCGCCTGCGCCTACCTCGCCGCCGAAGACGCCGGCTTCACCACCGGCCAGGTCATCAGCCCGAACGGCGGGCGGCTGATGTGATTCGCGTCGGAGGTCGGCCGCAGGGTGACGCGTGCGTCAGTAATCGACGGACGGGGAGACGGGCGGCGATGGCGGCCGTCCTCACCTCGACGTTCGTCACACTTCTCGCGCCCGTCACTCTCGCCGGGCCGGCGTTTTCTGGCCTGGTGGTTGGCGTCACCGACGGGGATACGATCAAGGTGATGCGCGACGGCCGCGAGGCGAAGGTGCGGCTGGCGTCGATCGATTGCCCGGAGCGCGGGCAGGCGTTCGGGCGTTCGGCCCGCTACGCGACGACCGCCTTGGTGTTGGGGAAGACGGTCACCGTCGTCACCGAAGGTCGCGACCAATATGGTCGGATCGTCGGTGAGGTTCTTCTGCCGGACGGCAGCAGCCTCAACCGCGCCCTGGTGCGGGCCGGTTGGGCGTGGGAGTTTCGCCGCTATTCAAAAGATCGCACTCTGGCGGAGATCGAAGCAGAAGCGCGTGCGGCGCGGCGTGGGCTGTGGGCGGACCCACATCCAGTGTCGCCGTGGGCGTATCGGAAGCAGTACCGATCGCGCTAGCGAACTGGGCGGCAACGCCTGTGGCGATACAGTGCGGGTCGTGAAACAATCTCAGTGAGGAGATTCGAACATGAAGGTGTCCATCGAATTGTCCCTTGCCGAAGCGGAACGACTGCAAGAGCAAGCGACTCGCCTGGGCGTACCCCCGGAGCGGCTAGCCCATGCAGCTGTTTCGGACTTGCTCGGCAGAGAGCAATCAGATTTCGAGAATGCGGCTCGTCGGGTGCTCGAGAAGAACGCGGAGCTTTACCGGCGGCTCGCTTGAATGCGTCACCTCTCGCTGGCGGAGGTCGTTGAGCTGCATCGCGGCGTCATCGAACAGTCAGGTGGTGCTTCCGGACTGCGCGATCTCGGAGCGCTCGAATCTGCCGTCGCCCAGCCGCGCATGACGTTCGGCAGTGACGATCTGTACCCAACGATTGCAGAGAAGGCGGCAGCACTTTGCTTCTCACTGGTGGGCAATCACCCCTTCGTCGACGGGAACAAGCGCATCGGACATGCGGCGATGGAAACGTTCCTCGTACTGAACGGCTGGGAGATCCATGCGTCGATCGAGGCGCAGGAGAGCGTGATCCTCTCCCTTGCTGCCGGTAGGGTGAGTCGCGAAACGCTGGTGGAGTGGCTACGGAACCACATCCGAGAGGTAGAGTGAGGGCTCACACCGTAGCGGCCGCCGGAGACAACGAATCGTCGCGCCGGTAATGTAAGACCGTCTTCACTGGCCAGGAAGGCGGCCACCCCCGCAACGTCCTCGGGCGTGCCGAGGCACGAGATGGGCAGCGCTCGAACCGAAAGGGGGATGAGGATCGATGGCCCAACCAACAGTCACTGGGTTTTGTTGTCTGTGTGACGCCCGCGTGAGCAAGGCTGCGATGCAGCGGCATCTGAAAGGGTGTCTTCCCGCTCACGAGGCGGGCGCAGGCCCGAGCACGGATCTCGTGCAACTGCGCGTCGAGAGCGGTGGGCCGTGGTGGCTCGACATCGAGGCCCCTGCCAACGCCACGCTCCGGGACCTCGACCAGTTTCTGCGCGACACCTGGCTCGATTGCTGCGGGCACATGAGTGCCTTCTACCCCGACCGCAGCCGCGCCGAGCTCAAGATGAGCGCCAAGCTCACAGACATCTTCGGCGAACGCGCGACGGCCGTACGCTACGAATACGACTTCGGATCGACCACCGAGCTCAGGCTGCGCGCCGTCGGCTCGCGCTCCGGGAACGCTGGCAAGCGCCGCGCGAGACTACTCGGGCGCAACGAACCACCCCGATGGACCTGTGAAGACTGCGGCCAATTGGCCACAATAATCTGCTCCAGCACTGGTGACGAATGCTTTCTCTGCGACGCCCACTCAGACGCCCATCCCTGCGATGATTTCGAATGTCATCTTCCCGTCGTCAATTCTCCACGCATGGGCGTGTGTGGATACACCGGACCGATGGGTTGACGGCCGCGGTGAATGGCGGCGTCGAGCCGACGCCGAGGTGCCCGCCACCTCGCGACGCCAGGTGGAGTAACCGCAAAGATCACCGGCTGCGGAATTCCGACTGCCTCTCTTGCGGAGAACGCACCGCTTGAGTCTGCGGGCATCCATGGAGCGTCGAATCGACACCTTCGATAAGCTCATCAACCGTAATGACCGCATCCGTGTTCGGATCGAATCCACGGCAGCTGAAGAGAACGCGGCCACTCAGGGCCATATTGACCCCGAGGATGAGCTCATCGAGAGATACAACGAGATCGCGATTGCAGTCACCCACGCAGAACGGAAGGATCGGGAGAGGGACATAAACATCCGCGTCGCTGATTGTGACGGCGACCTTGGCCCAACATCCGAATGGATTGCAACGAGTCGGAACCGAGAGAGTGTACTCACCGGGCGGAATGTCATCGAACTGGAACCGGGTCGACGAGCCGACGTAGTAAGAGAGCCCCGGGGGATCGAGAAGGACGTTGACGTTGGTCTGGGTACATCCCCCAGCTCGTGTCTCGTTGACACATCCAGCAATGGTAAAGCCGCCCGCCGCGCCTTCTTCTCCGATTGCCGCCCCTGAGAGCGACCACATCGCGGCCATGACCGCCAAGAAACGCAGGACACAGGCCATTCTGGGCTTCGCCGCCATGAGCAAAGACAATCTGTGTGATGTGCCCTTCAGCCGTAGCGGCCGCCGGAGACGTGGATGGTTTCGCCGGTGATGTAGGACGCGTCTTCGCTGGCCAGGAAGGCGGCGACGCCGGCGACGTCTTCGGGCGTGCCGAGGCGCGGGATCGGCAGGGTCGGGGCGACGCGGTCGATCAGGTTCTGGTAGTGCGGCAGCGAGGTCACGCCGGGGGTGGCGATGATGCCCGGGGCGATGCAGTTGACGGTAACGCCGAACTTGCCCAGCTCCATCGACAGCGAGCGCGACAGGCCGATGACGCCGGCCTTCGAGGCCGCGTAATTGACCTGGCCCTTGTTGCCGTAGTGGGCGCGCGAGCTCATGTTGATGACGCGGCCCCAGCCCTGTGGGACCATCAACGGCGTCGCGTGCTTGCAGCACAGGAACGTGGCGCGCAGGTTGAGGTCGAGCACCGCGTCCCAATCCTCGACGGTCATGTCGCGCATCAGCTTGTCGCGCGTGATGCCGGCGTTGTTGACCAGGATGCCGGGCGAGCCGAGCTCCTCGACCGTGCGCTGCATGAGCTCGCGCACGATCGCCTCGTCGGTGACGCTGCCGATCAGCGCCGTCGCGCGTCCGCCGTCGGCACGGATACGCTCGACCGTGCGTTCGGCCGTCTTCGGGTCGAGATCGTTGATCATCACCGCGGCGCCCTCTTGCGCCAGCCGCAGCGCGATCGCTTCTCCGAGCCCGCGCCCGGCACCAGTGATGATGGCCACGCGCCGCGCGAGCCTCATGCCCTGAATCTCCCCTCGCCTGCTCTGCTGCCGGTCACTCGCACGATGCACCTCCTAGCCTTGATCCGACGAAAAGGAACCGCGGACGAACACGGATGAGATGTGCTTCATCCGCGTTCATCCGCGTCTATCCGTGGTCCGTAGTTTCTGTCCGGTCAAGCCAGACTCCGCCGCCCACGACGATCGATACTGCTCCCTGTCCCACCATCAGGCAACTGCCCCGGCGCGCACCGCGGCGGCCGCCGCCGCGACGAAGGCGCGCGCCTGCGCCACCATCTCTTCGACGTCGCTCGGCGCCAGCTCGAGAGCGCCCTCGCCCGCCTTCTGCCGTCTTTCGAGCGCGGCGGCGAGCCAGCCCCGCTGCGTTGCATCGATCCGTGCCGGTCCGCGCTCGAGCTCGCTGACGACGCCGGCGTGACTGCGCGGACGCAACCCGCGCTCGTTCAACAGCGCCTTGGCCGCGTACAGCATCGCGTAATACGCGCGCCCAGCGGCCGCGTCGGCGGCGCCGGCTGCCGACGCACCCTCCGCCGCGGCCGCCGCGCGCGCCGCCTTGGCCAGGAGCTTGTCGGTGCCGGGCTGCATCGGCTCGCCCCGCTTCAGATCTCGACGATGCGGGCGGCGTGACCGCGCTCGCCGAGCATCGCGCGCGTGCTCGGGTGGCAGGTGAAGAACAATACCTGATGGTGGCGCGCGAACTCGCCCAGCGCCTGCGCCATGGCCGCGGCGCGCGGCGGATCGAAGTTGACCAGCACGTCGTCCATGATCAGCGGCAGCGGGGTGCCGCCGCGGGCCAGCTCGGCCGCCAGCCCGAGGCGCAAGCTCAAGTAAAGTTGCTCCGCCGTGCCGCGGCTCAGTTCGTCGGGCACCCGCTTGCGCACGCCGTCGCTGTCGACAACCACCAACGCGTGGCCGCTGTCGTCCTGCAGCACGCGCGGGTAGCGGCCGCCGGTGACCGCGGCGAAGGTCTGCGAGGCCGCGGCGAGAACAGCCGGCTGCCGGTCGCGCTCGAACGCCTGCAGCGCCGTCTCGACCAGACCCTCGGCCAGGGCGAGCACGCGCCACTCGCGTACGGCGGCGTCGAGCTCGGCGGTCAGCGCCGTCCACTCGGTTTCCAGCTCGGCCATCTCATGCGCCGTCTCCAGCACGCGACAGCGCTCCTTCGCCGCGTGATGGCGTTCGGCAGCCGCCACCAACTGCTCTTCCAGCTCGGCCAGTTGCGCGTCGGCAGCCGCGACGCCCTGGCGCCACTCGTCTGGCTGCCCGGCCGCCAGCGCGGCGCGCAACGCGGGCGCATCGCTGGCCACGGCCAGGCCGTTCTCCAGCTCCTGTTCCAGGGAAGCGATCGCGCTGCCCAGCTCGCGGCGCCGGCGCGCAACCTGACACCGCCGCTCGAAGTCAGCTTCATCCGCCGCCCTTGCGCGGCGCAGAAGTTCCTCGCGTTCGGTCTCCCATCGCCGCACCGCCGCGGCAGCCTCCGCGATCCGGGCACCGCGGGTGCGGATCTCGCCTTCCAACCGGGCCAGGGCCAGGCGCTCGGCCTCGGCGCGCTGCATCCGCTGGCGCGCGGCGAGCACCTCGTCCGCAAGCAGGTCGCCGGCGAGGCCGCCGACGTCCACCGCGCCCTCGGCAGCCAACGCGGCGCGCGCCGCCGCTTCCCAGGCCGCGATGGCGCTCTCGAGCTCAGCGGTCTCTACGGCCCGTTCCGCGCGCGCGGCAAGCAGCCCTTGCGCCTCGCGCACCTCGGCCAGAAGCTCGGCCGCGCGCTCGACGACGAGATCGGCCGGCAGACCGCGCGCCGCCTTCCACTCGGTCCATGCATCCCGCAGCGCCGCCGCGGCCGCCCGCGCCGTCTCCAGATGTGCCGTCTTCGCCTGGCTGTTCTGCTCGACCGCGCGCAGCACCTGCGCCAGCTCCTGCACCCGCTGCTGCGCCGCGTTCCAGGCGGCGTGCTCGCCCTCCGCGCGCATCAGCTCTTCTGCGCGCTCATCGACGGCCTGTAACGACGGCAAGCGGGACAGCCCGAGCGATGCGGCGTCCTGCGCGATCGCCTCCAGCCTCTCGGCGGCGCGCCGCCACTGCGCGTCGCGAGCTCGACGCGCCTCGTGCACCTCGCTGCGCAAGGCACGGAACTCGGCAGCCCGCTGTCGGGCTCGCTCGTCCGCCCAGCCGCGCATCTGCCTGGCGCCGTACGCCGCGGCGCCCAGCGCCGCCGCGGCGACCGACAACACCAGCACGCCGCTCGAATCCCCCACGGCGGTACGCCAGGCCATGGCCGCCAGCGCCGCCGCCATCGCCGCCCACAAGGCACCGGCGAGCCACGCCGGCGCCCCCGGGGCACCCGCGCCTTCGGGCGAGCGCAGCGCGTACTCGCGATCCTGTGCCGTGCGGTCGATCGACTCGCCGCGCGCCTGCTCGCGCCTCATCGCCTCGAGATTCTCACGCAACCCCCGCAGCGCCTGCCGCTGCGCCTCCAAGGCCGCCGCGGGCAGCGGTGCGCCACCGGCGAGGGCCCGCGCCGCGGCGTCGTATTCACCGCGCCGCGCCGCGCATTCCACGGCACACTCAGCCACCTCCCTTTCGGCATGCTGCACCGTCGCCGCAGCCGCGCGCGGTCGCACCACCCACCCCCGCAGCACCGCCCGCACCGCCCGTGAGGAGTAGCACCGCCCGAGCTGGTCGATGCTCCATCCCGCGCCCATCTGTTCGAGCTTCTCGCTCAAGCGCCGTTCCGTCTCCTCGTCGCGCACGCGCGCGGCCGCGCAGCGGCTCAATCGCGCGCGGTGCAAGCCGAGATCCTGCTGCAAACGCTCGAGCGCGCCGGGCGGTGCCCCGCCCGGTGGCGGTTGCAACGCGGATTGCTTGGCCTGCGCGACGCCCTGCTCCGTCTCCAGAGCGGCCAGCTCGGTGTGCGCCGTCGCCAGCTGCTCGCGCACGAGGGCCAGACGCGTCGCCGCCTGGTCGGGAATGTCGTCGATGAGCTCGAGCGCATCGAGCCACCGGCGACGCTCGCACAGCGCGCTCCAGCTCGGCGCGAGCGCCACCAACAGCGCGGCCTGCGCCCGCGTCGCGCGCGCCGCGGCCAGCGACTGTTGCAGCGCAGCCACCGCCGCGCCGCTCTGCCGGGCGGCGGCGCGCCGCGCCGGATAGTCCATCGCTTCCCGACGGGCGGCGTCGCGGCGCGCGCGCAACTGATTGAGCTCGCCGACCAGCGCGTTGATGCGCGCGCCGCCCTGCTCGGCCAGCACATTGGCCGCGCGCCGCTGGAGTGTCGCGATCACGGCGCGCGCCGAGCGTCCGGCCCCGGCTATCGAGGCCGAGAAGATGCGCTCGCGCACCGCCTCGTGATCGAGCAACTCGAAGGCGTGGAGCTCGGCGACGCTGAAGGCGAACACCGCCCGAAACAGTTCCGCGTCGACGCCGCCCAGCACGCTGCGCAGATCGGCTGGCGTCGCCGCGCGCCCACCCGGCCCGACGATCTGTGGCGCCTGCGGGTGCGCGATGTCGCGCTCGACCGTGTAGTCGCCGTCGGTCGCGGCGAGAAACAGCCGGCCGCCGTGGCGTCCACCGCGCAGCGGCGGGTAGGGCGGCGGCGTGCCGTTGCGCGCCCCGAAGCCGAACAACGCACCGCACAGAAAAGCCAGCAGTGTGCTCTTGCCGGCCTCGTTCGGACCGTAGATGACCGTCAGGCCGTCGGGCAGGTCTGTGACCTGATAGTGGTGGAAGAGCCCGAAGCCATCGATCGACCAGCCGCGGACTCTCATACGTCGCCGTCTCGACTGAGCAGCAGGTCGAGCGCGAGGTCCTCGGCGGCGCGCAACAGCTCCGGCACCTCGTCCGGTTCCACCTCGGCCACCCACTTGCGCAGCAGCGGTTCACAGCACTGCTCGACAAAATGCGCTCGCGCGGCCGGATCGCGCTCGAGCTCCTCCGCCCCGCGCACGACCGCGGCAGTGAAGTCGCTGCGCTGGCGCAGCGCGGCGCGATCGCGGGGCGAGCGGCGCGCGTCGCGCATGCGCGCCCACCAGACGAACGGCGTGTACGCCGCGCAATGGCGGCGCAGCTCGGCCAGCAGCCGCGCGCCGCGCTCCTCGACGCCGGCGCCGCCGGCACCGGTCAGCACCGCGTCGAGCAACAGGCCGCGCCCGGCATGCGCCGCGCGCACCGCCTCGGTCTGCGCGAGCAGCGCGCGCACTAGCGCCGCGTCGTCCGGCACCTGCGAGGCATCGATCTCCACGTCGACGTAGCGCACGCGATCGGCAGGCGCGAACGTCACCTGGCGCACGATGCCGTCCTCGACTTCGACGACCACCGCCCCCTTGGCGCCCAGCTCGCCGGCCGCGCGCCGCCGCCCCTGCAGCGTACCGGGATAGACGATCCAGGGCGCACCAGTGCCGAGGTAGGCGCGCTGGTGCACATGGCCGAGCGCCCAGTAGTCGAGCCCGGCGGCGTGCAGGTCGCCGACGGTGCACGGGCTGCACGGCAGATGCGCCGGGTTGCCGCCGACGTTGGCGTGCAGCAGCCCGATCTGCAGGCCCGGCTGCGGCCCGCGCTGAAAGAGCGGCACCAGGTTCTCCGCGCAGTCGCGCCGCGCGTAGCTGATGCCGTGCACCGTGGCGACCTCGGCACCCGCCGCCATGATGGGTACCGCTGTCACCGCGCCGGGACCGAACACGGTCACACCCGGCGGCCACGCGTCGATCGCCGACCACCCCTCGAGCGGATCGTGGTTGCCCTGCGCGATGCAGACCTGCACGCCGCGCGCGGCGAGCGTGGCGAGGCCATCGCGAAATCGGACCTGGGCGCGGATGCCGCGCTCGTCACCGTCGTAGATGTCGCCGGCGAGCAACAGGCAGACGGCTTCGCGCTCGAGCGCGAGTTGCACCAGATTGTCCCACGCCTCCAATGATGCATCGCGCAACGCCGCGGCCACTGCCGGCGGGACTCGACCAACGTCCTCGAACGGCGTGTCGAGATGCAGATCTGCAGCGTGGACGAAGACAAATCGGCTCATGGCGAACAACGCAAAAAACAAAACACAGGCAACCGCATGTTGCGAGTCCATTCTGGCCCGCTGGAGGCCGCGGCACTCGCGCAGCCCCCACGTGACAGCCCACGTCGCATGTCAGGTGGCCGCCTGAGCGCCCGCGAGCCGTGGCGTCACGGCCGGTGCGGGCGCACCGTCCCGGCCTTGATCTCGGTCTTGAGGGCGCTGCTCAGCCCGCCGTCGCGGCGCCACATGTAGCAGGAGTCCGGCAGGCCGCCGGTGCCCATCAGCGACGGACTGCGCTTGGCGTCGGCCGGCCACGCCTCCGAGAGCGCGGCGACGCATTGGATCAGGGCCGGTGCCAGCATGAGCAACAGGTCGAGCAGCGGGCGGTCATCGCCGCGCTCGGCAAAGCGCGCCAGCAACGCCGCGCTGACGCCGGACAGCAGGCTCAGCGGGGCGAGGCCATCGATCGCGTCGGCGCGAGCGCGCCACGGCGCCTCTTCGATATTGTCGAAGGTGCGCCGGCGTTCGGACAATGTGAGCTCGACAAGCGCGAACTGCGCCACGTCGATGTGCGCCAGCGCGCGCACTTCGAGCTGCGCGGCGAAGCGCTCGAGCGGCCGCGCGATCGCTGGCGCGGTGGCGAAGTGCAGATCGGTGAGCTGCAGGGCGAGCTGCAGATGACCCGGTTTGGATTCGTGTCCGTCGATGATCAGGTCGCGGCGGAAGACCCGCTCCCCGGGTTTGAGCGCGGCGCGATGACTGCGCGCGTCCTCGTCGAGCGCCCAGGCGACGCTCGAGCCGAGCAGCTGCGCCAGGGTCAACACATGCGAGCACCCGCGCGGCCCACCGATAGCGGCGCTGAGCTGGCGGGCGTAGCCGGCATCGAGCCCGGTTCCGGCCAGCGCCGCGACGCGCTCGATCGGATCGCGGCAGCTCTCGCCCCGGCTCAACGCCGAGGGCTCGAACGCCACGGCCGGCTGCGCGGCGGCGATCGTGTCGAGTCGCCGGGCGACCGGGTCGACGATGCCGGCGAGTTGCATGTGGTGGACGATCCCCGCCGCCTGCAGATCGCCAGCGACGGGCACGAAGCCGCGCTTGCGCAGGTCGAGCAGGTAGCCGCTGGCGTCGAGCCGGCCGTCGTCGCGCTGCGTCAACGCGACCGCGAGCGCACGACTGTGCAAGGGATGTCCGCTGACCGACAGATGCATGGAGCCACTTGACCAAGCCGGCGCTCCGCGCGCAAGCCAACGCCGCGTTGCCGGCGCGCGACCGCTTGTGGTAGGGAGCCGCGCATGTCGCGCGTCGGAGTCATCGGGCTGGGCAACATCGGCGGGGCGATCGCGGCGAACCTGATCGCCGACGGTCACGAAGTCGTTGTGTACGACACGGTGGCGGGGCGCTGCGAGGCACTGGCGGGCAAGGGCGCGCAGGTCGCGAGCGGCGCGGCCGACGTCGGCGCGCGCAGCGAGATCGCGTTCACCTCGCTGCCCAATCCCGCGGTCATGGAGCGCGTCGCCGGCGAATGGGTTACCGGCGCCGCTCCCGACTCGATCCTCGTCGACTTGTCGACCAACGCGCCGACCATGGTGCGCGAGGTCGGCGCCCAGCTACGCGCCGTCGGGCGGTATCTGCTCGAGGCGCCGCTGACCGGCGGCGCGCCCGGCGCGCAGGCGCGCATGTTGGTGTTCATGGTCGGCGGCGAGCCGGCGGTGTTCGCGCGCTGCCGCCCGTTGCTCGACAAGCTGGGGCGCGCCGTGTTTCACATCGGCGAGCTCGGACTCGGCAACGTCGCCAAGCTGGTCAACAGCTTGATGGCCTTCAGCGCTACCTGGGTCTCGCTCGAAGGGCTGGCCGTGGCGAGCAAGGCCGGCATCGATTTGCGCACGATGATCGACGTCATCCGCACCGGCGGCGCCGGCAACATCTTCACCGATCGGATGGTCGAGGGCATCAACGAGCGCGGGCGACCGACCGCGTTCTCGCTCGCGCTGGCGGCGAAGGACGCCGGGTTACTGCTCGACGTCGCGCGCGAGAACGGCGTGCCGACGCCGGCGGCGGCGCAAATCGCCCAGGCATTCGTCGCGGCAGTGGCCGCCGGCCTCGGCGAGCGCGACTTCACCGACATCGTCGAGCTGATCGAGCGCCAGGCCGGCGTGGCTTTGCATCTCGCGCCGCCGCGATCGAAGTAAGCGCGCTGGCAGGTCGACTAGGGAGATTACCTAGATTATTCAGGGTTCTTCCCATCTAGACTAATGTGCCCAACGCGATAGGTTGCGAGCGGTAGGTGTCTCGTTCCCGCTCACACCCTTGCGGGGGCAACCTCCACTCCCAATCGGGGGCCCACCCTTTCCCCCCTAAAGCCGGCCGCCCCGCGCTACCCTGCGCGGGGCGGCCCGACCCAAGATGAAGTGGGTGCGCGTTACTGGGAGAGCTGCGCGCGCAAGCGCGAGAGCGCGAGTGGCGGATCAGCCGGCACCGTTTGTGCGGTGGGGCTTTGGCGCGCGGCATCCCACCACGGCGGTGCAGCCGAATCGCTCTCCGCCAACAGCAGGCAGCGCGCGGCGCGCGCGAACGGCGCGGCGTACACCGGCGGGCGGATGTCGTGTTCGAGCACGCGCAGCATCGGATCGCAGTGCGGCGCGGCATCGGCGCGCGCAGCGAAGGCGCGCAGCATCGAGAACTCGGGGCGGGGATGCGGGCCACCGCCGGTCAGTCCGGTACCGGGCAAGAGCAGCGCCGCGGGCACGTGCTCGCGCCGGCCGCCGGCGAGCAGCAGCGCCACGTACGCGCCGAGGCCGGCACCGGCGACGGCAGCGGCGCCGATATGCGCCAGGGCCGCATCGGCATCGGCCGCGAACAGCTCGGGAACATACGTGCCGCCCTGCGACCGGGCGGAACGGCCGTGACCGCTGAAGTCGAGGGCGTAGACCGGTCCGGCCCACTGCGCCGGCACCCATGCCCAATCGGCGCTGGAGCCGTAGAGCGCGTGCAGCAACAGCAGCGCCGGGCCGTTGCCGTCGCCCAACGCGTGTAGCGCCAGCTCGACCCGACCGCGTGTCAGCACCATCAGCGCTCCAGGTACTCGAGGATCAGCGCCGCGGTCTCGAGCGGGCGTTCCATGTGGACGAAATGTCCGGCACCGGCGATCGTCGCGCGCTGCAGCTGCGGGATGAGCTCGAGACGAGGGGCCAGAATCTCTTCCGGCAGCGGGCCCCACGTGTCCGGCTCGGAGCCGATGACCGCCAACATCGGCCGGCGCAGCCGCGAATAGCCAACGGCGATCCAATCCGGCTGCCACGGCCCGAAGTCGTGGACCAGAAACGGATCGGATTTCCAGCGCCAGCCGTCATCGGCAGCGCGCGCGGCGTGATAGACGAAGTAGCGCAGCCACTCGCCGTCGAGGCGCGGATTCTGCGCCTGGCGGCGCGCCATCAGATCCTCGAGCCGCGCGTACGGGCGCCACTGCTGGCGCTGTGCGGCGGCGCGCTGCTGATCGAGAAACGCGCCGAAACGCACCGGCAGCTGCTCCGCGTCGCCGTCGGGAAAGGGGGGCGGACCGAAACCGTCGATGTTGACGATCTGGCGCACCAGCTCCGGCGCCGCGCCGGCGGCGTCGATCGCCTGTCCGCCGCCTTTGCTGTGACCGATCAGGTGCGCCGGGCGATCGAGCCAGCGCAGGACGTTGACGACGTCCAGAATACCGAGCGGCCAACTGTAGGCGGCTGCCCACCCGGAATCGCCGTGGCCGCGCGCATCGACCGCGATGACCCGAAAGCGCTGCGCCAGCAGCGGGGCCAGCGAGGCAAAGCCGCGCACATGATCGAACATGCCGTGCAACAACACCACCGGCGGCGCGGCCGGATCGCCCCATTCGGCGCAGTGCAGGCGGATGCCGCACGACTCGATCGCCGCGCTGCGCTCGGGCGCCACGGCTCCTGGACAGCTCGGTTCCGGCACGATGCCCGCAACCTATCGACCCCGACCGCCCGGCCGCAAGGCACCCCCGACGATCGTGGAAGCGGAAGAACAGAGAGGAGACCCGTGGTTGACTAAGGCCGCGCAGTCGGGTTAACCAAACAGTCGTTTCAATAACAACTCAGGACGGCGGGCTGACACCCGCCTTCGGCAAGGAGATCACCATGCACACGCCCCTCTGCGATCAGCTCGGCATCGACCTTCCCATCTTCGCCTTCAGCCATTGTCGCGACGTCGTCGCCGCGGTGAGCAAAGCGGGCGGCTTCGGCGTGCTCGGCGCCGTCGGCTTTTCGCCCGAGCAGCTCGAGGTCGAGCTCAAGTGGATCGACGAGCACATCGGCGACAAGCCCTACGGCGTCGACATCGTCATCCCCGGCAAGTACGAGGGCATGGGCGAGATCGATCCGGTCAAGCTCGAGCAAATGCTGCTCGCCTCCGTGCCGCCGCAGCACCGCGAGTATGCCGACAAGATCCTCGCCGATCACGGCGTGCCGAAGCTGCCCGAGGGCGAGCAGCCGGTCAGCCAGTTGCTCGGCTGGACGGCGGCCACCGCGACGCCGCAGGTCGAGGTGGCGCTCAAGCACCCGCGCGTGCGCCTGATCGCCAACGCGCTGGGAACGCCGCCCGCCGACGTCATCGAGCACATCCACGCCGCCGGCAAACTGGTCGCCGCGCTGTGCGGCTCGGCCAAGCACGCGCGTTCGCACAAGGAAGCCGGCATCGACATCATCATCGCCCAGGGCTACGAGGGCGGCGGCCACACCGGCGAGATCGGCAGCGTCGTGCTGTGGCCCGAGGTCATCGACGCGGTGGCGCCAACGCCGGTGCTGGCAGCCGGCGGCATCGGCACCGGCCGGCAGATCGCCGCGGCGCTGGCAATGGGTGCGCAGGGCGTGTGGACCGGCTCGCTCTGGCTCACCGTGCAGGAGGCCGACGCGCCGCCGGCACAGATGGAAGCCTACCTCGCCGCCACCAGTCGCGACACCGTGCGCTCGCGCTCGTTCACCGGCAAGCCGTGCCGCATGCTGCGCAACGACTGGACCGACGCGTGGGAGAATCCCGACGGGCCGAAGCCGCTCGGCATGCCGTTGCAGTTCATGGTCACCTCCGAAGCCGTCGCGCGCGGCCACCGCTACGCCGACAAGGCCAAGAAGGTGATGTTCAACCCGATCGGCCAGATCGTCGGCGCGCTCAACACCGTGCGACCGGTCAAGGAAGTCATGTACCAGCTGGTCGAGGAGTACCTGGAGTCTGTCGAGCGCCTGCAGCGGCTGTCGGCGGACGCCTCGGCATAGCCGGCACATGTCGTCTCCGAGCGCCGGCGCGCTCTCCCCCGCGGCACGGCCACAAAGCGAGATCCCGCGCGCCGGGCTCGTCGAGACCCTGCGCGCCGTGCTCGGCGGGCAGAGCGAGCGCATCGACATGCTCTCGCGCATGCAGCGCATGCATGCCGCACACGGGCCGGTCGTGATGCAGAACGTCGGGGTGTTCAAGTTCGTCTACCTCTTCGGCCCCGACGCCAACCGCCTGGTGCTGCTCGATCGCGAGCGCATCTTCTCGGCCCGCCGCCCATGGATGCAGATCATGGGCAAGATCTTCCCCGACGGCTTGCTGCTCCGCGATGGCGACGAGCACAAGATCCACCGCCGCATCATGCACGAGGCGTTCACCCGCCCGGCCCTGCGCCTCTACGCCGAGCACATGGGCCCGATGATCGGCGCCGGCCTCGCCGGCTGGGCGCGCGCGCCCCGGCCGTTCCTCGCCTTTCGCGCCTACAAGGCGCTGACGCTCGACATCGCGGCGTCGATCTTCGTCGGCGTCGACCTCGGCCCCGAGACCCAGCGCATGAACGGCGTCTTCGAAGACCTCGTCGCGGCGTCGATGTCGAAGGTGCGCCTGCGCATTCCGGGGCTGGAGTTCTATCGCGGCCTGAAAGGGCGCGAGTTCATGGTCGGCTACTTCCGCTCCATGATCGCCGCGCGGCGCGCCACCGCGAGCGACGACATGTTCTCGCGCCTGTGCCGCGCCGCCAGCGAAGAGGGCACGCGCTTCTCCGATCAGGAGATCATCGACCATATGATCTTTCTGATGATGGCCGCGCACGACACCACCACCAGCACGCTGTCGTCGATGACCTACGAGCTCGCCAGGCATCCCGATTGGCAGGAGCGCGTGCGGGCGGAGAGCGTCGCGTTGGGGCCGCAGCCGCTCGGGCTCGACGACCTCGACCGCCTGCAGAGCCTCACCTGGGTGATGAAGGAGACGCTGCGCCGCTACCCGCCGCTGCCGGTCATCCCGCGCGTCGCGACGGCCGAGTTCGAGTTCGGCGGCTACCGCATCCCCAAGGACGCCATGATCGTCGTCGCGCCCATCCACACCCACCATATGCCCGAGTGGTTTGTCGACCCGACGCGCTTCGATCCCGAACGCTTCGCCCCCGGCCGGGCCGAGGACGAGCGCCACTCGCACGCCTGGATCCCCTTCGGCGGCGGCCCGCACATGTGCCTCGGCATGCGCTTCGCGGAGGTGCAGATCAAAGGCATCATGCACCAGCTCGTGCAGCGCTATCGCTGGAACGTCCCCGCCGATTACCGGATGCCGGTTCAGCAGGCACCGATCTCGAAGCCGATGGACGGCCTGCCGATCCAGCTGACGCCGCTCGGGTGAAGTGACGGCATCCCCGTCGCGATCGAAGTCCGAAAGCCTTCCCCCCTTGCGGGGGAAGGTTTGGATGGGGGGAAATGACATTCCCGCGCCAGCGGCCCCATTGCTTCTATGTGGTTGCTGAGCATCAAATCACCCCCACCTCGATCCTCCCCCGTCGAGGGGGAGGAGGCCGGACAGGAAGGCGAGTCGGCGCCAAAGAAGGATGACTTGCAATCATTATCCCGCGGAGTAGGTTCTCCCCGTCGAGAGGGTCGCCTATGAGCTCAGTCATCGAGTGCTGCGCGGGATTGCCGGAGAAGACGTACGAGGCCGGCGCCGTCGTCATCCAGGAAGGGAAGAAGACCGGCGTCCTCTACATCCTCGCCGAGGGCGCGGTGGAGATTCTGAAGGGCGATTTTCAGATCAACACCGCGAGCGAGCCCGGCGCGTTCTTCGGCGAGGTGTCGATGCTGCTCGGCATCCCGCACATGGCGACGGTGAAGGCGCTGCAACCGTCGCGCTTCTTCGTCGTCGAGAACGCGGCGGCCTTCCTGCAGTCACACCCCGAGCTGGCGCTCAACCTCGCCCGGCTACTGGCGCGGCGGCTGCACTACGTCACCACGTACCTGGTCGACCTCAAGCAGCAGTTCGAGGATAGCAAGGATCACCTCTCGATGGTCGACGAAGTGCTCGAGAGCCTGGTCCACCACCAAGAAGAGAAGTAACCGCCGGCGCGCCGCTCACTCCGGCGCGTACTCCGGCACCGGGCGCGTCAGTGGCTGATCGAGCTTGACGATCTCGTTGCCGGCCAGCGAGAACCACATCGCCTGCTGCGCGGTGGTGTCGAAGATGACGTGCGTCGGGCTCGGCCCGATCTGGTTGCCCGAGTTGAACACCCAGGTATCGCCCAGCCGGTCGACCCACGATCCGCCCTGGCGAAACGGCGACTGGTGCACATGACCGCACAACACGATGTGCGGTTGATACTGCTGGATCCAGCCGACCAGGTCGGTGTCGCCGAAGTACTTCTTGCCGGTCCAGCTGGTCGGCGATTGATCCGGCGGCGCGTGGTAGACCCAGATCCAGCGCGACTTGGGCCGCGCCGCGTCGCGCGCCAGCTGCGCGCCGACCTGCTCGCGCGTGCGCGGGCCGTCCCACCATGGGCAGATGGTGAACAGCGTCCCATCAGATCCCTCGAAGGAGTCGCCATCGACCGGGACGCCAAACTGGCGCGCCTTCTGCAACCACTTGGCGGCCTTCTCGTCGACATCATTGGTGCCGTTCAGGTCGTGATTGCCGGAGCTCACCACCAACGCGGTCTTGGAACCGATGCGCTGCAGGTACTTGAGCATGACGACGATCTGCGCCTCGGGCGCCGCCACCGACACGATGTCGAGCAGATCACCCGCGATGACGACCAGATCGAACTCCGGCGCGACGGTGTTGACCCAGTCGTACTGCTTGAGCACGTAGTGGAGATCAGAGACCAGCAGGCACTTCATCGTTGGCTCGTCGACGCTCGCTGGCCTCAACGCCGGCCGCAGCGTGGGGACAGTAACGCAACCGGCCGCCCGAGCCAACCCATGCACCGGTTGCAGAGCCGTGGCCTTTCCTGCTGTTAGTGGTCGGCGAGGAGACGGCGGAGTAGCGCGCGTGCGGATGTCGGCCTTTCTGATCGCCTGCTTGATCGCGGTGGGCGCCTGCGCAGCGCCGGCCGGCGCCGACGAGGCGTACCAACTCGAGGCGGAGCGGCCATTCTGGCTGCGGGCCATGATCGATGGGCGCGTAGCGCGTCCCGGGCGCGCGCCGAGCTGGTGGGACCGCGGCCCCGGTCGCACGCGCTACGGCGGCCACGACACGGGCAATGGCTTCGAGCACAAGACCCGCGTCACGGCCTCGCAGGTCGCCCTCGAGTTGGGCGGCGTGCTGCCGGGCGATCTCGTCCCCCGCCTGCAGGTCAATCTGGAAACTCCCAGCGACGATCAGTGGCGGCCGTTGGTGGTCGAAGCAAATCTGCGCCGCGAGTGGGGCACGTGGCAGGACGGCTGGAGCGCCCAGGCGGGCATCAACCCGCTGCCCTTCTCGCTCGAGCACACCGGGCCGGCATGGACCTCGCCGTACACGCTCACGCCCGCGGCGCTCAATGCCTGGACCTGGGAAGAGATCCGCCCGGTGGGCCTCGAAGCCGAGTGGTGGCGGGCACTCGCCGCCGACACCCGCTTCTCGCTGCTCGGCGGCTTCGCCTTCGGCACCGATCAGGTGGCGCGCGTGCTGGCCGGACGCGGCTGGGTACTGAGCGATTATGTCAGCGGTGTCAATGCCGACCTGCCGCTGGCGCGCGACGGCCAGCGCAACTCGGTGTTCAACGAGGACGACGGCCGCCCCGCCCTCTATGTGCTCGCCACGCTCGCCGACCGGCGGCGCTTCGGCGAGCTGATCCTCGGCTACTTCGACAACCTCGGCGACCAGGGCGCCGGCGACGCGTGGGAAACGCGTTTCGGCACACTCGGCGCGGTGTTGCACCCGCTGCCGTTCGTCGATCTGTTGGTGCAGTACCTGTACGGCGACGCGCAGACGCGCGGCAACCCGCTCGACACCGGGCTGCAGGCCTTCTACGCCCTGGTCTCGGCGCATCACCGCGGCCATCGGATCAGCTTCCGCTACGACGACTTCCGCCTGCGCGACCGCGACAGCGACGCATACCGCACCGGCGAGAACGGCCGCGCCTTCACCGTCGCCTATCTGTTCGAGCTCGGCCTGCACCATCGCTTCGGCTTCGAGTACATGCTGCCCACCACCCACCGCGCCGCGCTCGGCCACGACGACCCGTCGGACGACGGCTGGCAGCTGAGCTATCGGTTCCGCTACTGAGCATGGCGCGGCGCACCCCCATACCGCCGACACTGGCCGCCCTTGCGGTGCTGCTGATGTGCGGGCCAACGCCGGCGCGCGCGGCGACGGTCACCGGCCGCGTGACCACGCCGGCGGGCGAGCCGGTCGCCGGCGCCATTGTGTTCGTGCGCGAGTTGCCGCCCGGCGCCGCACCGCCGCAGAGCGCGCCGACGGCGGTGATGGATCAGATCGGCACCGAGTTCGTGCCGCGCGTGCTCGCCATCGCGGTCGGCACCGACGTGCGCTTCCCCAATCACGACGACATCCACCACCACGTCTACTCGTTCTCGCGCGCCAAGCGCTTCGAGATCCCACTCTACAAGGGCGAGACGCCGGAACCGGTGCGCTTCGACACGGCGGGCGTCGTCAAGGTCGGCTGCAACATCCACGACTGGATGTCGGGCGTGATCGTCGTCTTGCCGACGCCCTACTTCACCACCACCGACGCCAACGGCGCCTTCGCCCTCGAAGTCCCGGCCGGCTCCCTGGCGTTGGCGAGCTGGCACGAGCTGGCCGCCACCGATGTCGACGCGACGTTGCAGCGGCTCGACGCCGGCGACGCCCCGGTGCAGGCGACGTTCGTGCTCGAAGTCGAGCCCGCGCGCCGCCGCCTCCCCAACCGCGGGGCGCGGGTCGCTCGATGAGCTGGTGGGCGCGCCTGCGCCTGCGCGGCAAGATCTTTCTCGCCCTGGCGGCGCTCATCGTCGCGCTGCTGCTGCTGACGCTCGGCCTGGTACAGCTGTCGATCACCAGCCAGACCGAACGCACCGTCAACGAGCAGCTCAAGGTCACCGGACAGGTGTTCCGCCGCCTGGTGGCCGAACGCGCGGCGCGGCTGCGCACCAACAGCACGCTGCTGGCGGGCGACTTCGCCCTCAAGCGCGCCATCGCGACGTACGACGAATCGACACTGACCTCGGTGGCGTTGAACTACCAGCGGCGCATCGGCGTCGATCTGCTGTGGATCACCGACGAGAAGGGCGTGCTGCTCGCCGACTCGCGCGGCCGGCGCAAAGCCGGCGAGACGCCGTTCGCCGGCGTCCTGCGCGACGCGCTCGCCGGCGGTGGCGCCACGGCCGTGATCGCCGAGCTCGACGGCGGGTTGTTCCAGATCGTCGCCGTGCCGGTGCTCGGACCGGATGTCATCGGCGGGCTGGTGCTGGCCACCAGCATCGACGATGCGACGGCGCGCCAGCTGCGGCGTGAGACCGGTTCGGTGATCTCCTTTCTCACCGCCGAGCGGCTTTTTGCTTCTTCGCTGAGCAGCCGCTGGCGCGCACAGCTGTTCCCCGGCGATCGTATGCCCGCCGACTGGTCGTCTCACACCGGTGGCGAGCCGTTTCTCGCCGTCGCCGGCGGCGAGCGCTGGCTGTCGCTGCTGGTGCCCATCGCCGCCGACCTTCCCGCGCCGCTGTTCACCGTCGTGCAGCGCTCGTACGACGACGCCCTCGCCCCGCTGGTCGCCCTGCGCCGCCGCATCCTGGCGATCGGCGGCGTCGCGCTCGGCCTCGCCCTGCTGGTCGGGGCCGGCCTGGCCGGCGGCATCACGGCGCCAATCCAAACCCTGGTCGCCGGCATGCGGCAAGTCCTACAGGGCGACTTCGGCCATCGCCTGCGCGTCGAACGACAGGACGAGATCGGCTTTCTCTCGTCTTCGTTCAACGAGATGGTTGCCGGCCTCGAAGAGCGCGAGCAGATCAAGGAGACGTTCGGCCGCTACGTCTCCCGCCCGGTGGCCGAGGCGATCCTGAGCAAGCGCCTGCCGCTGGCCGGCGAGCGGCGCGAGGTGACGATTCTGTTTCAGGACATCCGCGGCTTCACTACCATCAGCGAGCAGTTCGATCCGGCCGCACTGGTCGGGATCTTGAACCAGTTCTTCACCGAGGTCGTGGCCGCCGTCGAGGCCGAGGGCGGCGTCATTCGCCAATTCACCGGTGACGGCGTCATGGCCCTCTTCGGCGCGCCCGAGGCGCATCCCGACGACCCCGAGCGCGCCGTGCGCGCCGCGCTCGCCATGGTGGCGCGGCTCGGGCCGCTCAATCAGCGCTTCGCGGCGGCGGGGCTGCCGGCCCTGCGCATCGGCATCGGCATTCACACCGGCGAGGTCATCGTCGGCAAGATGGGACCCGACACGCGCCTCGAGTACAATGTCATCGGCGACCCGGTGAACACCGCCAGCCGCATCGAGGGGCTGACCAAAGAGGTCCACACCACCATCCTCGTCTCCAGCGTCACCGCCGCCCGCCTCGGCCCGGCGATTCGCCTCGGCCGCTCCCTCGTGCTGCCGATCCGCGGCAAGGAGCACCCGGTCGAGGTGGTCGAAATCCTGGTCTGAACCGCTTCTGCTCCCCCGCCTCACCTCTGCTCCCCCCTCCTTACCAAGGAGGGGGTCGGGGGGAGGTTAATCAAGCGAGCCTACAACCACCCGAGCTTGCGCGCCACCACGTCGGCAGTGAGCCCGAGCAGGAACAGCCCGCCGAAGCGGCGCGTGTGCGCGAAGGCGAGGGCCGCGTACCACAGCGGCCAGATGTTGGGCGGATATTCCGCCGGCGGCCTGGACGGGCGGGGATGCCGGTAAACGCGCACGGCACGCACGTACCAGGGCAGCGCCGCGAACACGGCGAGGAGCAACCACGACACGTACCCGCTCATCACCAGCGCGACGACCAGCACGTATTCGAGCGTCAGCATGACCAACGTGGCGCGCCGGGCGTTCGACTCGCCGAGCAGCACCGGCATGGTGCGAATGCCCTTGGCGGCGTCGGCGTCGAGCTTGTCGATGTGCTTGCCGAACAGCACCGTCGTCGCCGCCAGCGCCACCGGCAAGCTGGCGAGAATGACCGGTGCCGACACCTGCCCGGTGATGACGTAGTAGCCGCCGCCGACCATCAGCGGGCCCCAGACCAGGATCACCGCCACCTCGCCCATGCCGATGTACTTGAGCGGCCAGGTGTAGAAAAGCACGAAGAAGGCGCCGATGCCGAGCAGCGACAGCGTCGCTTCGCCGCGCACGGCGACCAGCACGGCGCCGGCGCCGAGCGCGATCAAGCCGGTGACCGCCGTGTAGAGCAGCACCTGGCCGCGCGTCATGAGGCCGTGCTCGAGCGGCTGCGGACCGTACTGCGAGCGGAAGTAGTTGTCCTTGTCGACGCCCTTCAGATGGTCGGTGAAGTCGTTGACCAGGTTGTTGGTCGCGTGCGCGAACAGCAGGCCGAACGTCACCATGAGCCACAGCAGCAGATCGAACTGCCCGTCGCGCGCCGCCAGCAACCCGGCGATGACGGCCGAGATGAAGGTCTT
>CAYVUV010000261.1:0-2837 GCA_964455095.1 uncultured Binatia bacterium (SeqCode)
ATTTCTTCGTGCCCGGCGCGCCGCCCACGCCGGCGTGGGTGCGCGATCTGGCCAGTCGCCCACCGACCACGGGGCCGCGCGGCTCGGTCGCGTGGGATGGCCACCTGGCCGAGGTGTTCAGGAACCGCCGGATCGTTCCGCGCCAGTACTTCTTTTCGTGGGACTTCGCCGGCGGCTCGGAGTACGTGACCGACATCGAAGCGGACGAGGCGCTGCAGCTGCGCCGGCTCGGCAGCGACCAAGAGCTGCTCGTGTCGGCGTACCGCTGGGACTGGTCCGGCTTCCCGGTCTCGCCCTTCCCGGCGCCAGTGGTGCCGCTCGATCCCGAGGTCTCGAACCTCTACACGCCGCTGCGCGTGCTCTATGGCACTCAAGACGTGAAGGTCACCGACCGCGCGCAGAACATCACTTGCTGTTGGGGCTCGCCGCGGTGCTGGGCCTATCCGCCGCGCACGCGGCTCTACCGCCGCGGCGCGGTGCTGCAGTTTCAGGCGGCGATCGATTGGAGCTACGCGATCGACCCCGACCCCGAGGCGCCGCCGTTTGTGGCGCCGGCGACGAGGCTCGACGTCGTGCTCGACGTGCTCGAGCTCTACCCAAGGAGCGCGTGAGTTGGACAACCGGCGGCCGCAGTACCCCTACCCCGAGACGACCCTCGCCACGCTGGGGGCCTATGGCGACGCCAGCGGCGCCCCGCCGCCGGGGCCGCCGCCGGGCACCCCGCCGGGCGTGGTCGACGACGCCTACGACATGCCCGGGCAGTCCGCCGGCGCCGGCCTGGCGTGGGATCCGCACCTGGCGCGCCTCTTCGAGGCGACCACGCCGATCGAGAAGAAGTGGGTTTTCACGTTCATCTTCCCCGAGAAGACGGCGACGATGCTGCAGCCGATCGAGCGCAACATCGAGACCAACCCCTATCCTCTGCTCGTGACGCAGTACCGCTATGACTGGTCGGGCGCGCCGCTGTCACCGCGCTACACCCCGATCTTCGTGCAGTACGGCTCGAGCAACGACGTCACGATCGCCCGCGACCGGCGCGACGAGCGCGAGCTCGCCATGATCCGCGCGGTGTGGGGCAGCATGGGCGATTGGGTGTTTCCCGCGCGCCCGCGGCTGTGGGCGCCGAGCCGCTACATCTTCGTCAAGGCCCTGCTCGACTACGCCACCGTCGCCGGCGGGATCCCGGTGCCGACTGCCGAGATCCCCCCGACCCGCCTCGACGTCATCCTCGAGGGCCTCGAGTGCCGGCCCAAGGGGAACGGCTAGCAAACCGTGTCTGACCCGCGCCACCAGCAAGAGCTCGACGTCACGGGGGTGCCCGAGGCGATCGAGTGGCGCACGAGCCAGCGCATGATCGTGCTCAACGTCAACAACCTCCCCATCCGCGCCGAGCTCGCCCGCCTCGAGGTGCCGATCGGCCAGATGCTCATCACGCGCCGGATCTGGCAGCTCATGACGATCCAGGTCGAAGGGACGCCGGCGCCGCAGTCGCGGCAGGTCACCGATCCTTCGTACCTCGAGCTGCTGCGCGCCGCCGGCGCCGCGCCACAGTGGCACCTGATCTGGAGGCGGTTCGACGACGACGAGCAGATCCCGCCCTTCCCCGATGACCAGCCGCTGCCCACGGTCGACGAGCCGCCCAAGGGCGAGCCGGCCGAGGGCTGGTCATTCGCCGGCGGCCGCCTGCTCTTCCCGTGGGGCTCGCCCTCCGACAACCAGCGGATCGTCACGGCGCCGCAAGGCGCGCTGGCGCTCTACCTCGACATCAACGAGGAGGCGGCCGACGCCTTCGCCGTCGTGGGCGGGATGCTGCAGGGCGAATCGAGGCTGATCGTCCCCAAGTCGGCCGACTTCTGGGCCTGGTACGCACGGAGGTAACCCATGCTGCTGCAGCTCACCAATCCGCCGACGCGCAACCAGCAGGTGCTGCAGGTCAGCATGCGCCTGGCGCAGCTCGGCTACCTGCCCGCCGCCCAGGTCGGGCAGACCGCCTATGATGCCGGGGTCGCGGCCGCGGTGAAGAAGTTCCAGCTCGCGATCGGCATCCTCGGGGATGGCAAGGTGGGGCCGCAGACGCTGACGGCGCTCGTGCTGGCGGCCGAGGTCAAGCGCGACTCGAGCCAGGCGATCACTGTGCGCAGTGGCATGGATCGCGCCTTCGCCATGGCGATCGCGCGGCAGGACTCGGGCCTGCAGCCGGGCGCCAGCGCGCCCGGCGCACGCGGAATCTTCCTCCTGTCGACGGGCTTCGCCGGCAACGTCGCCGTGACGCTGAACACCGGCGCGCAGACCGACGTGGCGGTGCAGACCGCCATCACCGGGATCTTGTCGCAGTGGGCCGCGGGCCTGCGCGCGCTCGACGGAATCAAGCAGCTGGTGCTGGGCATGATCTCGGCGGGCCTCGGCGAGGCGCGCTTTCCTGCGCAAGCAACGGTGTTCCGCCTGATCGCTCTCGGCCATCGCATGGGCGCAAACGTCGCCTGCACGCAGTCGATCCTGGCCCGGGCCGAGGTGCGCGCCGCGGCGTATGCCTGGCCGTCGATCGTCAAGGTGACCTCGGCGAGCGTCGATCCCGCCTGTCAGCAGGGCTTCGTCGCTGCCGTCGGGAACGGCTACGTGGATCGGGTCATGTCGTCGGCGGCGCAGATCGCGCGGGCGGTGGGTCAGTCGACCTCGCGCTTTACCGAGGACGGCCTCGCGGCCGTGCCGCCGCCGGCGGCCGAGCTCTGCGCCGACCACGGCCAGGCCGCGGCGACCGCGGCCGCGCCCGCGGTGCCCGGCGCCGCCGCACCCGGCGCCGCCCTGCAGACCATCGCGCAGCAGGCCGCCGTGGCGGC
>CAYVUV010000262.1:0-1589 GCA_964455095.1 uncultured Binatia bacterium (SeqCode)
GGCCGAGATCCGCCGCAAGGAAGCCGAAGCGCGCAAGGCCGCCGAAGAGAAGGCGCGCCGCGAGCAGGAACTCGTCGCGAAGCGCGAGGCCGAGGCCAAGGCCAAACGCGAAGCCGAGGCCAAGGCCAAGCGCGAAGCGGAGGCCAAGGCCAAGCGCGAGGAAGAGGCGAAGGCGAAGCGCGAAGCCGACGAGAAGGCGAAACGCGAGGCGCAGGAGAAGGCGCGCCGCGAGCAGGACGAGAAGCAGCGCCAGGCCTACCTCGATCGCCTGCGCGCATCGGCCGGTACCCCGACCGAGGGCGGCCGAAGCGGCGGTGCCTCGGGCGCCGCAGGGGCCGTGGGCACCTCCGGCGCCACCGGTGCGGCCGGCGGCGCGGGTACCGACAACGGCTACGTCGCCCGACTGTCGGCGCTGATCCGCTCGAACACCGTCTACCAGGTGCCGGCCGACCTCGCCGGCAACCCGAAGGCCGTCTTCGTCGTGAAGGTGGCGCCCGACTGTACGATCATGTCGGTGAAGCTGCGCCGCTCGAGCGGCATTGCCGCCTGGGACGATGCGGCCGAGCGCGGCATCCAGCGCTCGTCGCCGCTGCCGCGCCAGCGCGACGGCAGTTGCCCGCCCGAGCTCGAGATCGCGCGCGGACCGAAGGACGACCGATGACCCTCGACGCCGGGCCGCGTGCGCGAAAGCCCGGTGGCCCGGAGGTTCACTGCGCAGCCCGCTATAATCCGCGCTTGGTCGTCACGAGGAGTTTCATGAGGAGACTGTTCCTGGCGCTGTGTCTCGCGCTGGCGCTGCCCGTCGGGCACGCCCAGATGCGCATCGACGTCTCCGGGGTCGGCGCCACCCAGTACCCCATCGCCATCGCCAGCTTCGCCACCGACGGCCGCGCGCCGCAGGACGTCGCCAACGTGGTGCGCGGCGACCTCGCCCGCAGCGGCGCGTTCCGCGTGATCGACCCCCAGGCGACGATGTCCGACACCGCGTCGATCAACTTCCCCGACATCCGCTCGCGCGGCGCCGACTCGGTGCTCGCCGGCTCGGTGTCCCGGCTCGCCGATGGCCGCTACGACATCCGCTTCCGCCTGAGCGACGCAGTGCGCCAGAGCACGATCGGCGGCGAGTCGCTGGTGGTGAGCGAGGCCGACCTGCGCTACGGCGGGCACCGCGTCGCCGACTGGGTCTACGAGAAGATCACCGGCGAAAAGGGCATCTTCTCGACGCGCATTGCGTTCGTCTCCAAGCAGGGCAACCGGTTCAAGCTCAACGTCGCCGACTGGGACGGCGAGAACGTGGTCTCGCCGCTGACCTCGCCCGAGCCGATCATCTCGCCGTCGTGGTCGCCCGACGGCACGCGGCTGGCCTACGTCTCGTTCGAGCTGAAGAAGCCGGTCGTCTACGTGCACACGCTCGGCAGCGGGCAGCGCAAGGCGGTCGCGAACTTCAAGGGCAGCAACAGCGCGCCGGCGTGGTCGCCCGACGGTCGCACGCTGGCGGTCGCGCTCACGCAGGACGGCCTGTCGCAGATCTACCTGATCAACTCCGACGGCTCCGGGTCGCCGCGCCGGCTCACCAGTTCGTCGGGCAT
>CAYVUV010000263.1:0-19528 GCA_964455095.1 uncultured Binatia bacterium (SeqCode)
TATTCTCAGCAACGGGCACTTGCGCGCCAAGCTCGTTACAGTCACGCTGCGCACCGCCAATCTCCCTACCAAAGCCCGGTTCATTGGCCCACCGGACCAGACGGCCGCCGCTGGTGTGGGCCTCAGCATGAGCGGATCCCCTCCCTTCTAGGATCTTCTCTGGCTTCCCCCTTTGGCAAAGGGGGATCGAGGGGGATTTGTCCGAATGATCCGTGCTCAAAATCCCCCCTGACCCCCCTTTGCCAAAGGGGGGAAGCCAGAGTCAGTCGCTCGCTCGCACCGGGGCCCCACTGATGTTGGAATCCGTCTCCCCGCCCGTCGAGGTTGCGGCCCGCGCGGTCGGATGGCTCGAGCGCGTGCTGTTGCTCGCCGGCATCGCACTGTTCTGTGTGCTGCTGTACCGGATCGGCATCGACTCGGTGTGGTCCAATGTGCGCCTGATCGGCTGGGGGTTCGTGTTCACGATCGGCCAGGAATGCGCCGCCACGTTCTTCAACACGATGGGTTGGCGTATCGCCTTCACGCCGCCGCGGCCGCCCATCCCCTTTCCGCGCCTGATCGCGGCGCGTCTGGCCGGCGACGCGATCAACAATCTCACCCCGACCGCCACGGTCGGTGGCGAGGTGGTGCGCGTGCGCATGCTGGCCGATGTCGCCGACACGACCGCGCTGTGGGCCTCAGTCGCCGTCGCCAAGCTGACGCAAACCTGTAGTCAGATCGGCTTCATCGTCGTCGGGCTGATGTACGTCCTGACCCACACGGCGCTGCCCGCCGGCATCCGCGACGGCATGCTGATCGGCCTGGCGCTACTGATCACCGGCTTCACCGTGGCCGTGGCCCTGCAGCGGCACGGCATGTTCGCCACCGGCATACGCCTGGCCCAGCGCATCGGCTTGCCGGTGCCGGCGCGAGTCGACGAACAGATGCGACAGCTCGACGCCGAGATCATTCGTTTGTACCGCGCGCCGGGCGCGTTCCTCGGTTCGGCGGCGTGGTTCCTCGCCGGCTGGCTGTGCGGTGTCGTCGAGGTTTACCTCATCCTGCACTTCCTCGAAGTCGGCGCCAGCTGGCAGCGCGCCTTGACGATCGAGACGCTGTCCATCGCCATCGACGCGATTCTGTTTTTCGTTCCCGCCAAGGCCGGCACGCAGGAAGGCGGCAAGGTGCTCATCTTCACGCTGCTCGGTCTCGACCCGGCCAAGGGCCTGTCGCTGGGCATCGCGCGGCGCATCCGCGAGCTGACGTGGTCGTTTACCGGACTGGCCCTGCTCGCGCGGCGGCATGCGCGCCGCGGAGGCGCCCGCCCGTGACCCAGTCAGCGGCGCGGCGCCTGATCGTCTCCGCCGACGACTTCGGCATGTCGGCGGGCGTCAACGCCGGCATCATCCGCGCCCATCGCGACGGCATCCTCACCGATGCCAGCCTGATGGTGAACGGCGCCGGCTTCGCCGATGCCGTCGCGCTCGCCCGCGCCAACCCATCGCTCAGCGTCGGCCTGCACCTCGTGCTCGTGCAGGGCCGCGCCGCGGCCGCACCCGCGCAGATCCCATTGCTGGCCGACGCACAGGGCATGTTCGGCATGAACCCGGTGTGGAACGGCGTGCGCTACTTCTTCCTGCCCGGCGTGCGCGCCCAGCTGCGGCGCGAGATCGCCGCCCAGCTCGACAAGTTCGCAGCCACCGGCCTGCCGCTGTCACATGTCGACGGCCACTTGACCATCCACACGCACCCCGCCGTGCTCGCCATCCTCATCGAATACGCGCCGCGCTACGGCATCCGCGCCCTGCGCCTGCCGCGCGAACCGCTTGGCCCGGCGCTGCGCTACGACCGCCGCCACCTGGTGCGCAAGCTCTTCGAAGGCGCCGCGTTCACCGCCCTCTCGCGCCGCGCCCGGCCGCGTCTCGCCGCCGCCGGCATTCGTCACCCCGACCGCATGTACGGCCTGCACCAGACCGGCCACGTCTCGGAGGAATACCTGCTCTCCCTGCTGCCGCAGCTGCCCCCGGGCGTCAGCGAGATCTACAGCCACGCCGCGTTGCCCGACGATGAAGCGCGCCGGTGGCGTCCGCCCGACTACGCCAGCGAGCAGGAGCTGCAGGCCCTGACCAGCCCGCGCGTGCGCGCCGCCCTGGATGCGTCGGGCATCGCGCGCCTCACCTACCGTGATCTGTGACTGCGCGCCTCACGGTTCGAACTCGAACGCCAGCTTGTACTTCTTCTTGTCGTTGCACTCCTTGCACGCCGGGACGAGGTTGCCCTTGTTGGAGCGGCCGCCGCGAATGAGCGGCACGAGGTGATCCATCGTCAGCGCCTTGGCGCCGACGTTGCGCTCGCAGTAGTGACACACGCCGGCCGAGCAGCGCCGCTTCCACCACGTCGACGCGCGCAGCTCGCGCGCCTTGGCCCGTTCGCGCCGCAGCTCGGCGTCGCTCACCTCGATCAGGAATCCATCGTCCGACATGGCCTGGACCTACCTCCACCTGCGCATCTCACCCACCTTGCGGCAACGGGTACGCACTGCTCACCCACGCCAGCGCCTCCTCGCGCGAACCGAGCTCGCCGTCGAGCTGGCGGGTTTCGACCGCGTGCAGGATCTCGCTGTAGAGCGGGCCGCGCAGGTAGCCGAGCGCGAGGAGGTCGCGTCCGCCGATCAGCGGCGGCGGCTTCTGCGGCTCGTTGCCGAGCTCCGCCAGTGCGGCGCGGCAGAACTCGACGCAGCGCAGGTCCTTGTGCGAGGCCATCGAATCGATGCGCGCCAGCTCGAGCAGATCGGCGATGCCGTCCTCGGCGAGCAGGCGGCGCAGCGTGCTGCGGCGCATCTCCGGCGCATGCACCAGTCGCAGGTGGTTGCGCACCAGCCAGCCGACGCGCTCCCACACCTCGCGGCTGCGGCGCAGGCGTTGGCAGACGGCAACCGCCATCGCCTCACCGACCTCGGGGTGACCGTAGAACGTGATGCGCTCGCCCTTGCGCTCGGCGCACTGCGGCTTGGCGACATCGTGCAGCAGCGCGCCCAGCGCCAGCCATTCCGACGGCCGTTCGAGCTGCTCGAGCAACAGCAGCGTATGCCGGAAAACGTCGCCTTCGGGATGAAAGTCGGGCGACTGCTCGACGCCCTTCATCGCGGTGATCTCGGGCAGCACCTCCGCCAGCAGGCCGCTGGCGTCGAGCAGCTCGAAGCCGCGCCGCGCCGCGCCCTCGGTCAGGATACGCACGACTTCCTCGCCGATGCGCTCGAGCGCGATGCCGTGGATCTGGGGAGCCAGGTGCTGGATGGCGGCGAACGTCGCCGGCTCGATCGCGAAGTCGAGACGCGCCGCCAGACGCACGGCGCGCAGCATGCGCAAACGATCCTCGCTCAGGCGCGCCGCAGGGTCCCCGATGGCGCGGATGACGCGCGCCGCCAGATCGGCGCGTCCGCCGACGTAGTCGAGCACCTCGCCGGTCTCCGGATCGAGGAACATGCCATTGACCGTGAAGTCGCGCCGGCGCGCGTCCTCTTCAGCATTCGTGAAGCGCACGCTCACCGGATGACGCCCGTCCTCGTACTCGGCGTCGGCGCGGAAGGTCGCCACCTCGATCGGCTGCCCGTCGACTACCACCAGCACGACGCCGAACTGCGCTCCAACCGGCACCGTGCGGGGAAACAGCCGTTGCACCGTCTCCGCCGTGGCATCGGTCGCGATATCGAAATCGCTCGGATGCTCGCCGCGCAACCGATCGCGCACGCACCCGCCCGCGAAGTAGGCCTGATGCCCGTGTTCACGCAAACGCGCCACGACCGAGCGCGCGCGTCGCTCGCTGGTCTGCGGATCGACGCCGCCGGGATCGAGCGCGGTGATCATTGACTACGCTCCTACGCTTGAAGCTCTGCCTGGAAACCCAGCAACGCGGCGTTGGTGCGTACACGTTCGTCGGCGGTAGCCACGACAAGGTCGGGAAACGACTGGCGGAGAAAGAGCGCGCTGGCAAGGTGAATGGCATCGAGCGTACGCACGGGCTCGGTCGGAAACGCATCTTCCGCTCGTCGAGCGATCTCCTCTGAGATCTCCACAACCGCCCAGGTGGAGCTCGCCTGAGCGAAGATGGCCAATATGTCGGCGCTCTGCGCCGCAGTGATGCGTCCGTCGCGCTCGGCGCGACGGACGACTCGCCGTGTCTCGATCAGGGTCAAACGCGACGTTGTGACCTTCGCCGCCGCCGCCAGAACGGCGCGCAGCGCCTCGCCGCCCTCCTCGGCAAAAAGCCACCGAAGCACGGCGCTCGTCTCGGCGTAAACCGTCACCGGTCACCGCGTTCCGCTGCCAGCAGGTCGCCACTCGCAACGGCACGGCGAAGCGGCGAGGGCCGATAGGCGCGGGGATCCTGCGGCAGCCCGGCGACCAGGACCCCTTCCGCACAGAGCCGTTCCAGGACCTGGTCGTGTGCGCTGAGCGGAACTCCCGTGCTCGGCTGGCGCAACTCGGCGACGACGCGGCCGCGATCCGTAACCAACACGACCTCCCCGTCCCTCACCTCGCGCAGGTAGGCACTGAGCCGATTTTTAAGCTCTTTCACGGCAACGGCTTTCATCGCATCTGAAAGTAGCCCCGTGTGGCTACCAGTGTCAACGCGCTCCGCGAGCCCCGCAATCCTAACCGCAGACTTTACCGTCCGACCATGGCTCTTTACCGGGCCCCCTCTTACCGTGACGGCATCCCGAAAGAGGTGCAGTCGTGGTCAGGTTTCAGCCCATTGCGCGTTCCTTTGAGCTGCCGGCACAGGCGGGCGGCGGTTTCGCCGATCAGGTGCGATTCCGCACCGAGAGCCGCGCTGCCAGCATCGGGGCGCCGGCTGCGTTTGCGCTCACTGGCCTGTCGGGCGTCGCCTATGCCGCGGCGTTTCCACCGCTGTCGTGGTCGATGGCGGCCTGGATCGCCCTCGTGCCGTTGCTGGTCGCCTGCGCGGCGCTCTCGCCACGGCGGGCGGCCGTGGCCGGGATGTGTTGGACGGCGACAATCGGCATCGGGGTGGCGTCGTTTCTGCCGGGAATGCTGTCGAGCTACTTCGGACTCGCTGTCGTTCCGAGCTGGTTTGCCGCGTTGGCGATCGCCGGTCTGCACGCGATCTACTTCAGTGGCTATGCCGCCTGGGTTGCGTGGCTGGTGCAACGGCGCGCGGCGAATCCGGTCCTGCTGGCCGGCGGGTGGCTGGTCTGCGAGTTTGCCCGCGCGCGCGGTGTCAGCCCGTGGGCGCTGACGGCCTACTCGCAGCTGCAGTGGACGCCGTTGGTCCAGATCGCCGACCTCGCCGGACCCTACGGCATCGGCCTGCTGGTCGCCGCCGTCAACGCCGGCGCGGCGGCATTGCTGGTGCCCGCGTTGCGCGGCCGCCGGCCGCTGCTCTCCGCGACCATCATCGCTGCGGCACTGGCGGTCGCGCTCCTGTACGGACAGTGGCGCCTCGGTCAGACGTTCGCTGACGGCCCGGCCGTGCACGTCGCCGTCGTCCAGGGCGGTGCCGAGCTTGCTTGCCGCATTGGCGATCGCCGGTCTGCACGGGATCTTCTTCAGCGCCTACGCCGCCTGGGTTGCGTGGCTGGTGCAACGGCGCGCGGCAAATCCGATCCTGCTGGCCGGCGGGTGGCTGGTCTGCGAGTTTGCCCGCGCGCGTGGCGTGAGCCCGTGGGTGCTGACGGCGTACTCGCAGCTGCAGTGGACACCGTTGGTCCAGATCGCCGATCTCGCCGGACCGTACGGTATCGGCCTGCTGATCGCCGCCATCAACGCCGGCGTCGCCGCATTGCTGGTGCCCGCGTTGCGTGGCCGCCGGCCACTGCTCTCGGCCGTCATGATCGCGGCGGCACTGGCGGGCGTGCTCCTGTACGGACAGTGGCGCCTCGCTCAGACGTTCGCTGACGGTCCGGCCGTGCACGTCGCCGTCGTCCAGGGCGGTGCCGCACCGGCAGAGCCGTCACAGCGCGCGGCGCTGTTGGCCGGTTACGTCGCGCTGACTGCGCGCGGCGCGGACCCGCAGGCCGACCTGATCGTCTGGCCTGAATACGCGGTCCAGGAATACCTGGAAGAAGCGTCGCCCACGCGCGAAACGGTGCTGGGCCTGACGCGCGCGACACGGGCCGACCTCGTCCTGGGCGGCCCGCATTACGCGCCGTCGGCGTCGGGCACGCGCTATCACAACTCGGTCTACCTGGTGCGCGATGGCCAGTTGGCGGCGCGCTACGACAAGCGGCATCTCGTCCCGTTTGCCGAGGACATCTATGAGCGCGGGCGAGGATCGTCCGTCCTTCCGGCTACCGCCCTGCGTGCCGGCGCCTTGTTGTGTCTCGAGTCGATGTTTCCTGATCTCGCCCGCCGGGCGGTGCGACAGGGGGCCGAGGTGTTGGTCAACCTGTCGAACGACGCCTGGTTCGGCCGCCCCGAGTCGGCAGGCCATCAGCTCGACATCGCGACGCTGCGAGCCGTCGAGAATCGCCGCTATCTGGTCCGCGCCGCGGCGACCGGTTTCTCGGCCGTGATCGACCCGCACGGCCGCACGCTGGCGCAGACCGAGCTCGATACCCACCAGGTTCTCAATGCGACCGTGCGCGCCGCGCATGTCCGCGCGCCGTACCAACGCTGGGGCGATGCCTTCGCGTGGCTGGTGGTCGCGGGCGTCATGGCAGCGACGCTGCGGCCGCTGCTCCATCCAACTGCACGTCAAACCAACAGGAGGTCATCATGAAACAGTCATCCATTTTCATCGCTCTCACCGCCTGCCTGATCGTCGGCTCCGCCGGCACGGCGCGGGCCGGTGCGCCGCAGCCCGATCAGCGACAGGGCGACTTCGTGCATGTCTGCCAGGGCGGGGCCAACAAGGGATTGGCCTGCACGGTCCCCACCCAGGACGTCGATTGCCCCAAAAGCGCCTGCGTCGTGCAGACGTTGAGCAAGACCATCAAGGGCACGCTGACGATCATCGCCCACGACTCGGTGACGGACTGGCTCAATGGCGGCGCCACCAACCGCGCGCTGACGCTGTTGCTCGAGGTCAAGGCACCGGACGGCAGCAAGCACCTCCTCGCCGCGACGTACCAGGACCTGACCGTGCCGACCGACCCGCCCTCAGCGCCCGGCAATGTGGTGGCGATCCCGATCGACGAAGCCGCGGTCAAGGGGCTCGCCGCCGCGGTGAACGGCCTGCTCTTCGCACAGCCCGAGTCGACCCTGAGCGAGCAACTCCAGGCGCTGTACAGCACCACGGGCACCCCGGTGATCATCGCGGTGAAGGACAAGACCGCGCAGTCCGCCGACCACACCGGCGACGGCCTGGCCACGGTGCTGCGTTTCAAGGTGAAGGTCCAATTCCTCGACCCGCTCTGATCCGTGGGTCGATCCGGAGGTTACGGTGATGAAGCAAAGCATACGGAATGGTTCTCTTGCGGTGGGACTGATGATGGGTATGGCAAGTGCGGCAGGCGCGCTCCCTCCGCCGCGCGCGCGCAGGTGCGGACCTGACTCGGTGGTGGCGGGGACGGTGTGCCTGGACAGGTACGAGGCGAGCGTATGGCGCGTGCCCAGTCCGACGATCGCGAACGAGCTCCTGGTGAGGAAGATCCAGCTGGGGCGCGCGACACGGGCCGACCTGGAGGCCGGCGGAGCGACGCAGTTGGGCACGACCGTCGACTATACGCCGTGCAATGACAACGGCCAGAACTGCGCCAACGACATCTACGCCGTGAGCCTGCCGTCGGAGATCCCCTCGGCGCGCATCACGTGGTTCCAGGCGCAGGAGGCGTGCGCCAATGCCGGCAAGCGGCTGCCGACCAGCGCCGAGTGGCAGGTGGGAGCGAACGGCACGCCGGACCCGGGAACCGACAACGTTACGACGGACTGCAACACCGACACGCGCACCGTGTCTCCCACCGGCACACGCAGTAGCTGCGTATCGGCGCGCGGGGCCTTCGATATGGTGGGCAACCTGGCCGAGTGGGTGGCGGACTGGGTGCCACACTCCACGGCGTGCCCGGGGTGGGGCGGATTCAGCGACGACGCAATGTGCCTCGCCGGAGCGAGTGAGACCACAACCGGCCCTGGCGCGCTGGTGCGCGGCGGCGGCTTCTCGTCCGTCGCCTCCTTCGGCGGTCCGATTGCCGGCCCGCTCGCTGTCACCGGCACCTTCGCGCCGTCCGGATCGACCATCTTCATCGGCTTTCGCTGCGCCCGGTAGTCAGCGTTCGAGGCACTACGCACGGCCGATGAGAAGACTGCGTACATTCGATCGGGCGCTGCTGGTGTCCCTCCTCGCCCTGTGGGTCGCCTGCGCAGCGCTGCATGTGAAACAGCTCGTCAGGGGCCAACTGGCGTGGGTGGGCGTGTACGTCGCGGCCGCGGCGGGCCGCGACGCGCTCCCCACCGTCCGCGGCTTCTGGCCGGGCGCCACACCCGAGGTCTCCGGCGGACTCGCTGTCGGCGACCGTCTGCTCAGCGTTGGCGGAAGCGATTTGCGCGGCGTTGGGCCTTTCGGTTTCGTGGCGCGCACCTACGCGGCGGCCGCCCAACGCCGCAACTTGCATATCCCGCTCACCTACGAACGCCGCGGCGCCACTGAAAGTACCATGATCGATCTCGTCCCCGTCGCCTTTCCGTGGCGCATGTTGCCACTCACCTGCACGCTGGTGATCAGCGGCGCGCTGGTGCTGGCGCGGCGGCCGGGGACGCGCGTCGCGCGCGCGTACTTCCTGGTCGCCATCGCTTACGGACTGCACTGGACGTTCTTCTTCGGCGGCCGACCGCTGCAAAGCGCTGTCTGGGTGGTTGTCTTCTTCTGCGCTTCGACGGTGATGCTGCCGCTGATTTTGCGCGCGGCGCTGATCTTTCCCGCCGAGGTCGCGCCCGCCGGCGGGCGGTTGCCGTGGTGGCCGTGGTTGTTCGCGGTGTTCGGACCGATCTCCCTGAGCTGGATCTACGGCGTTCCGCTGTCGCCGGAGTTGGGCTTCCGCGCCGTCTTCGCCGTCAACGTCGCGTTCATCGTGACGCTGCTCGCCGTCCTCACGCGCAATTTCCGCCGCGCCAGTCCGAGCGGCCGGCGCCAGCTCAAGTGGATCATGCTGGGCATGTACGTCGGCACCGTTCCGGTCCTGCTCGCCGACGTCGCCGCGGCCATCGCGCCGCCGCTGTGGTGGCTGCACGAGGTGGCGGCGATCGCCGAGATCGCCATCCCGCTCTGCGTGCTGATCGCAATCGTGCGCACCAACTACTTCGACGTCGATCGCCTCATCTCCGGCGCGGTGGTCTACTCCGTGCTCTCCGTCCTCACGCTGGCGGCAGTGCTGGCCGCGGTCCCGCAGGTGGCGCGCGCGGCGAGCCGGGCGACCGATCTCAATCCGCACACGGTCCAGCTCGTGCTCTCGATCGTCGTCGCCGCCGCCATGGTGCCCGCGCATCGCCTGCTCCTGCCCCACATGGAGCGCGTGCTGTTCCGCGAACGCCATGCGCTGCGCGCGGGCGTCGAGGACCTGCTGCGCGATCTCGCGGCGGCCGGTCCAGAGGAACTGTTGACGCGCGTCGGCGAGCGCCTCGAGGCGCTGGTATGCCCGCAGGCCTGCGTGATCTACGCGCCGCTCGGCGAGCGCTTCGTCCCGGTCTTCGCCCGCGGCAGCGACGCACCCCCGACGTTGTCGGCCGAGGCCGCGGCGATCCTCGCTTTGCAGGAGCGCTCGGCACCGCTCGACATCGGCCACTGGACGCCGGCGCGCGGGCAGGCGCTGAAGCCCGGCGAGCGCGCCGCGCTCGAGCAGCTGCGCGCCGCCGTGCTGCTGCCGGTGCGCCGCGGCGGCGATCTCGCTGCCGTCGTCTGTCTCGGGGCCAAGCGCTCGGGCGACATCTACACCGCCACCGACCTGGCGCTGCTCGCCGCCGTCGCCGACAAGGTCTCGGGCGAGCTGTTGCGCTTCGACACCGCCGTCATCTTGCACGAGGAGCGCCGCATGAGCGCCGCGCTGCGCCACTACGTGCCGCAACCGGTGGCGGCGCGTCTGGCGCGCGGGCAATCGATCGAAGGCGGCGAGCGCGACGTCTCCGTGCTGTTCGTCGACCTGCGCGGCTACACGACCTACTCCGAGGCGCAGGCGGTCGGCGCGGTGTTCTCGATGGTCAACCGCTACACCGAAGCCGTGTCGGCGGTGATCCAGCGGCGCGGCGGCACGGTGGTCGAGTTCCTCGGCGACGGGCTCATGGCGGTGTTCGGGGCGCCCGAGCCGTTGCCCGATCACGCCCGCGTCGCCGTCCAGGCCGGTTGCGAGGTGGTGGAGGCGGTGCGCCGCCTGGCGCTTGGCCCTTCGGGCGACGCGCCGATCGCGGTCGGTGTCGGCATCGCCAGCGGCCAGGCGTTCGTCGGCAACATCCGCACCAGCGACCGGTTGGTCTACACCGCCGTCGGCGATGTCGTGAACCTCGCCTCGCGCATCCAGGCTCTGACGCGCGATCTGCACGCGGCAGTCGCCATCGACGATCGAACCCACCGCACCGCCGGCGACTCGGCGGCGCGTTTCCAACGCCACCAGCGGGTACACATTCGCGGCCGCGCACAGCCGGTCGACGTCTACTCGCTGCCACTCGCCGCCGCATAGACGGACGCCTCCAGTGCCTCACTCCACCGGCGCGTCAAACAACGCCACCTTGCACCGCCTCGGCGCATCGTGCTTCATACTTGCGGGCTGCCCTGGTGCCGCCGGCAAGAAGGGCACTACGGGTCGCGGCGTCGCATGGCTCAGACGAGAAGCGGGATCACATTCGGCCCCTACCGGCTGGACGTCGCCGGTGCGCGGCTCTGGCGCGGGAACGAACCGGTCGCGATCCAGCCGCGCCCGCTGGCGGTCCTGGCGTATCTCGCCGCGCGGCCGGGGGCCGCGGTCAGCCGCGACGAGCTCATCGCGACGTTGTGGTCCGGCACCTACGTCACCAAGGCCGTGCTCAAAGTCGCCGTGCGGGCGATTCGCGAAGCGCTCGACGACGACGCCGACGCCCCGCGCTATGTCGAGACCGTTGGCCGTGAGGGTTACCGGTTCATCGGCGGGGTCGCCGGCGCCGCACCGGCCCCGCAACGCCCCGGGGCGGCGCCCGCGCGAGTGACCGTGGTGGGGCGCGAACAGGACCTGGCCCGGCTCCATGCCGGACTGGCGCGGGCGATGGCCGACACCCGGACCATCGTGTTCGTGTCCGGCGAAGCGGGAATCGGAAAGACGACGCTCATCGACCGCTTCATCGCCGAGGTGGCGCCCGCGGGCGACATCTGCGCGGCGCGCGGACAGTGCCTGGAGCAATACGGAGAAGGGGAAGCGTATCTGCCCATTCTCGAGGCGCTCAGCGGTCTGGTGCGCGACGATCGCAGCGGCGAGCTGCGCGAAACGCTGGGGCGGCATGCGCCGACCTGGATGTCGCAGCTGGCCGCATCCGCCCCGAATCAACCGGCGCGAGCGCGGCGCGACGCCGCCATCGCCACCATGCCCGCCCGCATGCTGCGCGAGATGGCCGACGCGCTCGAAGTCGTCACCCTGCACCGCGTCTTGATCCTGGTGCTCGAGGACCTGCAGTGGAGCGATCCGTCGACCGTCGACCTGATCGACTGCATCGCCCGCCGGCGCCAACCCGCCCGGCTGTTGGTGATCGGCAGCCTGCGGCCGGTCGCGACGACGGCCGGCGAGCACCCGTTGCGCGGCGTTCAGCACGAGCTGCAGACGCGCGGACTGTGCGAAGTGATCGCGCTCACGCTGCTGGCGCGCGACGACGTCGCCGCGTACATCGCAGCGCGCTTTGCGGGCGCGCCGCCCGCCGCCCTGCGCCAGCTCGCGACGCGCGTCTACGAACGCACCGAAGGCAACGCGCTGTTCATGATCAACATGATCAACGACCTCGTCGAAAGTGGCTTGCTCGCCTGGCGCGATGACCGCTGGCACATCGACGGGTCGATCGATAGCGCCACGGATCGGATTCCGAGCGGACTGCAGGAGCTGATCGGGCGCGGCATGCGCGGCCTGGCGCCGGAGGTCCGCCAGGTCCTCGAAGCGGCCAGCGTCGCGGGCGACGAGTTCGCCGTCGCCGCCGTCGCGGCGGCGCTGCAGGCCGATGCCGAGCAGGTCGAAGATGTGTGCGAGCAACTCGCAGCGCAGGAGGCGCTGATTGTCGATACCGGCGTGGCGGAATGGCCGGACGGATCGGTGTCGGGACGCTACCGCTTCCGGCACGCGCTGTACCGGCGGGTGCTGTACGAAGGCATCGCCGCGGCGCGCCGCGTGCGCTTCCACCACGCCATCGGGCAACGCGAGGAAGCCGGCTTCGCCGCGCGCGCCGGCGAACACGCCGCCGAGCTGGCGATGCACTTCTCTCGCGGGCGCGCCTACCCGCGCGCGTTGCATTTCCACGAGCTCGCCGCCGCGGCCGCCCTCGACCGCCACGCCGCGCACGAGGCCGTCGCGCACTGCAGCGCCGCGCTCGAGGCACTCGCGCAGACGACGGGCGATGCCGCGCCTGCCAACCGCGAGCTCGGGCTCGTTGTCGCCCGGGCAACGCTGCTGATGGCGATCCGCGGCTACGCCGCGTCCGAGACCGAAGAGAGCTTCGCGCGCGCACGCATGCTCTGCGGCGAATTGCCTGCGAGCCCACAGCTCTATCCGGTGCTGCGCGGGCTGGTTTCGTACCACACCGTCCGCGCCGAGCTCAGCGAGGCGCGCGCGCTCGGCGAGCAGCTCCTGGACCACGCCGCCCAACGACCAGATGACGGTGCGCTGCAAGTGCAAGCGCACTACGGACACGGTGCGACGTTGTTCCACATCGGAACCTTGACCGCCGCCCGTCCGCACCTCGAGACGGCTTTGCGCGCCTACGACCCGGCGACGCACCGCCAGCACATCCTCGTCTACGGCGGCTACGATCCCGGTGTGGCCTGCTCGCTCTGGCTGGCCGGGACACTGACGCTGCAAGGCGAGCTGGACGAAGCGACGGCCCACGCTCGCGAAGGGCACGCGTTCGCGCACCGCCACGGCGAGTCGTTCTCCCTCGCCTGGGCCTACTGCGGCGTCGCCGCGACGCAACAACTGATCGGCGAGTGGGCGGCGTCCGAAGCCGCGGCCGCCGAAGGCGTGCGGCTGGCCGAGGAGCACGGCTTCCCGCACGTGCTGGGCATGGCGACGGTCAACCGCGGTTGGTCACTCATGATGCAGGGCAAGACCGCTGTCGGTTTGGGGATGTTGCGCGACGGCGTAGCTATGGTCGAGCGGACCGGAGCGGGGCTGCTGCGCCCGTCGTACCTGGGCATGCTCGCCGCCGCCGATCTCATGGAAGGCGACCGCCGATCGGCCGGCGCCCGCTTCGATGAGGCGCTCGCCCTGGCAGAACGCACCGGCGAACGCCTGCACGAGGCGGCGTTGCTGATCGGCAAGAGCCTGCTGATCGCCTACGGCGGCGCCCCTGGCAGGGCAACGCGCGCCGCCGCCACTGAGGCCGAGGACTGTCTGCGACGCGCGCTTGACGTCGCCCGCGCCCAGGGCGCGCGACTGCTCGAGCTGCGCGCCGCGGCGGCGCTCGCCGCTCACTGCCGCGAGCGCGGCGACATCGCCGAAGCGCGAGACGTGCTCACCACGGCCCACGCCTGGTTCGCGAACCGCCCGCCCGCGACGCCCGACATCGAGAACGCGCGCCGCCTGCTGGCCGAGCTCCAGGAGTGAGATCTAGCGGCCTTGCACAGAAACCGAGCGTGCCTCTCCCGGCGGGGTCGGAATCGCTATCGGCATCGGAATCGATTCCTGTCTAAGGGATTCCGCGGTTCCTAGCCGATCGCATCGACACAGGATGCAATTCATTTCGTCGCCCTCGATACCGATTCCGATTCCGATTCCGACCCCGACTCCGACCAGAGCGCCGTTCAACGGTGACTTCGTGTGCAAAGCCGGATCCATCCACCGAGTCTTCCCCCGAGCTCAGACTGCAACGTCCCCAACGAGCGTCAGCGTGACTGAGGGCTCGCGGCCGGCTTCTGGTTTCCCGCTAGCCCCAGCGTCAGGATCTTCACCACCGGATTGCTCGGGGTCGTCGCGGCCAGAATCTCCTTGAGCCGGGCGGCGACCGCCGGGCTCTCCAGGATTGAAGTGTGCGTCGCGTTGAAGCCGCGCATCGACCGCGCCTCTTCTTGCGCCTCGTAGCGGAGCTGACTGTTGATGGTGACGACATTGTCGGTCGAGCCTTTGCCGCGTAAGCCGAAGAACAGGTGGTAGGCCATCGATTCCGGCAGTCGCCGCCGCTCGGTCTTCGCGGCGTTCTTGTAGAACAGGCCGTCGAGAAACGGGCTGTTTGGTGCGAGGCCGTACCACGACCGCACGACGATGGGCGAGCTTTCGACAGCCGCCGCGGCCGATTTCATCCCGCCGAGCGGCGAGGAGATGGTCACGAAGGTATGCACGACGTCGGCTCCGTTGCCCTCGTAGTCCTTGAGCAGGAACGCGCGCGTCACGAGCCCGCCCATGCTGTGCGCGACGACCACGGCTTCTTTGAAGCGGTACTCCACTCGCAAGCGCACGAAGAGTTGTTCGAGCAATTCGGCGAGCCCATCGAGGCCGGCGCCCGAAGGATAGTAAAAGACCCAAGGCTGAAATCGATCGCGGTCGAGTGTGTCGATGAGGTAGCGAAACTCACGCGGCGTGCCGCCGATGCCGTGCACGAACAGCACCGGGATCTTCTTCGGATCGTAGGCTTGGAGGAAATAGATCCCCGGATGCGTCTCGAGCAGAAAATCGTAGTACTGCCACATTCCCTTGGTGCCGACCTCGGGGGCGAAGCGCGGATCGTCGAGCGTCCCCACCTCGCCCGTGACACTCATCTTGAAGGCGCTCACACGTTGCTGCTCGGCAGTATCGCGCGTCTCCAGGTCGACAACGCTGAAGCTGCTCGCGAAGCGGCCTTGCTGCGGAATGAGAAGGTCGAGGCCTTCGACGCTCTGGCCGGGCGCGAGCAGCAAGGGCTTGTCTGGATCGGGTACGAGAGCGGGCTCGTTCTCGTAGCGGCCGTCGCCGTTCGCGTCCTCGCAGGCCGCCAGCCAATAGGTCCCGGGCGCAAGCGCGAAGATCCACCGGCCCGGTTTCTCAGTGACGAAATGGTCGACGAGGTAGAACCCAGACGCGTCGCGCGCCAGGATTCCGACGAACAGCGGGCCGCGCGCCGGCTGCTCGGTCGAGACGATGCCGCTGACGACGGCATTTTGATCGGCGCGTCGCTGCTGCTCGCGCACGGCGAAGATGGTGGAGCAGCCGCCATGCGCCACGACCACAGCGACCGCCAGCCCAACGAAACAAGCGGAGGTACGTCGCGTCATGCAGCCGTCGTACCTGAAGGCATGCCAGCGCGCCAAGAGCGGCGATGAGCGGCCGATGCGATGGGCGCTGAGCTGAATGGGTGCCCAGGAGGGCTGAACGCCGCGACCTGGCCGGTTGAGTTCGCGCCGCGAATCGGGGCACGATGGCCGCCTATGCTCGGCTTCGAGTCGCGTTGGCGCGACGCTCTCCTCGACGCCATGATTCCGGAGCCCGGCAACGGGCTGCCCCCGATGGCAGGCGTCGATCGGCAGCGCTTCTGGCCGCGCTTTCAGCGCTCGGCGCCGTGGGCGTTGCGGCTCGGGTTCCGGATCGGGACATGCCTGGTCGCCGGGCTGGCGCCGTTTCTGCTCGGCTATCGTCAGGGATTTGCCCGGCTCGATGCCGCGGCGCGCGACGATGTGCTGCAGCGCGCTCAACAACTTCCGGGCGGCGCCGATCTCCTCCTGGTCATCAAGCTCGTCGCCTGTTTCGCCTACTTCGACGACCCCAGCGTGCAGGCGATCGCGCGCGCGACACGCCCGCAATGAGCCACATCGACGGCCGAAGCATCACCACCGCGCTCGACCTCACCGCCGACCTCGTCGTCGTCGGCAGTGGCCCGGCAGGTTGCAGCGTCGCCCGCGAGGCGGCCGCCCGCGGCGCGAGTGTGATCGTCGTCGAGGCCGGCCCGTGGGTCCAGCCGAGCGACTACGCGTTGAGTACGTTCAGCGCGATGTCGGCGCTCTATCGCGACATGGGCGCGTCCCTCGTGCTCGGCTCCGCCGCGATCCCCTATGTGCAGGGGCGCATGGTCGGCGGCAGCTCGCCGATCAACGGCGCCATCTGTTGGCGCATGCCGCGCAATGTGTACGACGAGTGGTGCAGCGCCGACCCCGCGCTGCGCGAGGCGCTGTCGTGGGACAGCATCGAAGCCGTGACCGACGAGCTCGAGACCCGCCTCAACGTGCAGCCGACCGATGCGGCGATTGCCGGACGCAAGAACCTGCTGATGGCGAAGGGCGCCGAGGCGCTCGGCCTCGAGCACCGGCCGATCCGCCGCAATGTGCGCGATTGCCAAGGGCTCGGCCGCTGCATGCAGGGGTGCCCACACGGCGCCAAGCAATCGGTCGACGCGACCCTGCTGGCCGACGCCATGACCGGCGACACCACCGTCCTGAGCTCGGTCGAGGTCGAGCAGATCATCTGCCGCGGTCGCCGTGCCGACGGCGTGGTCGGCCGCAGCGAGAGCGGCGGCCGCGTGCGGCTCCAGGCGCGGCAGGCGGTTGTGCTCGCAGCGAGCGCGGTGCAGACGCCGGTGCTGCTGCTGCGCAGCGGGCTGCGCCACGGACCGGTCGGCGAGAATTTTCAGTGTCACCCGGGCGTGTCCATGGCCGGGCGCTTTCGCGAACCGGTGCGCATGTGGGAAGGGGCGACGCAAGGGCACGAGGTGGTCGGCCTGCGCCACGAAGGGCTCAAGTTCGAGGTGCTCGGCTTCGATCTGACCGTGCTCGCCGCCCGTCTCGACGGGGTCGGCGCGGAATTCGCGCGGTCGATTGCCGACATCGCGCACTGGCTCGACTGGGGCGTCGCCGTGCGCGCGCAGGCGCGCGGCCGCGTGCGGCAGGTGTTGGGACAGACGGTGGTGACGTACAGCCCGACGGCCCACGACGTGCGACAGTTTCGCCGCGGCCTGCGCGTCATGGGCGAGATGATGTTCGCCGCCGGCGCCGAAGAGGTCGCCCCCGGCGTGCGCGGCTTCGCGGCGCGATTGTCGGCGCCGAACGCGCTCGCCGACCTCGAGAGCAACGGGCCGCCACGCGCCTCAGCCTACACGGCGGCCATCACGCACATGTTTGGCACGTGCCGCATGGGCAGCGGCCCGGCGACCAATGTCGTGCGCCCGGACTTCCGCCATCACGCCATCGAGTCGCTGTACGTGGCGGACTCGAGCGTGTTTCCCACCAATCTCGGCGTCAACCCGCAGATCCCGATCATGGCGCTCGCGACGCTTTGCGCGCGACGGGCCCTGGAGCGCGCGCCGACCGGCCACGGCCGGACAGGAGTGACGATGACTCAAGCACGACCACTGACGCTCACGGACTTGATGGCGATGGATCGCCGCCAGCTGCACGCGATCATCGAGCGGGCACATCCACTCGACCTCTCGGCTCTGGAGAACAAGCAGTACCAGGGCGTCGACCTCAGCCTGCCGCCGTTCATCAATCGGATACTCTGGAAGACCTTCCGCAAGACCTTCTACCGCGACCCGCAGAGCGGCGTGCTGCGCGGCTGGAACGTGCGCATGGAGCAGACGGGCATCGACGGGCCGCCGGTGCCGAAGAAGCGCGCCGGGAAGACGTGGACCTTCGCCCACTACGAAGTGCGCTCGGCCGCTGGCCTGCGCTTCCCGCGCGGCTGGCAGGGACCGCACTATCTCGACTACGGCATTCCCGGCAATCCGTTCGGCGAGAATCTCGGCTACACGCCGCTGGTGGCCGTGAACGAGGGCAGCATGGACCTCCTGCTCGGTTGGGAGGTCTTCAAGCTGGGACCGCTCTTCATCCCGCTCCCCGACTATTGGGCGCTGCGCCTGGAAGGGCCGTTGGAAGAGGTGGTGCCGCTGCCCGGTGCCGGGCGGTGATCGGAAGCCTGTCCGGTTGAGTTCGCCCCGCGAATCGGGGCACGATGCCCACCTATGACCACGCAGTCGGACGCGTTCAGGTCGCTGCCGTCGGTCGACCGGTTGCTGCGGCAGGCACGGGCGGTGGGGCTGTTGGCGCGCTATCCGCGCGCGCTGGTGACCGATGCGGTGCGCGCGCAGGTCGAGCTGGTGCGCGCGGATCTCGTTGCCGGCAGTGAGGGGATGGTGCCGTCGGACGACGCGCTGCTGGTCTTTGCCGAGGTGCAGCTGCGCGCCATCGCGGCGCCGACGCTGCGGCCGGTGATCAACGCCTCGGGCGTCGTGTTGCACACCAACCTCGGCCGCGCCGTGCTCGCCGACGAGGCGGTGGACGCCGTCGCCGCGGTCGCCGCCGAGGCGAGCAATCTCGAGTACGACCTCGCCGGCGGCAGCCGCGGCGAGCGCGACGCACACGTCGCCGCGCATCTGTGCGCGTTGACGGGCGCGGAGGCCGCGGCCGTCGTCAACAACAACGCCGCCGCTGTGTTGCTGGCCCTCAACACGCTCGCCGACGGCCGCGAGGTCGTCGTCTCGCGCGGCGAGCTGATCGAGATCGGCGGCTCGTTTCGCATCCCGGAGATCCTCGCCAAGGGCGGCGCCCGGCTGCGCGAAGTCGGCACCACCAACCGCACCCACTTGCGCGACTACGAGCGCGCCATCGGACCCGACACCGGTCTGCTGCTGAAAGTGCATCCGTCCAACTACCGCATTGCGGGCTTCACCGCCGACGTCGGTCTCGCCGAGCTGGTCGGGCTCGGCCGCGCGCGCGGCGTGCCGGTGATGGAAGACCTCGGCAGCGGCGCGCTGATCGATCTCAGCACGTACGGCCTGCCGCGCGAACCGGTGGTCGCCGAGCGCGTCGCGCTCGGACCCGATATCGTCACCTTCAGCGGCGACAAGCTGCTCGGCGGCCCGCAGGCTGGCCTGCTGGTCGGCACGCGCGCGGCCATCGAACGCCTGCAGGGCAACCCGCTCAAGCGCGCGCTGCGCTGCGACAAGCTCACACTGGCGGCGCTCGAAGCGACGCTGCGTCTCTACCGCACGGCGCCCGACCTCGCCGCGGCGTTGCCCACCTTGCGCGTCCTGACCCGGCCCCTCGCCGAGCTCGAGGAGATCGGCCGCGCCGCGCTGATCCTGCTCGAGGCGGAGCTCGGCGCCGAGCACGACCTCGAGCTGGTCGAGGCCGAGGCGCAGATCGGCAGCGGCGCGCTGCCGACCGACACCATCCCGAGCCTCGCCATCGCCGTGACCCATCCCGACCTTGGCCCGCTCGCCATCGCCGCCCGCTTCCGCGCCGCACAGCCGCCGATCGTCGGCCGCGTGCACGACGACCGCTTCCTGCTCGACCTGCGCTGCATCTGGAATGCAGCGGACCTGGTCCCCAACACGCCCGATGCGTGACAGCGTGCGGGTGAAGTGGAGAACGAAGTACAGTTAGCCATTGAACGATAAGAGGTTGTCTGATGCGACGTGTGGCCGCGATCCGTCGCCGCTTCGCGTAAGAACTCCGGTTCCCTCTCCCGGATGGG
>CAYVUV010000264.1:0-1777 GCA_964455095.1 uncultured Binatia bacterium (SeqCode)
CAGCGTAAACGTGACCGTGTAGAGCCCAGGACGGATGTCGGCGATCGAGTAGCGACCCTGGTCGTCGGTGGTCACAACCCGGACCTTCTCGATCAAGGCAGGACTTCCGGCTTCGACAGTTACTCCCGGCAGAACGCCACCGGTCGCGTCAGTGACCAGACCCGCAATGGTGCTCTGGGCTGAGGTCACTGTGGGACATAGACTCAAAAGCGCAAAGACGAATATGAAGCGTACCGGGTTCGTCGGAGACCGGATTCGTTGAATCAAGCCACCTTGGCTTGGGCATAGTACTGCGCTTCGAACTCGGCGGGTGGGATGTCCCCGATCGGTCCGAGCAGCCGCCGATTATTGAACCAGTCGACCCACACGAGCGTGGCGAACTCGACCGCCTCGAGCGACCGCCACGGCCCCTTCCGTTGAATCACCTCCGTCTTGAAGAGCCCGATCACCGATTCGGCGAGGGCATTGTCGTACGCATCGCCGCAGCGCCCAACGGACGGCGCGATGCCGGCGTCGGCGAGCCGGTCGGTGTAGCGCATCGAGAGATACTGCACACCCTGGTCGCTGTGGTGTACGAGGCCCGTGAGGGCGTCATGGCCGCGGGCATGGATGGCCTGCTCGAGCGCGTCGAGCACGAAGTCGGTCCGCATCGACGCGGACACGCGCCAGCCGACGATGCGCCGCGCGAACACGTCGATCACGAAGGCGACGAACACGAAGCCGCCCCACGTGGCGACGTAGGTGAAGTCCGCCACCCAGAGCTGATTCGGTCGCGTCGCCACGAACTGGCGATCGACGAGATCCCGCGGACGCGCCCCCTCGCCCGCGTGGGTCGTCGTGATCCACGCGCGCCCGCGCACGGCGCCCCGCAGGCCCATGGCACGCATCAGGCGACCCACGGTGCAGCGGGCGATGCGGAACCCCTCGCGCTTCAACTGCTTCCACACTTTGCGTGGGCCGTAGACTTGGTGGTTCTCGTCCCAGACGCGCTGAATCTCAGCACGCCGCGTGTCATCGCGTTGTGCGCGCGCCGATCGGTGGGTCGGATCGACCTGCTGCCGGCGATGGCGGTGATACGTCGACGGGGCGATCGGCAGCACCCTGCAGATCGACTCGACCCCGAACCGTGCGCGATGCGCATCCACATAGGCGACCATCGCCGCTACTTGGTCCGGCGGTCGAGTGCCGCCTGGGCGAAAAACGCGGACGCGGTCTTGAGAATCTCGTTGGTCCGCTTCAGTTCGCGATTCTCGCGCTCCAACGCCGCCAGACGCTCGCGCTCGCTCGTCGTGAGGCCCGGCCGCTGGCCGGTGTCACGCTCCGCCTGGCGCACCCACTTCCGCAGCGTCTCCGCCGTCGTGCCGAGCTTCGTCGCCACCGCCTGGAGTGCTGCCCACTCTGACGGGTGCGTCGGCCGCTGCTCCATCACCAGCCGGACGGCGCGCTCACGCACCTCCGGCGAAAACCGACTTGGACGTCCCATAGACCCCATCCTCCCAAGAAATGAGGTCTCCGAGAAACCCGGTACGCTTCACTTCATCAACTGGCGGATGGCGTCGAACACAACGCCGAACTGGTGGTCGAACTTGCTCTCGAGCGCCTCGAGCTTCTGCGACAACTCTTGGTGCATGGCGGCCATGGACCGGAGGCGCACGAACGCACGCACGACCTGGATGCTGGCCTCAATCGCGACGGGACTGTTGAGCACGGCGGCGAGCATGACGGCGCCGTGCTCAGTGAACGCCTTGGGCGCGTACTTGACGTTCTGACCACGCCG
>CAYVUV010000265.1:0-1977 GCA_964455095.1 uncultured Binatia bacterium (SeqCode)
GAGCGCCCCTTCATCGCCGCGACCGAGGTCTCGACGAAGCCGGACTCGTTCAGCGTGTCGGTGTGGATGGCGACCTGGACGTCGTGCTTGTCGGCCACCGCGAGGCAGTTGTCGATCGCCGCCGGCGTGGTGCCCCAGTCCTCGTGGAGCTTGAGGCCCATGGCGCCTGCCTCGACCTGTTCCCGCAACGGCCCGGGCAGCGAGGCATTGCCCTTGCCAAGAAAGCCCAGGTTCATCGGGAAGGCCTCGGCCGCCGCAAGCATGGAGTGGATGTGCCACGGTCCCGGCGTGCAGGTGGTCGCAAAAGTCCCCGTCGCGGGGCCCGTGCCGCCGCCCAGCATCGTGGTGACGCCCGACATCAGCGCCTCCTCGATCTGCTGCGGACAGATGAAATGGATGTGCGTGTCGATGCCGCCGGCGGTGACGATCATGCCCTCGCCCGCGATGACCTCGGTCGCCGCGCCGATCGGGATCGTGATCGCGGGTTGGATGTCCGGATTGCCGGCCTTGCCGATCTTCCAGATGCGGCCGTTCTTGAGGCCGATGTCGGCCTTGACGATGCCCCAGTGGTCGACGATGAGGGCGTTGGTGATCACGGTGTCGGCCACCCTGGCGGCGGGCAGCTGGCTTTGCCCCATGCCGTCGCGGATCACCTTGCCGCCGCCGAACTTCACCTCCTCGCCGTAGACGGTGAAGTCCTTCTCCACCTCGATCCACAGGTCGGTGTCCGCGAGCCGGACCCGGTCGCCCGTGGTCGGCCCGAACATCTCCGCATACGCCTGGCGGGTGATCTTCATTTGAGCTTTCCGTTGACCTTGCCGGCGAATCCGAACACGCGCCGCAGCCCGGCGAGCGCGACCAGCTCCACGGTGCGCGCCTGGCCGGGCTCGAAGCGCACCGCGGTGCCCGCGGCGATGTTGAGGCGGCAGCCGTAGGCGGCCTTGCGGTCGAACTTCAGCGCCTCGTTGGTCTCGTAGAAGTGGTAGTGCGAGCCGACCTGGATCGGGCGGTCGCCGCTGTTGGTGACCTTGACGGTGGCCGTCCTGCGGCCCTTGTTCAGCTCGAGGTCGCCGGCGGCGACCTTCATTTCGCCGGGGATCATGGGATGGGGTTGTGCACCGTGACGAGTTTCGTGCCGTCGGGAAAGGTCGCCTCGACCTGGATCTCGGGGATCATCTCCGGGACGCCCTCCATGACGTCCGCGCGCCCGAGCAGCGTGGCGCCGTAGCCCATCAGGTACGAGACGCTGCGGCCGTCGCGCGCGCCTTCCATGATCGCGGCGGTCAGGTAGGCGACCGCCTCGGGGTAGTTGAGCTTGAGTCCCCTCGCCTTGCGGCGCTCGGCCAGCAGCGCGGCGGTGAAGACGAGGAGCTTGTCCTTCTCGCGGGGCGTGAGTTCCATGGGTGCCCGGAATTCTGCCTGATTTTGGCGCCGCCGCGCGCCCCATGGCAGGGAAGTTGCTAACCCATTGGCGAGCGCGCCATGAAGGCGCGATTCATGAGAGCATTCCATGCACCAGAATGTTGCATGGACCGGCCTGATGCCGCGCAAGCGTGCGGCGTGTCAGGGCAGAGATCGACTTGCCAAGGAGACTGAAATGAAACCGCTGTTCCGCCATTGCGCGTTTGCCCTCGCCGCCCTTCTCGCCGCGGCCCCCACCGCGGCCCAGACGAAGTGGCGCCTCGCCGGCAACTTCGCCACCGAGCATTCCTCCAGCGTCGCGATGAACATGTTCCGCGACGACCTGGCCAAGGCCAACGCCGGCATCGTCGTGGACGTCTTCCCGGCCATGCAGCTGGGCGGCGCCGCCGAGAACGTGCAGAACGTGCGCGCCGGCACGCTGCAGCTGATCTGGGTCGGCATGGCCTTCCTGTCGCGCACCGTCCCGGAGCTGGAGGCGATCTCGCTGCCCTTCCAGTTCGAGAGCCGCGAGCAGGCCTTCCGCGTGGTGGACGGCCCGATCGGGCAGCTGCTCGA
>CAYVUV010000266.1:0-1861 GCA_964455095.1 uncultured Binatia bacterium (SeqCode)
GGAATGCAGATCGATCCCACAGTACAATCCATTCATCTCCACACCTCCTCCCCACGGGTTGGTTGCGTCGGTCCGGTTCAACCGAACGTTACAACCCGTGGGGTGAGGCCTTCCAGATGATCTTCAGGTGAGGGGATGAAATGATGGCTTCGACCGCTGCTTCGTTGAAGAGTTTGTTTGATCCCCTCACCTGGCCTCTCCCGGAGGGAGAGGAACCAGATGGACTACCGGTCGACAGGCGCGGGATGACCGGGTAGGGACGTCGGCAGCGATGGGCGAGCAGTGGACGGACGAGGCGCTGGCGGCCGAGGGGCGGGCGCTGACGGTGGCGGTGACCGGCGGCCTGCAGCCGCAGTCGCTGCGCGTGCGGGTGGGGGCGCTCGACCTGCACTGTCTGGTGTGGGGGGCCGCGGGCGATCCGACGGCCGTGCTCGTGCACGGCAACGGTGGGCACGCGCACTGGTGGGACGGGCTCGTCCCGGCGCTGGTGCCGGGCTGGCGGCTGGTGGTGCCGGACTTGCGCGGCCACGGCGAGAGCGCGTGGGCCGATCCGCCGCGCTATGCGATGGAGAACCTCGCCGCGGATCTGGTCGGCGTGATGGATCAGCTCGCGCCGGGCCGCATCGCGCTGGTCGGACACTCAATGGGCGGGCGCGTCGCCGCCTGGGTGGCGGCGCGGCACGGCGCACGCCTGCGCGGCCTCGCGCTACTCGACACGCGCCTCGGCGTCATCGGCCCCGAGTTGGCGGCGCAGTGGCGCGGCCGCATGGTCGGCAAGCGTCACGGACGCGACTATGCGACGCGCGCCGAAGCGTTGGCCGCCTTTCGCTTCGTGCCCGACGAGCCGGTGGTGCCGGCGGCGCTGCGCGCCGACCTGGCGCATCACGCCGTGGCGCGCGGCGGGCCGGGCCAGTGGACCTTCCGCTTCGACCGCGCGGTGTTGTCGCTCGACGGTGATGGCGCCGGCGATTTGTCGGGACTGTTGGCGCACATGGCCTGTCCCGTGGCGGTGATGAACGGCGCGCAGAGCCCGATCATGGACGATGTCGAAGCCGCCGCCGCGGCGGCGAACCGCGGCTGTCGCGTGCGTCGATTCCCGGGCGCGCACCATTTTCTCGTCGCGCACCCGCAGCCGGTCGGCGCGGCGCTGCGCGAGTTTCTGGACGAGATGGGCTAACGCAGTCTCTGCGGACAAACACGGAAGGAGCCAGATCATGAGGCTGAAGGATAAAGTCGCGATCATCACCGGAGCGGGGCAGGGCATCGGCGAGGCGTACGCGGTGCGCTTCGCCCAGGAGGGCGCCAAGGTCGTCGTCGCCGATATCAACGAGGAGAAGGGCCGCGCCGTGGCGGCGGCGATCGGTGGTGCGGCGGTGTTCGAGAAAGTGGATGTCTCCAACGAAGCCGACACGCGGCGCCTGGCGCAGGCGGTCGTCGATCGCTTCGGGCGCATCGACATCCTGCTCAACAACGCGGCGATCTTCTACGGCATCGACAATTTCAACTCGAGCTTCGAATACCTGCGCAAGATCTTCGACGTGAACTACTTCGGCACCTGGCTGATGTGCCGCGCGGTGTTCCCCTTCATGGAGAAGCAGGGCGCCGGCGTGGTCATCAACCAATCGTCGAGCGCGGCGCACTTGCACACCGCCATCCCGATGCCAGACGGCCAACTGCCGTCGTTTCACTACAGCGTCACCAAGGCGGCGATCAACGCCATGACCCACTTCATGGCCGGCTGTGTCGGCATCTACGGCATCCGCGTCAACACCATCTCGCCCGGTCCGACGCTGACGGAGGCGACCAAGGAAGGAGTGCCGGCGGACATCCTCGACATGGTCGTCAACATGATGATGGCGAT
>CAYVUV010000267.1:0-2035 GCA_964455095.1 uncultured Binatia bacterium (SeqCode)
CCGGCGCCACCGAACGGCGCAGCGCGGCGCTGCTGTCGTACCTGCTGTTCGAGCCGGTCTACACGACGCGGCTGATCGAACTGGGCCGCGCCGACACGCTGGCGCGCCGCGCCGACGTGCTGTCGTTCTTCGGAATGGAAGTGCCGGCGATCGCGTCGCCGCTGGCGGCCTGACCGGCGCGCGCGCGGCAGCGGCCTGCGCCGCTGCCCGCGCCCGCCTCGGCGGTTATTCGGCTTCGGCCTCGGCCTGCGAGCCGCGTTCGATGGGGGCGCTGCCCGTCGCGGGGCGCCGTTTGACGTCGCCGCGCATGCGCACGGCGTGTTCCTCGAGTTGCCGGCGCGCGGCGCAGAGGGCGGCGCGCAGCGCGACGTTGACGTCCTCGTGGTGCGCGTGGTTGGCGACGATGTTGCTGCCGGGAACCGAGACGTCGATCGAAACGATGAAGTGCTCTCCCTGCTGCTTGTGGTGGTGCGGCTTGTCGATGACGACGCGGCAGCCGGTGACGTTGGGGTGGAACTGCTCGAGCTTGGCGGTCTTGTCGCGAATCAGCGTCTCCAGTGCCGGCGACGTGTCCATGCCATGAAAGTTGATTTGCAGCGGTGTACGCATGGGGCTCCTTCGTCTCAGGATGTGCCCGGCTGCGGGCCGGGCGCCGGTACGCTCGATTGTGCCGGGTCGGCGGTCAATGATCGTCGGTGCGGGTGCGCTCGTCGTCGGCGAGCTGGCCGGTGTCGGGATCGACCCAGTCGGGCACCCCCAGCACGTCGCCCGCCTCGCGGAGGCCGTCGGTGTCGGCCTCGTCGGCCCCCGACTCGACGTCGGCCAGTTGCATGTCGGCAACCGCCTCGACCATCGTCTGGAACGGCCCGTACTCGCGACCGTCTGCATCGTCCTGCCAGTAGAATCCGTCGGGGCGCTCGATGATCCGCGTGTGGTCGAACTCGGCAGACGTCGTCGGGATCTTCTGGGTCATGCCTTCCCTCCGTCTCGGGCGGCCGCAACCACCTCTTCGATCGTGGACAAGTGGCGGGTCTCGGCCAGGGCGAACTGCAGCGCCCGGATCCGTACCGCTTCGTTGGGCGAGGTCGCCGCGATGTGCTCGAAGATCGCCCGCATGCCCCGCTCGTTGTGCCGCGCCGTCTCCAGCGCGTCGTCGAGCGACATCGAGCCGATCGGGCGCGCCGGACGCACCGGCTGCGCCCACATGACCTCCTCGGCCAGTATCGTCCCCACGTCGAGATCGGGCAAGTCGCGCTCGATGCGGGCTGCCTGCTCGGCCTCGAGAACTGCCAGACGCGAGAATACCCGAGCCACCTGGGGCGCCTCCCTCACCGCGGGTTCCATGGCCAGCCGGCGATAGCCCGCCGCGGCCTCACGCCGCATCGCGAGCGCCCTGGCGAGCAGGTCGCGAAGTGATACGACGGCTGGAACTGCTGACCCCATGAGAATATCGTGCCCCGGCGTCCTCCGGGCCGACTTGATGCGGGTCAATCGGGAATCACCGCTGCACTGCACGGTCGGCTTGATAACATGTTCGGTTAAAGTCTTTGCATCGTCTCTGATTTCGCGGAGCCCGGGCGTGGCATCGGTCACCATCGAAGCAGTCAGGAAGTCGTACGGTGCAGTCGAGGTCGTCCACGGAGTCGACGTGTCGATCGCCGACGGCGAGTTCTGCGTGCTGGTCGGGCCGTCGGGCTGCGGCAAGTCGACGCTGCTGCGCATGATCGCCGGCCTCGAGGAGATCACCGCCGGGCGCGTCCTGATCGGCGAGCGCGTCGTCAACGACGTGCAGGCGAAGGACCGGGACATCGCCATGGTGTTCCAGAACTACGCGCTGTACCCGCACATGAAGGTGCGCGAGAACATGGCGTTTTCGCTGGTGCTCGCGAAGCGCCCGAAGTCCGAGATCGACCAGCGCGTCGCCGAGGCCGCCGGCATTCTCGGACTGACGCCGTACCTCGACCGCTATCCGCGGCAGCTCTCGGGCGGGCAGCGCCAGCGCGTCGCGATGGGGCGCGCCATCGTGCGCAAGCCG
>CAYVUV010000268.1:0-13588 GCA_964455095.1 uncultured Binatia bacterium (SeqCode)
GGGAAGATACCCAGGTTGAGATCGCCATAGAGGAAGACGTCGGTTTCCGTGAGGCAGACGAGGTCGTTGGCGCCGAGATGCTCAGCGACGACGCGCAACGCTTCGATGCGATTGAGCGGGACGTACACGTCGCGACCGGCGGCGAAGTCCATGTTCTGATCGCGCGGGTGATTTACGCCGGTGAAGTGCCGCGCGCCGTACGTCGCCAGCACCCGTTTCAGGTCGGGCGACAGCTCTTCGTGGCCGTTGCACACGACCACCCAGACCTCCCAGCCGGGAGGCAGCTGGCCGTGCAGCGACTCGAGCAGGATGCTCAGTTGCCAGCGCATGTAAACGCGATCGTCGATGCCGACGACGAACTTGACGTTCTTCATCTGGCCGTCACCTTACACCGCTGCCCACGACGGAGTCATCTGCACGCTCTCCGCCATTCTCGCTCCCGGCTTCTCGCCGGGATGATGACAACGCGACTTGCGCTGCCACCTCGCGCGCCGATAGAGGAGCATCGATGAACGAGATCTCGATCTCGACGTGATGTCGCCATGGCCCACTACTTCATCGCCAATCACGACAAGCGCTTCGTCGCGATCGCCAGCCCGAAATGTGCGTCGACCGCGGTGCGCAGCTGGTTCTTGCAGACGGCCGGCCTCCCACCGGTTCCCCTGAGGGGCGTCGATCCGTATCTCGTCGCCCCCAAGCGCATACCCGCCCTCGGCACGTACGCACGGGTCCTCTTCGTCCGCGATCCGCTGTGCCGGCTCGTCGGCTTCTACTGGAATTTTGTCGTGTGTGATCCCAGAAGTTGGTGCTTCCTGGACGACAGGGGGGAGGTTCCCCTGCAGGGCGCAACCTTCCGCGCCGTGATCGAGGCCGTCAACCGCGCGCGACACGACGGCGTGGTGCTGCAGCATCACCTGCTTGCGCAGAGCATGAACCTGCCCGCCGACCGCGCGCCCGATCATCTCGCGTTGGTCGAGCGGCTCGATGACGAGCTCACGGCGCTCAACCATCGATTCGGGCTGACCGGTTACCACAACCCCCATCGATCCGATGGGGAGATCGACTCGACCCTGACCGAGACGGTCATGGATCGCCGGCCCGATGGGTTCGATCGGCGCCGCCGCCCCGCCTTCGAGATGTTCTATGACACCGAGCTGGCGGCAACCGCGCGGCATTGCTTCCCCGATGATGTGGCGCTGCATGCCTCAATTCCCGGCGCGCGTCCACTGAACGTCTGAGTCGCATCCAGCGAGTATCGATGGACGAGATCTTCATCTCGATCGCTTCTTACCGGGACGAGTTTCTTCCCTTTACGATCGGCAGTGCCCTCGCAGGGGCGCGCTACCCGGAGCGGCTGCGCTTCGGCATCTGCTGGCAGGCGGCGGCCGGCGAGCGTCTCGATCCCTACGTGGACGACCCCCGGTTTCGGATCATCCGGTTTCCGTACTGGGAGAGCCGCGGCTACGGCTGGTCGAGAGCCGCGGTGCAGAAGCTGTATCGGGGCGAGAAGTACCATCTGCTGATCGATTCGCACTCCTACCTGGCGCCGGGCTGGGACGAGAACCTCATCCAGCAACTGGAGAGGAAGCCGAGCGCGAAGCCCCTGCTGACCACGAGCGCGCCGCCGTTCACCTTCGACGCAGAGGGCAGGGTGGTCCTCCCCTGGGCCGGAACCGACCGCGACGGCGTTCCCCTGATCCGCTGCCGGCAGACTTCGCCGAGCGGATTTCTCGACTTCCAGATGTCGGCGGAGCGCTCGCCCGGACCGAATACGCGCACCAGCTTCATGGTGTGCAACTTCGTCTTCACGCACGGACGCTGGATCGTCGACGTTCCCGAAGATCCCGACATGATCAACGCGAGCCACGAAAGCGCGCTCTCGGTGCGGACGTACACGCACGGCTACGACATGTTCGTGCCCGACGAGATCCAGGTCTGGCATCTCGACTATGCAAACTACCGCGAGGGGATTCGGCACACCGTGTGGGAGACGAAGTCGCAGCGCTGGCAAGCGGAGGCCACCAACCGGCTGCTCGAACGTCTCGACGCCCTCATCTACGGCAAGGGAGATACCGCGATCCTCGGGCGCTACGGGCGCGGCAGTGCGCGCACGGTCGAAGCGTGGGCAGAGAAAGCCGGCGTCGATCTGCAATTCGACCGGCGCTCGAGCCCGGCTGGGACCTCACCCGCGCCAACGCTCACCACCGCTGAGTCCCGCCCGGGAACCGACGTCGCACCCCACCGCATCGCCGTGCTCGTGCTCGCCTGTGCCTCTTCACCGCACTATCAGACCGTCGAGGCTATCCGGCGGACCTGGGGCGCCCAGACTCTGCCCCAGGTCGACATCTTCTACCTGTATGGCAACCCGAAGGACGACGAAGGACGTCGCGTGTTGTCGCGCTACGTCGGCCGCACGGTCCCCGTGGTTCCGGACGACGTCCTTCACCAGGTCGGCGATGTGCTGATCGCGGGCTGCGCCGACGACCTGAGTGAGCAGGAGGATTGTATCCTGCGCAAACGGTTGATCGCTTTCCACCATCTCGCGGCCGACGACCGCTACGATCTGATCTACAACGTGTGCGCCGCGAGCTACGTCGATCAGCGCGCCCTGGTTCGCTACGCCGAGACGCTGGTCCCGACGCGCATGGTGGCGGGCGTGGTCAGTATCGATCCGACGCGCCGGGCGCCGTTCGTCAGCGGCGCCTCGATGATTCTGTCGGTGGATGTCGCGCGAGAGCTCGGGTACGCCCGCAAGGCCATCATAGAGGGGAACGCTTTCGCATCTCGCGACGACGTCGCCATCGGTCAATGGATCGCGACCCGCGTCGCTCGAGTCCCGCTGTCTACCTTCATCGAGGACATCGAGCGCTGTCGCCCGCTGACCGCCGACCACGTCTTCGTCCGGTACCCACAGGGGACGGTGGGATACGTGACGGCGCCGGTCGAGGAGCAACGACCGCTGGCGCAGGCCTTCCACTACCATTTCCACAGCCAGCGGTCGGACGAGATGCTCGAGTTCCACCGGCGCTACTTCGTCTGATGGCGCACGAGATCTTCATCGCGATCGCCGCGTACACCGATCCGGAGCTGCCGCGGACCCTGCGCAGCGCCAGCGCCATGGCGCGCCACCCGGACGCGCTACGCTTCGGCATCTGCTGGCAGGCCGATCCCGCCGCGCCCGTGCCGCTCGATCCGTTTCGGCGCGATCCGCGCTTCCGCTTCGTCGATCGCACCATCGACGAGAGCCAGGGCGGCCCCTGGGCGCGCAACCTGGCGCAGTCGCTCTGGCAGGGCGAGCCGTACACCTTGCAGGTCGACTCCCACATGCACTTCGAGCCGGCGTGGGACGCGCGCCTGATCGAGATGCTCGAGCGCCTGCCGAGTCCCAAGCCCATCGTCACCATGAATGCACCGCTCTTCTGGCACGACGAGGCGAAGGGACTGCAGCGGCGTTTCGACATGGGCGTGCCGACGACGGAGGTCGCCAGTTGGGGCGAGGAGGGTGGCTGGGCCCCGTGGTTCGACTTCGGCCCACCCAACCAACAGCAGCCCGGCCGCACGCGCTTCGTGAACGGCAACTTCGCCTTCACCCGCGGCGCATGGAACGTCGAGGTGCCGCAGGACCCCGCGCACTACTACTGGGGCGAGGAGTTCAACATCACCGTCCGCTCGTTCACCTGGGGGTACGACCTGTTCCTCCCCAGCGAGGTTGTCGCCTGGCACATGCTGCACCGTGGCGGGCCCCCGCGGCGGCACTGGGAGCACGGCACAGAGGTCGTGGAACGGCGCAATGCCACCGCGCTGGCCCGTTTGGCCTGCCTGCTGTTCGGGCCGGAGCGAGCCGGCTTGGGTTGCTACGGACTCGGGCCGGCGCGCTCGCTGCGCGAGTACGAGAGATACGCCGGCTTCGACTTCGCGCGCCGGCGCCTCCATCCCGATGTGCTCACCGGAGCCAATCCCGATCCCGTGACGATCCGCTGCGAAGCCGACTGGGATCGATGCGCGACGTTCGCCGAGCTGCAGCAGCGCCGGTAGCTTCGTGAGCTTCGTCTCTCTGTCCTTCGTCGTCGTCCAGCTCGCGGCGCTGGTCCAGCGCGCCCTCACGCGCGGTTCGCTCCTCGGCAACGTCAGTGGGCTCCTGGCATTGAGCTGGCTTTTCTATGCGTGGAGCGTTCCCGAGTACCTCGTCCTGATTCTCTTCAGCACGACGGTCGATTACTGCGTCGCCCGCTTGCTGGCGGCAACGCCCCCGTCCGCGCGCGCGGCTCGCCGCCGGCTGCTGGCGGTTTCGCTGATGCTCAACCTCGGCGTCCTGGCGTACTTCAAGTACGCCGGATTCATCGCGCGGAGCTGGACGTCCCTGGCCGGTGGACTGGGACTCTGGACGCCCGACGTCACCACTGCAGATATCGTCCTGCCGATCGGCATCTCGTTCTACACGTTCGAATCGATGAGCTACACGATCGACGTCTACCGCGGCCGCATCGAAGCCGAGAAGAGCTTCCTGCGGCTGGCGTGTTTCATTGCGTTCTTCCCGCATCTGGTGGCAGGCCCCATCGTCCGGGCGGGCGAGTTTCTCTATCAGTTCGAGCGCCGGCGTCGCTTTCGCATACGCGTCTTCGCCGAGGGCGCGTACCTCGTCATTCGCGGGCTCTTTCTGAAGATGGTGGTGGCGGACAACCTCGGCCAGCTCGTCGACCTGCACTGGCGGACGGCCGCGGCGGAGACACCGTCCGGGACTCTGGCGATTTCGCTGTTGTGCTTCTTTGCGTGCCAGCTCTTCTGCGACTTCGCCGGCTACACGGACATCGCGCGCGGCCTCGCGTATCAGCTCGGATTCCGCCTGCCGATCAATTTCAACGCGCCGTATCTGGCGGCGACGTTCACCGAGTTCTGGCGGCGCTGGCACATCACGCTGTCGCGCTGGATGCGCGACTACGTGTACATCCCGCTCGGCGGCAATCGGCGAGGAGCCGGCCGAGGAGCGCTCAACCTATTGCTGGTGATGATCGTGGCCGGGCTCTGGCACGGAGCGAACTGGACGTTCGCGGCCTGGGGCGCGATTCAGGGCTTCGCCGTCGTGCTCGAACGAGCCCTAGGCCTGGCTCGCGGTCCGCGTGGAAGGATCGTGGGCGCTGCCTGGTACATGGTCGTCCAGATGACGTGGGTCCTGAGCCTCGGGATGTTCCGCGCCGAGGATATCCACCAAGGGTATCAGGTCATTCACAACGCGGTCGCAGGCTTGGCTGCGCTGCCGAGCTCCATGCCATCCCACCCGAGCGTGGTCGCGATCGGGTGGTGGCTCGTGCTGCCGGTGATTGCCCTGCACGCGCGCAGCCTGTTGACCGAGCGTCGCTGGCTTCCCGCCGTGGCGGAGCTCGAGAAAGCGACGTACGCCGGCAGCATGGTGGCGGCGATCCTGACCCTGTACGCGAACAGCCGCGCGTTCATCTACTTCCAGTTCTGAGCCAACGATGAGACGTGGACCTTTCAGGCTCGCCGGCATTGCCACCATGTTCTGGGCGGGGCTCGTGATCGCGCTGAATGTGCTACCCCGACTGCCGTTGGGCCCGGAGTCCTCGCCGCGGTTGCTCGAGATTCCGACCTTCGAGGTGCCGAGCGATTCCTTTTTCGTCGAGGCGGCGGGCGACGATCTGAGCCAGATGGTGCTCTGGCACGGGCTCGGCGATTCCATCGAGAACGCCCGGCGGGCCGACATCGTGTTCATCGGCGATTCGCGCATGCCCGTCGGGTTGCGCGAAGAGACCATCGTGCCCGCTGCCGCAGAGCTGGGGGTACGTGTCTTCTCCCTCGCCTGCGGTCACGTCGGGCGCGTGCCCTTCGCGCTGGAGCTCATTCGCAAGCACGATCTCCGGCCGAAGATCGTGGTCGTGGTCGGTGGACCGCACATGTTCAAGGACAAGTGGTCGGCGCCGGAGGAGGAGGCGAGAAAGCTGACGACGTGGCAGGCTTGGACGGCGTGGATCGAGGCCGACGCGAGATGGCGGCTGCAGAGCTGGTTGCATGCGCGGTTGCCCAAGGTCGACTGGTTCGACCGCGACCTGATCGGGTCCTGGATCATGTACCGGTCGAGCCGGACCGGCTGGTTGCTTCCGGTCGTCGAACCTTCGGCGCGCATTCCAATCGGCGTTGCACCGGATGATGCAAGCTACGCTTGGGTGCTGCCGCTGGCGCGGGCGCTCAAGCAGGAACTCGACGGGCGCGGTACCTTGCTGGTTGTGAGCGTCGTCCCGTACGGCGATACTCGCACCGGTCATCTGCCCTTTTTGAGCCGGGAGCTCGGAGTGCCGGTGGTCCTGCCGAGCTTCGACGGAATGTTCACCGCCGATGGATCCCATCTCGACCGGGGGAGCGCGGCGTCGTACGCCAATGCCTTTTGGAGCCAGTTCGTCGCGCTGCCCGAAGTGCGGAACCGGCTTTCGCTCGAGGCCTCACGATGAGGCGCGGCTGGTCTACGCAAGGCGTCTGGTTGCGCGAGGGCTGTTTCGTCCTCGCCGCCCTGGCGTTTGCCGCCGCCACGGTCTGGCTCGGGCGCACGCTGCCGCAGTTCAACGACGGCGAAGCGATGCAGACGATCACCGAAGCCAACTCGATTGGCGCCGGGTTCCATCGCTGGGGCCTGCTCGAGTGACACGCACCATCCGATCGGGCGTGCCTATCTGCTGCTGCCGCTCGTGTACGGCGGCTGCGAGGCGTCCTTCGGCGATGTCCCCATCGCCATCGCCGCCCTCTGCGGCGCGTTGGCGCTGTGGGCGCTGCTGCGCCGCGCGTCGACCTGGCTGCTGCGGCTCGCCGTGCTGGCGTTGTTCGCGGCGCTGCTGGCGCAGCCCGGCTACGCCAATTGGGTCGGCAACCTGCACCAGCACTCCTACAACATGTCGTCGCTGCTGCTGCTGGTATTCCTGAGCGCGCAGGTGGAGCGCGCGCGCTGGCTCGCCCTCACCGGCTTCTTCTCCGCTTGGATCGGCTACGACTTCTTCTTCGCGCAGAGTTGCGCCGTGCTGGCGCTGCGCCTGGCGTTTTGGAACGGACGCCGCGCGGCCGGCCCGTTCGAACAGCTGCTCGCCGCTTGCGGCGACACGGCGGCCTTCTTGATCGGCTTTTTCAGCGCGACCTTGCTGCATTATGTGCAGAACGTGCTCTATTTCAGCAGCGCCACGATGGCGTACCACGACCTCTTCGGCAGCCTGGCCTTTCGCACCAGCCTGCGACCGCAGGCCGCCACGCGCCTGCAGGACGTTGCCAGTCTGGCCCGCCTCTATGTCGGCCTCTTCCTTGCGCCCGCTGGCAAGTGGTCGCACCCCGCATCGCTGGCTGCCGCCAGCGTGTTCCTGATCGCGGCGGCGCTGCACGGCCTCATCCTCCGGCTCGGCGCCGCCGACCGCTCGCGCTGGGCGATGCAACTGTGGAACGCCTGCGTCGCCCTGCTCGTGTTGGCCGGCGCCTTCGCCACCGTGCTGGTGTGGTTTTATGTGGTGCCGCGCCACGCCGGTCCTCACCTGCATCTGTTTCCGCGCTTGCTGCTGATCCCCTTCATCGTCGCCGCGGCAGGCCTTGTCCTCGTGTTGTCGCCCGCACGTCCCGGCGGCGCCCCAAGCCTGCGCCGCAGCGTCCTGTGTCTGGCGGTCGCGGCGGCGCTGGTCGCCGTCAACTGGTTCGGCCCGGCATGGAGCGCCGCCGCCATCGACGCGCGCTTCTACGACCGCACCTGGATCGGCATCAACGATGCCGCCGACGCCACGTTGATGGCAGCGCCGCTGCTGGCGGCCACGCCTGCAGCCAGCTCCGTCGACGAGGGCTTCGACCTCAGCGCCCCGCTCAAGGTGAAGCAGGACATCGCGATGATCGGAAGCGTCGGGACGGTAGGCTACATCAACAACTGGGGGAACAGCCTCGACACCGATCCCGCCCTGCGCTGGGAGCCCGCCGGCCCCGGCCCGAGCTGGTACGAGCAGCGTGTCGGTGCGCTAGCCAGCGTCACCGACGTCACCATCCGCCTCTGGGGTCTGCCGCACCGGCGGGGCATCGCAACCCCGACGTCATTCGTGCTCTCCGGCGTCGCCCCTGACGGCAGTCTCCACCCAGTCCGACGCTACCCCGACGCCCAAGATCCCCCGATTCTGCAAGGCAAATACATCGTCTTCCACTACCGCTTCGACCCGCCCATCTCCTGCACCGCCCTGCGCCTCGACTTCGACCGCACCGTCGGCGGCGGTCAGCCCGCGCTGTTCGACTTCCAGGCCTTCGGCAGTCGGTTCTCCCGCGCCACGTACTGATCGTAGATCCAGGCGTAGGTCTTCTCGATTCCCGCGCGCAGGGGCGTCGAGGGTTGCCACCCCAGGCGGGCCAGAATCATCGCGTTGTCGCTGCTGCGGCCGTCGACTCCTCTCGGTGCTTCCGGCTTGTACGAACGCTTCAGGCGGATGCCGGCAATCTCCTCGACCACGTCCACCAGTTCGTCGATCGTGACCGTCTCCTCCGATCCGAGGTTGATCGGAACGTCGATGGCGCTGTGCATGATCCGCCCTATCCCCTCGATGCAGTCGTCGATGTACATGAACGAACGCCCCTGCCGTCCGTCGCCCCAGATCTCGATCTCGTGCACGCCGCTGAGCTTGGCGGCGACGACCTTGCGACAGATCGCCGCCGGCGCCTTCTCGCGGCCGCCGTCCCAGGTGCCGAACGGCCCGTAGACGTTGTGCAGGCGAGCCACTCGCGCGGTGAGGCCGAAGTCCTCTGCGAAGTGCCGGCACAGACGCTCCGAGTACAGCTTCTGCCAACCGTACCCGTCCTCCGCCATGGCGGGGTAGACGTCGTCTTCGCGCAGCGGGGTGACCTCGTAGCCGCGCTGCCTGTCGGCTCTGTAGACGCAGGCGGACGAGGCGTAGAAGAAGCGCCGCGCCCCGTGCTCCCGGGCCGCGGCGAGCATGTGTGCGTCGATGAGCACATTCAGCATGCAGTCCGTCTTGTGGCTCTCGATGAAGCCCATGCCGCCCATGTCGGAGGCGAGGTGGTAGACGTCGGCCACACCCTCGATCGCGTCGCGGCACTGCTCCCGCAGGCGGAGATCGAGGCGGCGGTTATCGACGTCGTCGAAGCGCGTGTACCACGACTCCGGCGGCTTTACGTCGACGGCGCGGATTCGGCCTGCGCCGCGCGCGCGCAGCGCCGCGACCAGCTGGCCTCCTATGAAGCCGCCTGCGCCGGTGACCAGAATATCGGTCTGGGGATCGGGCCTTGCCATCCGTGCATGGAGATAGGAGCACACGGAGAGACCGGCTTGCAATCCGCGACCGGACAGGAGACGCCGACGTGAAGGGCCGCGTTCGGAGTGGCATCCACCAGGTAGAACCGCGGCCATGGGGGCACGGTCGACTTCCGCAACCTCATTGTCATCATGACCTCGAGCGCGTAGGCTTGGCGCATATCCTCTAAGCCGCCCACGACCAAATGGAAGCCGAGAAGCTCGCGCTTGCAGCCCTACGCGGCACGTTCCGGCCCGAGTTCCTCAACCGCACCGACGACATCATCGTGTTCAAGCGTATCGATGCGGAGCGCATCTGCGATAGCTTGGACATCCAGATCAGCGCCCCGCTGCTGGCGCAACGCGAGATGGAGCTCGAGCTCTCCGACGCGGCCAAGCCGTTCCGCACCCAGATGTCCGAAGCCGACGCCTGTTGAGGAGATCCCAATGACGTGTCCACATATAGACGGCCTCAAACCCGTGCCGCCGCACACGCTGCTGGGCTGCGAAGACTGCCTGAAGATCGGCTCGCACTGGGTGCACCTGCGCCTGTGCATCAGTTGCGGGCATGTCGGTTGCTGCGACAGCTCCCCGCAACGCCACGCCACCAAACACTTCCATCAGGCGGGCCATCCCGTGATCGCTTCCTTCGAACCCGGTGAGCGGTGGGCCTGGTGTTACGTCGACGAGGCGGACATGCCGGTGCCGAGGCCAATCCTCCCATACTTGAGGTAATGGACCGGCAGCGCCGGGCCGCGGGGGAATCGAGACATGGTTGAGCACGACCTGAACGCCGTCGCCTTCCCGAAGCTGCACGAAGCTCAGTGGGCCGTGCTCGAGCACTGCCCGTTGACCAAGCGCAAGCGCTACCGGGCCGGGGAACAGCTGTTCGAGGCGGGCGATCGAGACGCCAGGTTCTTCATCGTCAAGTCCGGCGAGATCGCGATCGTGGATGAATCCGAGGAGACGCCGAAGACGGTCACGGTCCACGGCCGCGGGGAGTTCACCGGCGACGTGTCGCAGCTCACCGGGACCGCAACCCTGGTCAGCGCCGTCGCCCGGGTCGATAGTGAAGTGTACGAGTTGTCGCCCGCTGCCCTGCGGGAGGTCCTGAACATGCACCTGGAATTGGGCGACACGATCGTGCAGGCCTTCATCGCCAGGCGCCAGCTCCTGCGCGAGTCCGGGACGTATACCGGCGTGCGCGTCATCGGCTCACGCTACTCGCCCGACACCTTCCGGGTACGCGACTTCCTGGCCAAGAACTGCGTGTTGTTCACCTGGCTCGACCTGGAGGCCGACCCGCAGGTGAAGCAACTGCTCGCGCAGTTGGGCGTCCCTGAATCCGACACGCCGGTGGTCGCCTGGGGACGCCAGCTGCTGCTGCGCAACCCGTCGGACCGCGAGCTGGCCGAGGCGCTCGGCCTGCGCCAACCCCTGGAGCACACCGTCTACGATCTGGTGATCGTCGGCGCCGGCCCGGCCGGGTTGGCCGCGGCGGTCTACGGCGCCTCCGAGGGGCTCCGCACGGTGGTGTTGGAGCGCAGGGCGCCCGGCGGGCAGGCTGGCCGCAGCATGCGCATCGAGAACTACCTCGGCTTCCCCACCGGCATCACCGGCGCCGAGCTGGCGGAGCGCGCCGTCATTCAGGCCAACAAGTTCGGGGCGCACCTGCCCGTCGCCACATACGCCATCGGGCTGACGTTCGAGAACATGTATCCGGTGCTGCATCTCGATGGCGGCGAGAAGGTCACTACCAAGTGTTTGTTGATCGCCACCGGGGCCGACTATCGGATGCTGGGTGCGAAGCGCTGCGACGAGTTCGAGGGCCGCGGCGTCTATTATGCTGCGACCCCGCTCGAGGCGCAGACGTGTCGGGGGTCGGATGTGGTGGTGGTGGGCGGCGGCAACTCAGCGGGCCAAGCCGCGGTCTTTCTCGCCGAGCAGGTTCGCAAGGTGTACCTCGTCATCCGCGGCGACGACCTCCACAAGGACATGTCGAGCTACCTGGCCCAACGCGTCGAGCAGCACCCCAAGATCGAAGTGCTGCGCAACACCGAGGCGCAGGAAATGTACGGCGACGGTTACCTCGCCGGCGTCAAGCTCATCAACAATAAAACGGGCGAGGTGCGCACGCTGAACACCCCGGCGGTGTTCAGTTTCATCGGCGCCGCCCCGCGCACCGATTGGCTCCCGCCCGAGGTCGAGAAGGACGCCAAGGGGTTCGTGCTGACCGGACCCGCCCTGGCGCAATCCGCGCGCAGGATACCGCGGCGCCAGCCGTTCCTGCTCGAGACCAGCCGGCCCGGCGTATTCGCCGCCGGGGACGTGCGCTCGGGCTCGATCAAACGGGTTGCCTCTGCCGTCGGAGAGGGGGCAATGGCCGTCCAGTTCGTCCACCAGTACTTGCGAGAGGTTTAGCGCCCTGGGAGCGCGGCCGGCTCTCTCCGCTGTCTGCACGGGCGCTGCCTTCGACGATCATCGCGCTGCGCGATCGCGTTGAAGTACGCGCGGCGAATTGGACTACTCGAAGGGTTCTCGGCACACGACGAGGAAAGAAGGAGCGCGCGGTCGGCGCCGAACAGCCCTCGCGAAGTAAAGCGTCCCCGACGGGATTTGAACCCGTGTCGCCGGCGTGAAAGGCCGGTGTCCTGGGCCAGGCTAGACGACGGGGACGTATGGAGGGCAGGCGCGCGTTGCGAGCGTCAGAGGTACGCGAAAACGGCGGGGGAATCAATGGAGGGTGACCCGGGGCGGAGGGTCGAGCACTTGACTCGCGGGGCTCAACTGTCAAGTCTCGCTCGCAGGCGGAGGTAGGCGATGCGCGAGCTGTTGACGGACATCTTCACCTGGCAGTGGTTCTCGGAGCCGCACGGGTACGATTTCAACGGCCATCTGATCTGCCACGCGAGCGGCAACTTGTGCATCGATCCGGTTGAAGTGCCGCCCGATGTGCTGGCCGAGCTGGCGCGGCGCGGCGTCAGCCGCATCCTGCTCACCAATCGCAATCACGCCCGCGACGCCAACCGCGTGCGGGCGCGGACCGGGGCGCGCACGGCGATCCATCCGGAGGACGCGGGGCACGCGCGCGGGCAGGGCGCGGAGCTCGACGACGAGCTTCATCCCGGCGATCTGATCGGGCCGCTGGTGGTGATCGGCGCCGCCGGCAAGTCGCCGGGCGAGGTGGCCCTGCACTGGCCCGAGCGCCGCATCCTCATCGTCGGCGACTCGGTGATCGGCAAGCCCCCGGGGGCCTGCCGGTTGCTCAACGAAAAGGTAATGGACGACCCCGCGCGCTTGCGCGAGAGCGTGCGCAAGTTTCTCGAGCTCGACTTCGACACGCTGCTAGTCGGGGACGGGGCCCCGATCCTCCAGGGGGCGAAGGACCGCCTGCGCGAGCTGGTCGCGTCGTGGAAGTAGGGCCGAAGAGTTCGCCGCGAAAGGGCGCAAGAGGCGCAAACAAATGAGTGCCGCTCTCCCGTCCCCTTTTGTGCCTTCTGCGCATTTTCGCGGCTACCTTTTCCTCATCCGTCGATCTGGAGGCGCGCGGCGCAATCGTGGTAGGAGTCGCGCATGGCCTTGAAGCGTTTGGCATTGTTGGGATCGACCGGATCGATCGGCGTGACCACGCTCGATCTGGTGGCGCGATTTCCCGAGCGCTTCGCGGTCGTGTCGATGGCCGGCGGACGCCGCATCGAGGAGCTGGCCCAGCAGGTGCGGCGCTTTCGGCCGCGCGTGGTGGCGACCGCCGATGAGGCGGGCGCGGCGGCGTTGCGCGCGGCGGTGCCCGACTTCCGCGGCGAGATTGTCCCCGGGCCTGAAGGCTTGAACCTGGTGGCGACGGCGCCCGAGGCGGATCTCGTCGTCTCGGCGCTGGTCGGCGCGCTCGGCCTCGGGCCGACCCTGGCGGCGATCGAAGCCGGTAAGGACGTCGCGCTGGCCAACAAGGAAGTGCTGGTGGTCGCCGGCGAGCTGGTGCAGGCGGCGGCGCGGCGCGCCGGGGTGAACGTCTTCCCGCTCGACAGCGAGCACAACGCGATCTACCAGGCCATGCACGGTCACCGCCGCGCCGACGTCCGGCGCATCATCCTCACCGCGTCCGGCGGCCCATTCCTGCGCACGCCCGCCGCGGAGTTGCGCGGCGTGACGCGCGAGCAGGCGCTGCGCCATCCGACCTGGAAGATGGGCAACAAGATCACCATCGATTCCTCGACGCTGATGAACAAGGGCCTCGAGGTGATCGAGGCGCATTGGCTGTTCGACCTGCCGCCGGAGCGCATCGACGTCGTCGTGCATCCGCAGAGCATCGTCCACTCGATGGTC
>CAYVUV010000269.1:0-53878 GCA_964455095.1 uncultured Binatia bacterium (SeqCode)
TCGACGGTCTGGCCCTTCCACATGTTCTTGAGCAGCAGCGCGTCGCCGCTCTCGAACCCGGTGGCGCAGCAACGGAAGCCGGCCTCCGCCATGTGCGCGAGGGTCTCCTTGTCGACATTGGTGCGCACGTTGGCGAACCACTTGAGCCGCACGCCGCGTTCCTTGACCAGCCGCGCCACCTCTTTGGCGAAGGCGCGGTCGCCGGTGAACGTGTCGTCTTCGAAGACGATCTCCTGCACCTCGGGCATGTGGTCCTGCACCCACTTCATCTCGCCGACGATCGAGGCGGGCGAGCGCGTCCGGTACTGGTGGCCGTGCATGACCTGCGGGTAGACGCAGTAGGTGCATTTGGCCAGGCAGCCGCGGCCGCCGATGAGCATCACCATCGGATAGCTGGCGAGGGAGAAGTAGTAGTGGCGCGGGTCGAGGAAGCGCTTGTAGATCGGCGCGATCCACGGCAACTCGTCGACGTTGTCGATCGGCGGCCGCACCGGGCCGCGGGCGGGGATGCCGTCACTGTCCCTGAAACCCAGGCCGCCGATGTTCGGCAGTCCTGCGGGTTGCGCAGCGGCCAGGGCGGTGGCCAGATCGCGGACGATGTAGTCGTACTCGCCGATGGCGACGAAATCGATCGCCGGCGATGCGGCCAGGGTCTCCTGCCAGAGCGCGGTCACATGCGTGCCGACCATGCAGATTCGCGCCGAGGGGAAGCGCTGCTTGATCTCGCTGGCGACGCGGCAGTCGCCCTCGGCGCTGGCGGTCGAGCTCTCGATGATGCACAGGTCGGGTTGATACGCGTCGAGTCGCTGCAGGAGATCGGCGGCGTCGATGTCCGCCGCCGGGCAGTCGTAGAGAAAGATGTCGAACCCCTCGGCGTCGAGCACCGCCGCCGCGTGCGCGAGCCAGTACGGGTAGTACATGGTGCCCGACTTGATCACCCCTGGACTGCGCTGGCTGCGCGAATAGCGCCGGAAATACGGCGGGTTGATCAGCGCGACCTTGAAAGCGGCCGGGCCGTGGGGGACAGGCATGGTTGACGCTAACACGGGGGCGAAGGTCTTGAAAATGCCGTTTCACCTTGCTTGGAAGATGCCGCATGATGCGCCGACGATGGGCCGCGTGAAGGTTGCATGAGCATCGACCGCAGCGGCGAGCAGGGCTGGAAGGGCTACGCGATCAATCTCGTCGACGCGCTGGTGCTGCGGCTTCCCTTCGTCAGCGAGCTCTTCAACCAGGGGCTGCCGAAGAGCCTGGGTCTGCTGGCGGGCTTCCACCTGCTCAGCCGCATCGAGCTCGAGGGCGACTACCTCGAGTTCGGCGTCTTTCGCGGCGATACCTTTCGCAACGCGATCCGCGCTGCGCAGCAGGGCTTCCGCGCGACGAAGGAGGGGCGGTTTCCGGGCCGCTTCTTCGCCTTCGATTCGTTCCAGGGCCTGCCCCGGGTGGCGTCGATGGGCGACCGCGTGAACCTCTACGCGCCGGGGGAGTTCGCGACCTCGCGCGCGATCTTCGATCGCAACCTGGGCAAATTGCTCGGCCAGTTCCCGATCGAGGTCGTGGCCGGCTGGTTCGACGACACGCTGACCGCCGCGACGGCCGAGCGCCTGCGCCTGCACAAGGCGGCGTTCGTCAACATCGACTGCGATCTCTACGAGTCGACGGTGCCGGTGCTCAACTTCATCACGCCCCTGCTGCAGACGGGCACGATCCTGTACTTCGACGATTGGTTTTCGTACCGCGGCTCGATGGAGCACGGCGAGCCGCGCGCGGCGCGCGAGTGGCTGGAGCGCCATCCGGAGATACGGCTGATCGACTACCGGAACGTGAGCATCACCGGCAAGATGTTCATCGTCAACGTCGCCGGCTGATCCGGATCAGCGCGCGAACTGGTCGCGCCGGCGGGGCAGTTCGTAGAGCAGGCCGGCGCCGTAGCTCAGGTGCGTCAGCCAGACGACGACGGCGGCGGCCACCCACACGATCAATCCAGCGCCCTGGCGACGCGCCTCGCCGGAGAGGAGCACGGCGGCGCTGCCGATGTGGGCGAGGGCGAGGAGGGCGACGCGGAGTAGCGGTCCCCCCGGGCCGCCGGTCCACAGCGCCGCGGCGGCATAGGCGAGCACGACCGCGGCGGGCGCGAGGAACTTGGGATGGAACGCGCTCGGGTTGCGCTTCAGATAGAAGCTGCGGCCGCGCCCGTAGAGAAACATCTTGCCGATCCAGCCGCGCAGCGTCGGCGGCAGTGCGTGCGCGACGGTCATGCCCGGGTCGGCCCAGAGCGTGTATCCCGCTTCAATCAGCCGGCGACTGGTGTCCTCGTCCTCGCAATAGCGCGTGTAGATCGGATCGAAGCCGTTGATCTTTTCGAGCGCCGCGCGCCGATAGACGACGTTCAAGGTCGGGCAATGGTCGATCTGCCGGCGCTGGCTGATCGGGCGGTTGAGGATCGAATCGTGGCCGCCGACGTAGGTGGCCAGCAGGACCGCGTAGGCCCCGTACAAGAGCGAGCCGGCCGGCACGCGGTTGGTGCCGCCAAACGCGCCGCAACGCTGGTCGGGTGCGTGGACCCGAATGGCATCCTGCGCCGCCTGCGCCCAGCCGGGCTGTGCCTCGCAGTCGATGTCGACGAAGCCGACCCAGGGCGTCTCGCTCTGGCGCCAGGCGAAATCGCGTGCCGCGGCCAGGCCGTCGCCGTCGAAGCGCAGTACGCGCAAGCGCGAGCAGTCCCGAGCCCAGACCGCGAGCCGATGCGGGGTCGCATCGCGCGAGAGGTGGTCGATGACCACCAGCGGCGTTTCCAATGGGGCGGTCTCGGCGATGAGCGCGCGCAGGCAGCGGTCCACGTGGTCCGCCCCGTCGCGGACACAAACGCAGACAGTGAGCTCCATCGCGCCACTCTACTCAACACGGCAAGGCTTACCAAAGGCCGTTGACCCTGTTGTCGCGGGTCGATAGGAATCAAGCACCCAGATGACCAAGAGCCTTGGCGAGCTGCTGTCGCGCCACAAGCACGGCCTCAACTGGCTGCACATCGGCCTGGTGGCCGGCACGCTGTGCGTCGTCCTGCCCGCCATCGCATGGGCCGGCGGCCCGGTCCCCACGGCGGGGCGCGCGCTGGTTGTCTTCGCCCTGGCGACGGTCGCGTGGTGCCAGAACATCGGGCTCGTCCACCATTGCATTCATCACTTGCCCCGCGCGCCGCGCGAGCTGGGGCTCTCGACCGCGCGCTTCCTCAACTATCTCGGCGGGCTTCCCTACACGAGCATCCGCTTTGCCCACCAACTCCACCACGCCTATCTCGGCACGTCGCGCGATCCCGACCGGGTGGGATACCAGAGCACGACGACCCTGGCGCGGCGGCTGCGTTATCTCGCCTTCATCGGCCCCCTGCGGGCGCGCTTCGCGCCCGTCGACACGGCGCATGCGCTCGACGCGATGTCCCCCGCGCGGCGCGCCGAGCACGAGCGGTTGTGCCGCCGCGACCGGCGCCTGGTCGTCGCCACGCACCTGCTGCTGATCCCGCTCTACGGCCTGTACTATCCGATCGTTCTCGCCGCCCTGGTCTTCGCCAACGTTCTGTCGAACGTGCGCGAGATGGCCGAACACGGCACCGGCACCGGCGCCGGGGCGTACGTGGACATCCGCGTCTCGCCGCTCGGCGTGTTGTTCCTGTCGACGCCGGGGTTCTGGTTCCACGGCATTCACCACATGGACGCCAGCATTCACTACCTCGACCTGCCGCTGGCCTCGGGCAGCCTGGCGATCAAGGACGACCGGCCCTACCTGCACCGCCGCAGCGCCGCGGCCTATCTCCTCACTGGTCGCTAGCCCGCTTGGTGACCAGACGGGTTCGTCCGGGCACCAGCAGCATGCTCAGGAAGAACGACGAGAAGACGGTCTGCGCGCCGAGGATCATCAAGGTCGAGGCTTGAATGGCAGGGCGCAGCGCGTCGAGCGCGCCGCGGCCGCTCTGCAGCCAACTGATCAGGATCAGCGCGTCGATGACGAAGCCCCAGGCAAAGAGTGCCGCGCCGACGACCAGGCCGCGCTCCAGGGTGAAGTGGCGCAGCAGCAGATCGATCGTGCGATCCGGAGTGTAGAGACGCGCGGCGTGCGAATAGACCTTGGCGAACAACCCGGTGCTGACGATCTGGTAGCCGAGAATGGTCAGCAAGCTGCCGAGCGCCATGTAGTGCACATCGAAGTGGATGCCGGCGACGACGCGCGGCCCGGCGCCGAGAAAGAGCACGGGCGGCAACCCGAGGAGGATGCACAGCATCCCGGGCAACAGGAACAGGTACAAGGGAGAGATGAGCAGCATGAAGCGCAGGTGTCGCCAGCCGTCGCGGAACGGGCGCAGGTGCGGCGGGCGGTCGCGGCCATCGCGATGCAGCGTGATCGGGATCTCGCTGATGCGCATGCCGGCCAGCGCGGCTTTGACGACCATCTCGGAGGCGAAGTCCATGCCCGTCGTGTGCAGTTGCATGCGGCGGTAGGCGTCCTTGGTGAAGGCGCGCATGCCGCAGTGGGCGTCGGACACGCCGGCGCGAAACAGCAGGTTGAGCAGTCCGGACAGCAACGGGTTGCCGAAACGGTGCAGCGCCGGCATCGCCCCTTTTTCGATTGTGCCGCGCAGCCGCGTGCCCATCGCCAGGTCGGCGCCGTTGCGCAGCGCGCTGACAAAGGGCTCGAGATGGGTCAGGTCGTACGAATCGTCCGCATCCGCCATGATGACGAATGGAGCCCGCGCCGCCTCGATGCCGAACATCAAGGCGCTGCCGTAACCGGGCGTCGGCTCGCTGACGACGCGCGCCCCGCAGCGCGCGGCGATGGCGGCGGAGTCGTCGGTCGAGCCGTTGTCGACGACGATGACCTCGCCGGCTACGCCCATGCGGCGCAGGGCCTGCAGCGCCTTCTCGACGCAGGTGCCGACGGTGGCGGCCTCGTTCAAACACGGCAGGACGACACTCACCTCGGGCGTTGTCCCCTGGTCGAGCCCGTCTCTGGCAGCTTCGATTGACCTCACCCCCATCGCTGGCATGGCAAACCGGGTGTCCCAGGTCAAACCAGGACCGCGAGCGAGGCGTTTCGAGTCGGTCCTCAACTTCGTTGACAGATTCTGCGCGCGTCAGTAGGACGTGGTAGACGGGATCGATGGCAATTTCGCAGGCACTACCCTCCACCAGCTCTATTCCGCGGCCCTCGGCCGGTTCCGGAGAATGGGCCGCGTTCGTGTGGAGCAGCGTGCCCGGCGCCGTGTTGGCGGCGGCGGCGGCGACGGGCCTGATACCGGAATCGGTGGCGATGCCGCTGTTCGCGCTCAGTTTCGTCGGGCTCAACCTGATGCACATGGGCGCCACCTGGACGCGCGTCTACGTGCGCCCGGGTTGGCGGTCGAATCCCGTCGAGCGGATGGCGATCCCGATTGCGGTGGCGGCGTTTGCCCTCACCTTCGAGGCGATCGGCGGCGGCGCGGTGCTGCTCGCCGCGCAGTACTTCCTGAGCTTTCACCATGCCCTGATGCAGAACTACGGCCTGGTGCGCGCCTCGCAGCGGCGCACCGGGCGCACCATCGACACGCGGCTCGACATGGCGGCGTGCCTGCTCTTGCCGGGCGCCGCGCTTTTCTATCGAGCGGGCATGGTGTCGAGCCATTATTCCGGCGCCGTGGTGCCCTCGTTTCCCATGCTTTTGGTCGAGGCGATGGCGGTTGCTGGCGCCATGGCTCTCGCGGCTTTCGCCTGGCGCGAGTGGCAGTCGCACCGGCGCGGCGAGCGCGTCGATCCGATCGGTGCCGGCATCTTCTTCGGCACCAACTTGATCTGGTCTGGCTTGCTCGTCTGCGATCCGCATCCGGCCATCCCGCTGTATGCGCTGGCCTCGGGGCACTACGCCCAGTACCTGTACTTCGTCTGGCACGTCGAGCGCCGCGATTCGACGGTCGCGTCGGATACGCAACTCGGCGCGCGCATCCAGTCGACGCTGCGCTCCTCCTGGCTGCACTATCTCGTCGGACTCCTCGCCCTGGCTGGTGCGATCACACTCGGGCTCACGTTCCTCTCGGCCGGCCTGCGCGCCGCCGCCGAGTGGATGCAACTGCGCCCCGCCGGTGCGCTCGCCATCCCGGCGTGGGCGGCGGCGATGATCGGTGTGAACCTCGAGCACTACTGGCTCGATCATCGCATCTGGCGGACGCGGAGCGCTCGCGCCGCGGCGCCGGCCGCTTCGCTCGTTTAGTCCCTGAATCGGCAGCGAGCGCGCTGTTCAGCTCGGCTGCTGGTTGTCGGGCCCGGTCACCAGGAAGCGGTTCATCGCCATGTAGGGCAGGCCGGCGGAGAGAAAGGCCCGACAGGCGTCGCGCGGCGTGCAGACGATCGGTTCCTCGTGCATGTTGAACGAGGTGTTGATCACGCTCGGGATGCCGGTGCGCTCGCGATACAGGCGCAGCATCCGGTAGTAGCTCGGGTTGTCCTCCTCCCAGACCACCTGCGGCCGTGCCGTGCCGTCGATGTGCACGGCGGCCGGAGATGTGCGGCGCATGTAGTCCGTGCAGGGGAGGGCGACGGTCATGAAGCGGACGCATTCCCGACTGCGCGACAGGTCGCCGTAACAATCGGCGGCGGCTTCGGCGAGCGTGGCGGGTGCGAACGGCATGTACTCCTTGCGCCGCAGCTTCTGGTTCAGCCACTGATTCACCGACGCGTCGTCGCTGCGGTACAAGATGCTGCGGTTGCCGAGCGCGCGCGGACCGTACTCCATCCGACCCGAGAATCGCGCCACGATCTGCCCCTCGGCGAGCAGTGCGGCGACGCGCGCATCGATGTCCGCCTCTTCGCGGTAGCGCAGCCCGAGCTCGTCGAGCACCGTGGCGCATTCCTGGTCGGAGAAGTCGGGGCCGAGGAACACGTTGGCGAGTCGGGCGGGGCGGGCACCATGCGCGCGCGCGAGATACTCGAGGCCGGCGCCGACCGCGATACCGTGGTCGTTCATTGCCGGGTGGACGAAGACGCGCCCGACCGATGGCAATTCCAGGATGCGCTGCGTCAGCTTGACGTTGCCGAACACCCCCCCGGCGAGCACTACGTCCTTGATCCCGCTCTCGGCGAGCGCCGTCTCGACGTAGGGGATGAAGACATCCTCGAGCCGTTGCTGCACGGCCGCGGCGACGTCTTGCTTGGGGAGCTGGGCGAGGTCCGAGTAGGGCGAACGATTGCGACGGCGCGCGCGGACGGGAGGCAGCTCAAAAGCGCGATTGCCCGGTGTGGGCGCGATCAGGCGCGCGACCAAGGGATACGCCTGGCGCGGATTGCCATAGGCCGCCATCCCCGTCACCTTGCCGCCGAGGCGCGCGTCGATGCCGAGCAGCTGCGCGATCTCCGCATGGAAGATGCCGACCGAATTCACCGCCGAGCCGCCGTACAGCTCGTGGCAGCGGCCGGCCTGGCAGCGAAACACCTTGCCGGAACTGCCATCGCCGAACCCGTCGGTGGTGATCGCCGTCGCTTCGGCAAAGCCCGACATCATGTAGGCGGAGTAGGCGTGTGCCGTGTGGTGGTCGCCGAGGTGGACCATCGTCGGGAAGCGCCGGCGCAACAGGGCGCGGTTGGCCTTTTCCACCACCGCGCGCGCCAGCGGCGAATGCCAGAGCGCTTCCTGGTAGATCAGGTAGGCCTTGTGCGAGACGGAGAACATGTCGTGCTCTTCCTGCGGCAGCAGCGGCAGGGGAAGGCTGGGCAGGAAGCTGAAGCGGTTCGCCATCACGACCGCGGGCTCACTCTGTTCGTCGAAACCGTAGCGCTGCCGAATGTCGCGCAGCGTCCGCTCCGGCCGTCCGGCGTGGAACCGGACGCGGCTGAAGCGCTCTTCCGCCGCCGCGTACTCCAGGCGCCCATCGACGAACAACGCGGCGCACGAGTTCGAGTCCTCGTGGAGTGCGAGCACGCGTTGGCCGCCGTTGGTCATGGCGCGGGAACGTATCTGCGGGTGGGAAGGCTTGCAAGGCAAGGGGAAACGAGCCTGGGGTGCTGCGGTGCGTCGTGTGATTCTGGGAATCGGAGTTTGACAAATCTCCGCCGGGGCGATTACGTGATTCAAAGGCTAGCCAATTTGGGGCCCAATTCATTGCCGACGCCACCGAAACCCAACCACGCCACGCGACCGGCGGCCGGGAGAGCGACAACCCGGTCAGCGGTCCCTCGTCGCAATTGGACGAGGCGAGCGGGTAGGGGTGCCACTCGACGCCGGGAGAGGTGACCGATGCCGCTGAGCGATCAAGAGACAGTCGAATCCGTTGCGATGCCGCCGCCCGCCCGCGATCCCGCGCAAGACTTGCTCGGGCGCTGGGGACTCCGCGCGGGCCGTTCCCTGGCGGGATGGACCATCGACTCCGTCGGGTTGGCAGACAATGGCGACGACGCCGCGTGCGCGCAGTTCTCGCGCGGGTCGGCGAGTGTAGTGGTGACCTTCAGGGCGGGGGGCACGAAGCCGCGTTTCGCGCGCGTCGGCGGGATCGATGTGGCCCACTACGAGATCGATCCTGAGCACAGCGCCGAGGCGGGCAAGCTGCTCAAGCTGATCGTTGCCTGGCTCAAGCGCCGCGACGACATCACCGGGTTGGCTCGGGTGCTGCAGACGATTCCTCCTCCCGTACTCGAACAGACGGAGCCCGGCGCGACTGCGCAATCAAGCGCCGAGGAGGCCGTCGCAATGGAAGGACAGCCCTACCTCGTCGTGCATGAGGCGCCACCGCTCGATCCGGCGAAGCGGGCCCCTGCCGAGCGGCCCGTGCTCGGTTTCGAGTTCATCGATGTCGCCGATCTGCACAAGTATCCCGACGCGCTGCGCGAGATGTTCAACGGCACGCGCGGCGGCCTGGTCATTCGGGGCGTCTACTCGAAAGAAGAGATGGCGCAGGTGGTGAGTCGACTCGACGCAAGTCAGGACAGATTTCCGCAGATGCAGCTGCCGGCGAGTCAGAAGACCCATTTTCTCGGTCGCTGCCTCGAGGGTGGGGATCCGTCGCTGCAAGACTATCTGGATTCCGCCAGCCGTTTCCGCGAAGAGACCCTACCGGTTTTCGAAGGGATGCAGGCGTTCGAACCGAGGGTCGAGAGTGTGTTTCGCTCGCTCTCCGGAGGCCGGCCGGTACAGTTGGCGCGCTTCGGCGACGGCCGCTCGTACACGCCGGCCACGATTCGCATCGTGCCCGTGGACGGCCAGCTAGCGCCGCATTGCGGCAACGAAATGTACCAGCGTCCTGCGTACGGGCACCTGAAGTCGATGGTCGATAACAAGGATCAGATCAGTTACTTCCTGACGCTGCAGGAGGCAGAAGAGGGCGGCGGGTTAATCATCTATTCGCTCAAATGGAGCGACGTGGGACCGGAGAACATCCTTCCCGACAATCGGTCCAACGTCGGAGCCCTGCTCGGCGACGCGGAGTGGATGGAAGTGCGCCCGTCTACGGGCGACGTCCTCATTTTCGACGGCGGGCGCTATCTGCACCGGGTCGATTGGGTGAAAGGCAGCCGTACGCGCTGGACGATGGGCGGCTTCTTGATGTTCGACAAGGCCGGGAAGAACGTTCTCTATTTCGCCTGAGCCGCCCATGGCAGGAACCCTCGGCACGCCTGCCGGCTCCGTCGGGGAGCGCAGAGGCGACGATCGAGCGCCGGCGTGGGCGCCTGTCGTCGCCGAGCGTCTGCTCGCCGAGCACATCGAAGGCCTCCTGCGCCAGGAGATCGCCTACGTCTTGATCCCCCAGCTGTTGTCTCCCGCCTGGTGCGAGGAGATTACGCGGCGTTTCCTGGCCTTTCTGGCCGCGCATCCCGAGCACCACGTCTTTCTGCGCACCAACTACGTCGACACCGTCGTCATGGCGATGAACACCTTCATGGGCGACGACGCGGCGACCGGCCCGCCCAAGCTCGATGAATACTTCGCCCGCGTTGCGCGCGATCGCCCCCTGTTGCGGGAGATCTATGCCGGCGGCCTCGACCCGTTCGAAGTGATCCGCGCCTTCTGGAACGAAACGGGGTGGAAGGAGCTCCCGGCTCTGGAGGACGCGCGGCCGTATCACACCGACGTGCTCTGGGGGATGGCGGGGCCGTCGCTCGCGCCACCCCACGTCGATACGTACCACCAGGAAACGCCGTGCAGCCTGTCCAGGTTCCCGCGCCGCATCAGCTGTAACACCTTCATTCAGCCGGCCGAGCGGGGTGGCAACTTTCGCGTCTACCGCCATCGGCAGAAGGACGGGCCCTTCCGAGCCGATTCACCGCGGGCGGTGGCGGAGTACGCCGTGCGAGCGGGCGATCTCGTCGTATTCGACGCTGGTCACTACCACGAAGTGCTCCCCGTCGAAGGCGACCGTCACCGGCTCTTCAGCCATATGGCGGTCCTGTTCGATCCCGAGAGCCGCGAGTACTCGATCGTCGCCTAGCTTCGGCCCACCACACCCACAGTTTCCGGTCCGCCGCGCGCGAGCTGCCGGTACAGCGCCAGGAATTGGTCCGGCGCGCGCAGTGGGTGGCAGTAGATGTGGAGCAGGTTCGGCAGGTCGAAGCGGAGCTGCGCCGGCACGGCGTTCCACCCCGCCAGCCGCCCCAGGGTCAGTGACGCCGCTGGCATCTCGACCTGGAGCACGGCCAGCAGATCGCTGGCCCAGCAACGCGCGCCGGCGACGAACTCGTTCTCCGGCCGTTCGATCGCCTCCTCCTGCACGAAGCGGCAGCCGTTCGGGTCCCAGGACCACACCGTCCCGCCGTTCGCATGGGCCTGCTCGACGTCGTCGCCCTCCAGCAGGGCGAAGGCCATCGTCGGTCGGCGTCCGTGCGCGGTGTCGGCCGCGAGCACGTACATTTCGAGAAACAGCGGCGACGCGTACAGGAAACGCGCGAGCTCGTCGAGCGCGTGAGGCAAGGCGCGGCGCGCCGCCTCGTCGAGCCGCAGGTGCCCGGTGGCGGGAGCGAAGGGCGTGGGCGGCGTTGCCCCGCCGCCGCGCGCCGGCCAGGCGCTTTCGGGCCGTGCGCCGATCCACGTCGAGGCGGTCACGGCTCCGACGCGACGCGTCTTGCGGAGCGTGACGGTATCGCCGGGGAGCGGCGCGAGGAACAGGTCGCCGAACTGCGGGCGGAGCTGCGCGCAGGCGGCGCGCGGATCGCGGTGGAACATGGCCCGGTTCATCCAGGCCAGATCGCCGCGCGGGGCCAACCCATTCGAGCACAACAGGACGGCCTCGGGCCGCTGCTCGCGCGGGATCGCCCGCTCCAGCAACACCCGCAGCTCGCCTGCGAGCGAGCCGGTCCCGTCGCTCGGCGGTGCCGCCCAGGGGAACATGGCGGAGAGGTCCGCTTCGTTGTCGGCATACGTGACGAGCGTCGCGCGCAGGCCGCGCTGTTTGACGAGCTCGAACGTGCGGCTGTGTGGACGGTGGTCGACGGTGGTGAAAAACGAACCGTGCCCGGCGCGATCGCCGATGTAGAGGGCCAGGGAATCCCATTCGCCCGGGTGACTGCCGCCGAGCGATGCCTGCGGCAGCGGGACGACCGCGATGGCGCCGATCCCAAAGGCTTCTCCAGGCTGGAGCAAGCGGACGGTGAAGCCGAGCTCCGCGAGGATCCGCCGCGCGGCGGAGGACGACCTGGACGAGAGATGAATCGGAATGCGGCGATCGATCCGTGCGAGGGAGGGGACGTTGAAGTGGTCCTCGTGCTCGTGGCTGAACAGCACCGCATCGATCGGCGGGCAGGAGGCGAAATCGATGCGCCGCGGCGGGAACACGTCGAAGCCGTTGCCGCGCGGGTCGTGCCCAAACCCATCGCAGAGCAGCGGGTCGAGCAGCACGTTGGTGCCGTCGGCGGAGAACTGCCAGCCCTGATGGCCGAGGAACGTCACTTCGAACATTTGTGATCCCTGCCCTGGCTGGCGCGGTACGGCGAAGACGCTGTGCCCCCGGGGCGCCGGCGGAGTCTATCGCGCTCATGATCCTGGAACAACGGAATCGGACAGTGGGCGATCGCGCTTGACAGCCTGCGCGCGGGAGCCGAAGGATGAAAGCGAGGTCCGATGGCGAATCCACTGCACATGCTCGAGATCGACGCCGCCGAGGTGGCGGATCACCCCGACACCATCGAGCGGATCCTGCGCCACGACATATTCGGCGTGCTGGTGCGCGGCGTGTTTGATCCGGATCGACTGGCGCGAGTGGTCACGCGGCTCGGACAAGAGCCGAGCATGCGCGTGTTCGAGGCTCACACGTTTCGGGGCCGCACCTACGGTCGCGTGTTGCGCATGGCCGACGAGTCGTTGGACGAGTACTTCGCCGCGGCCCAGCAGATCAGTCCGGCGCTCGAAGCGGCCTTCGGCGACGGGCCGGGTTACGAAGCGCGCTTGCGGGAGATCGTCGGGGCGCTCAGCGGCGGGCGGCCGGTGAGTGTTCCCTCCGTCGGCGGCCGCCGCTACGCGCCGGCGACGGTGCGGGTGGTCGATCCGGGCGGGACCGTCACCCTCCACTGCGGCAACGAGACCTATGCCTTTCCGGCCCTCGGTGAGTTGACCAAGATCATCGACCCCTCCGGCGAGATCAGCACGCTCATGCCGCTCGCGTTGCCCGAGCATGGCGGCCAGCTCGAGGTCTACGACGTGTGCTTCGGCGACCCGCTCATCGATCAGCTCGACGGCAGCCTCGGTCGCGACAACGCGCACGAAGGGCTGGCCGACCGACGCTGCCTGCGCCTCGACCTGGCGGTGGGCGATCTGGCCCTGTTCGAGGAAGGCCGGTACTACCACCGCGTCAACGAGGTGCAGGGAACGCAGGCGCGCTGGACGATGGGCGGATTTCTCGCCCCGTCGCGCGATGCGCACACCCTGCACTACTGGAGTTAGTCGGCCGATGGGGGAGAGCGCTCGCGCCGCTACCAGCGGACTGGAAGTGCTCACGCTCGCGATCGCCGATCTCGCGCGCTACCCCGATCTGCTCGGCGACATCTACCGCCGGCGCTACGTGGGCGCGATCGTCCGCGGCGTGTTCGAGCCCGAGCAGATGGCAGAGCTCGTCGAACGCCTTCAGGCGGGGATCGAGGGCATGCCGCGGGCGGTCGCTCCGACCTTCAAGGGAGGGCTATTCGGCAATCCGCTGGTGATGGGATCCGAGGATCTGCACGACTATCTCGCCGACGCCGAGCGCTTCCGCAGCGCGATCGCGCCGCTGTTCGCCTCCGCGGGGGGGCTGGAACGGCGCATCGAGTCGGTGCTGGCGACCGTCACCGGGGGTCTGCCGGTCGGTGTCGCCCGCACAGACAACGGGCGCGAGTACCTGCCGGCAACCATTCGGGTCCTGATCGAAGGTGACTCGCTGCCGATCCACTACGAGAACGGCACCACGCGCGCCGCCGCGATGAAGCCGATCCTGGCCCATCTCGACGCCGAGACCATCATGAGCTTCTACGTGCCGGTGGCCCTCCCCACCGACGGAGGCGTCCTCGAGGTGTTCACGACCGACTGCTCCGCGGACGGCCACCGCATCATCGGGGACCTGGGCGGGCCGGAACGCGCGCGGGTGATCCTCGCCGAGCGCGGCTACATCGAGGTGCGCCCCGGTGTGGGCGATATGCTCCTGTTCGACGGGGGGCGGCACTACCATCTGGTGACCGAAGTCCGCGGCGGGGCGCGGTGGACGTTGGGCGGCTTCTTTGCCTACACCAAAGACCACAGCAGGATCGTGTACTGGAGCTGATCCAGACGCCCAGTGCGTTTCAGTCGGTGCGGGGCCGCCATTTTGCTTGACAGGCCAGGTACTGGCACTGAAGATAGGCCTTCCAGCTCGCGTTCAGGCCGCGCGCCGGGGGGAAGGGTCCAATCGTCAACCTCATGCGATCTCATGACAAATCGCCGACCTGTGCAGGCGATTGGTCGCAGGCGGCGACCCCACCGCGGTTGCTGAACCGGCCGCCGGCAGACGCGCTCGCCCAGCGCGTCGCCGCCGCGCTGCCTGGCGCCGGGGGCGATGCGCTCGCGCTCGCACTCGCCGCGTCGGTGCGCGATCAGGCGTGCTACGAAGCATCGGTGCGCGGCGGGGCAGGTGCCACGCCGACGGCGGGACGGATGATGATCGAGCAGGCATCGCGCGAGGTCCTCGATGCGATCGCCGCGACGCTCGGCGTCGAGCTGCCGCCCACCGTCGGTCGGTGGCTCGATCTCGCCGAGCAGGAGCGTGTGCCCCTCATCGTCGGCTGGGACCGGCGCGGTGGCGGCGATCGGCGCTGCGTCAAGGTGTACGTCAACGCGTCGGACGCCTCGGGCGCGACGCGGACACGGCTATGCGCCGCCCTGGCGCCCGGTGTGCGCGGCGACGAGAGTCCGGCCGTCCTGGGCATGAACGCGCGCGCCGACGGCATTGTCGAGACCAAGCTCTATGTGCAGGCGGCCGATGCGGTGGCGCTGGCGAAGGGGCTGGGGGCGCGCGCTGGAGAGCTCGCCGGCGCAGCGCGCGCCGAGGGCGCCGACGCCGGTGGCGTGCTGTCGTTCGATGCAGTCGGCGCGGTACTGCGGGCGCGCGCCTTCTTCATCGCCTTGCGCGAGCCGCGCGATGGGGAAACATGGCCGTGCGTCCGCGCGCTCTCCGGGTACGATCCGCGCCGCGTCGAATCGCTGCTGCCGTTTGCGCCGGCTCCACCGCGATCGCTCGGCATCTCACTCGGCGATGCGACCTGGACGCTCTACTTCAAGCCGCGCGACAGCGGCCGCGCGCCCGAGGCGTTGGAACCGACGGCGGTGTTCCGCAGCGGGGACATCGAGGTGGGCGTGTTCGTCGAGCCGACGGAGCACGCGGCGCGCGCCTTTCGGCGCACCGAACGCCACGCGGTGTCGGTGCGCGTGCGCGACGGCAAACCCTCGCCGGGCGCGCTCGAGTCACTGGTCGACTGGTTCACCGCTCGCCTGCGCGCCAGCGAGCGCGGGGCAGCGGCCCTTGGGACCTGTTGGGCCGATCCACCGGCGCCGTGGCGCCACATCGACGGCAGCAGTGCGGGGCCGCAAGCATGACCCAGGCTGCACGCGATCTCGCCGCGGCGCGCCCGCTGGTGTCGACGACCGACGCGGATCGATACTTCGACTACTGTCTGCAGCCCTACGACCCGCTGCGCGACCCGCGCGGCAAGCTGCGCAGCGAATCGCTGCTGTGGAACAGCCTCGACGTCGCCGGCGCACCGCCCTCGCTCGACGAGGCGCTGTTGGCGGTTCAGCGTGCGGCCGGACGCGACAGCACCGTCGTCGGCATCAAGCACCACGAAGGCCGGGTCTGGTGGGAGCTGTACTTCTACGACCGGCTCAAAGAAGATCCCGCCGTCCGCGCCACGTCGATCATCGACACCGTCGCGCCGTGGTTCCAGGTCGTGCCGCGCCCGCGCGAGACCGTGCCCTATTTCATGTTCTCGTTCGACCTGCACCCCGACACCGCCGAGGGTGGCACGGTCGATGTGGTGAACCTGTATCTTCCCTACTACGAGGTCCAGGGCGGCCGGTCCTACAAGCTCTCCGCCGAACGGCTGGAGATGGACAACGTCTACCGTTTCCTGCACCCGAAGACCGAGATCCGCGAGATCCTGCACGAGATCCATCAGAGCGTGTTCGCCGACTTCACCCGTATGCAGTTGTCGCGCGTGCTGCTGCCCGAGCTGATCGACTGCAACCGCATCTGCGTGGCCAAGAAGCGCTTTGCCGATGCGGTCTACTACTCCGGCATCGACGTCGGCCAGCTGGCGTACTTCCTGCGCCTGATGGACTACCCGCCGGCGATTCGGGACTTCGTCGACGCGCACCGCGCCGCGTTGGACCACCTGCGCTTCGACGTGGGCATCGACTACACGATGCGGCCAGACGGTTCGGTCGTGATGACCAAGTCGAGCTACTACTGTACGTTATGACCGTAACGGCGCTGCGCGATCAGGTGCATCCCACCCGCTTCCGCGATCTGGCGGTGACGGTGGACTTCCACTGCAACAGCGCCTGCACCTTCTGCATCGTGCAGGAGGGCATGAACAACTATCGCGGCGTGCCCTTCGAGCGTTTCGTCGCCATTGCCGACGACAACCTGCGCAGCCGCAAGTACGACCGCGTCATCTTCACCGGCGGCGAAGTCACGCTCGAGAAGTCGTTGTTTGAGTTCGTGCGCTACGCGCGCGAGTCGGGATCGTTCCGCCACGTGCGTTTGCAGACGAACGGGCGCAAGCTCGCCGACGCGGAGTTCACTCGCTCGTTGGTCGACGCCGGCATCGACGAGTTCTTCGTCTCGCTGCACGGCGACACGGCGGCGCTGCACGACGCGATCACGCAGCGCCCGGGCAGCTTCGACGAGTTGATCGGCGGCTTCGAGAACCTGGCCACGCATCCGGTGCGGCGCATTACCAATACGGTCGTGCATCGCACCAACATCGGCGCCTTCGAAGGCATCGTTGGCGTCGCTCACACGCACGGCGTGAGCGAGATGGAGTTCTGGAACTACCTGCCGATGGAAGACCACGACGACCATCACAACCTGATCGCGCCGCTTGAAGCGGCGATGCCCACATTGCGGCTCGCGCTCGAACGCTGCGCGGCGCTGGGGATTCGCTCCGTGACCAAGTACGTCCCCCAGTGCATGCTGGGCACCCACGGCGCGACGCTCGACAACAGCCAACCCGACACGATCATTGTCGAGACGTTCTGGAACGAGTTTCCGCGTTTCGCCTGCCTGTACGAGGCCGTGTGCGAGCACAGCGACGAGTGCCTCGGACTGTCGCACGACTACGTGCGCAAGTTCGGCTGGATGGAGGACACGCTGGCGCCGGCGCCGCGCACGCACGCGTGGGCACCGCGCACCAAGGGCGTGGAGGGGCGGCCGGACGAGAAGCCGGAGGAGTCGAGCAGCGCGTCGCACGGGCACCCCGCCTGGGAAGCGCTGCTCGCGGGGCTGCCGGCCGAGGTGGGGCGCCTCGTGCGCGTGCAGCTCAACCGCAACCAGGCGCGCTACACGCTGGCGCTGGCGGGTGGCGACGCCACGGTGGAGCTGGTCCTGGCGGCGCGCGACGAATCGACTCCGGCGCTGGCGCGCACGGCCTCCTTCAACGTCTTCTACACGAAGGTGAACGGCTCGTACGAAAAGGCGGCGATGGAGCGTCTCATCCGCGACGCCTGCGAGCGGATCGTCGCGGGTGACGACGGATCGCTGTCGCTCGATCACCGCAAAGGCCTGGTGCAGCTCGCGCGACAGCGCAACGAGCGGCCCCAGGTCGTATAGAGCGGGATGAGCCACGACACCCGTCGGAGTGATCTCGACCGGCTCCCGCGGTGCATTCTATCGATTTTGGACGAGGGGACTCAGCCAACGCATCTGTGAGCGGATCGACCACCGTGGTGATGAGTGCGCTTGACTCTCAAGCGAGTCTTCGTCAGACGATTAGACAATGGTTGAAAAGGACACGCGCGTTGCTCTCCTTTGCCTGGACCCGCTGCCGGAGCAGAAGGGCACCTTTCGTCCTTTCAACTACAGTGTCCGAAAGATCCACGCGGCGGTGGAAGCGAACCCGTCGCTTCACGCTCAGGTTGAGGTATTCGACTCGGGTTCCACGGATGCTGCGGAGTTCGTCGGCCGCATCGAGGCATTCGACCCCGACGTGATAGGCGTTTCCGCCTATGTCTGGTCCTTCCCGACCTTCATCGAGGTCTCGCGTCAACTGAAGCAGCGCCGTCCGGACCGAACCGTGATCTTCGGCGGGCCGTCGGCCCGTCTCGAGATGTTCGCGCTGCCCCCGTTTCAAGACGGGCCGCAAGTGGTCGATGCGCTGGTACTCGGCGAGGGAGAAGACATCTTCCAGGAAATCTTGGCGCTGTCGGAGCGCCGTCGCTCCGATTTGACCGGCATCAAGGGGCTGGCGGTGTCGACCGGTCACGGATGGCACCTCACGCCGGAACACGCGCAACCGGTCCTGGATGGGCTCGCATCGCCGTTTCAGCTCGGGCTCGTCCCGCCGGGCAAGACTGGACATCTCGAAACGTTTCGCGGTTGCCCGCTGTCGTGCACGTTTTGTCAGTGGGGCGATCTCAAGAAGACCAACCGCATCTTTTCGGTGGACTATCTCGTGCGTGAGCTGCGCGCCTTCTTGGAGCTCGGCATGAAGGGCGCGATGATCGTCGACGCGGCGCTCAACTTGAACGCGCGCGCGTTTCGCAACCTGCGCGCCGCCGAACGCGAGGTTGGGTTCTTCCGCAATGCGACGCTGAACGCCGAAGTCTATCCTCAGTACATGACCGACGAGCATCTCCAATTTCTCAGCGAGGTCGGCGGTGGGGCCGACCTGGGCCTCGGCCTGCAGTCATTCGACCGCGATGTCCTGCAGAACGTGGAGCGCCCATTTGATGCCGCCCGCTTCGAACGGGTCGTGGCCGACGTGCTCGCGATCGCCCCCAACACGGCGATTGAGATCATCATGGGCCTGCCGGGTGACAGCCCGGATTCCTTCCGCCGTACCTTCGACCGTGCGATGCGCCTCGGTGCCAGCGTCCATGTCTTTCGCTGCCTGGTCCTGCCGAACGCGTTGATGTCGCGAGCGCCGGCCTCCTTCGCGATGGTCTACGACCCGATCACCCTGCGGATGGAATCCTGTCTCGGGTGGGAGCCGGGCGAGATCGACGCCATGGCCGCGGAGCTCGACAAAATGGCTCGATCGAGCCACGACGCTTGGCTGCACAACGACGACAACGGCTGGTACTTTCCGTCGAATTTCGAGATGACCAAGCGATCGGGTTCGAATCTGCAGCGCTCGTCCGTGCTGTTCGAACGAGGCGGCCAGACAGTCGGCTGAGCTGAAATGGGGATCCAGGCGAAGAGTCGTGGGGGGCGACGCGTTGCCATCCTGTGCCGGGAGACCGACACGCTCGACGATCCCGGTTTCGTTCCCTTCAATTACGCCGCGCGCAGGATCCAGGCGGCGGTCGTGGGGGATCCCGAGCTCGCGGACGCCGAGGTGCGGGTGTTCGAGGGCGGAGGGCGGACCCCCGAACAGCTGGCAAGCGAGGTCGAGCGCTTTGATCCCGACGTTGTCGGCGCCTCCGCCTATCTGTGGTCGTTCGTCCATCTGCTCGAGACATGTGTGCTGCTCAAGGAAAGCCGTCCCGGGCGTACCGTGGTGTTCGGAGGGCCGTCGGCGCGTCCGGCCATGTTCGACCTAGAACCCTTTCGCGAGCAGGCGCAGTCGGTCGATGCGATCGTCACGCGCGACGGCGAGCTGGCCTTTCGAAGCATCGTCGGGCTGCGTGATCGCACGGTCGAAGCTCTGCAATCGGTCGCGGGAGTCGCCGCCCGCCATGCCGGTGGCTGGACAACCCCGGGGCCCGCGCCGGAGTACGATCTCGACCTGATCGTGTCTCCCTATCAGCTGGACCTCGCACCGCACGGCTGCACGGCGCATTTGGAAACCTTCCGCGGATGTCCCTTGAACTGCTCATTTTGTGAGTGGGGGGTCGCCGATCGCGCCAGCCGGGTACTCAGCGAGGATTATCTCGTCCGCGAGCTCGAGGCGTTCCGCCGCGCATCTGCCAACGGAGCCTTCATCGTCGATGCCGCACCCAACCTCAATGCGCGCGCGTTTCGAAATCTCAAAGCCGCCGAGGAGCGCGTCGGTTTCTTCAAGGAGGCCCCGCTCTCCTGCGAGCTGTACCCGACACACATCCGCAAGGACCTGCTCGAGTTCCTCGCCGGGTGTCAGGTGCACCACGTGGGTATCGGTGTGCAGTCCTTCAACGAGGACGTCCTGCGCCACGTGCAACGACCGGGTGACACGCGGCGCACGATCGATGCGGTACGCGCCGTGGCCGACGTCGTCCCATGCTTCATCGAGCTCATCTTCGGACTGCCAGGCGATGATCCCGATTCGTTCTTCGCCACCATCGATCAGGCGTTGGATCTGCCATGCAACACGGTGGTGCACCATTGCCTGGTCTTGCCCGATGGTTTCATGACCCGCGCCCCCCAGGGGGCGGACATGCAGTTCGAGCCGCACACCTTGCGGATGACGTCATGCAGGGGATGGTCGCCGGCGGCGACGGAGGCCGCCATGGCGCGCCTCGATGAGCTCGCGGGCTCCACGGACGGGCGCTTCAACAACTACTCCTGGCGCCTGAGTCCCCGCGGCGGCGGGAAGCGATTCGAGACTCCGTGGGTGCAGGATCACTCTTACGCGGTGGAACTGAGCTCGGCCGAGCCACCCCCCCCGGACGAGAGCGAGCGAAACGAGGTGACTCCTTTTGACGCTCTCTCCTTCGGCTGCGTATCGCACGCGGTGCAAGTCGAGACCCGAGAAGCACTGAAGGTCACGGCGGCGTGGCACGAAGCAAAGCAGATCGCCGTCGCGCTCGAGACTCCGCCCGGGCCATTGGTCATCGACGTCAGGCCGGTTGGCGCCGGCGCCTCCTACCGGACGATTGCCGGACTGGCGTTCAGCTACCGGGTGCCGGACTGGGGCTCACCGGGCCGCGAGTTGATGGACGGCGTCGAGAAGGCGATGCACGGCATCGCGCGCGGGCTGAACGAGTGCGGTCGCATTCCTTCCCTGCAAGAAGACCTCGCCGAGATTCAACCCGGGTAGATCCCCCACGCGGAAAGTCAACGAAGCGGGCTCGTCGTCCCGCTCTTCTGGCCAACTCCGACATTGAACCAGGCCTCGCCGTCAGACGATGGCTCGCGCGCGGATCTTGGCAATGCCGGTGTCGGGTGTGTATCCTGGTTTAATGACGGTTGGTCCCAACGCGGTCTCCAGCTCCGATTCGTGGCAGCCGCTCGTCTTGCCGCGCCTGACGCCGGCAGCGGTCGATATCCTGATGAACAGGACGTATCCGTACATCTGCATCCCGGGATTCCTGTCGCCGGAATGGTGCGCCGAGATCGTCCAGCGCTTCGAGCGCGCCATGGAAGAGGTGCCCCACCAACGCGGCATGCGCATGGGCACGATGTTGTTCGACAGCCTGGCGTGGCCGGTCGAAATGTTCGTGGACCGCGACGAGTTCGACGAGTATTTCACCCACGTCGCCGACAGCGCCAGCCGCATCCGGCGACTCTTCGCCGGCGGCACGGACCCGCTTCACACCATGCGCCAGGTGTGGAGCGAAGCCGGCTGGAAGGAAACCCCGGTGGAGGAGGGCCCCGGTCGTGCCTACCAGACGGACGCCGTGTGGGGGATCCGCGATGCGTTTGCGCCTCCGCATGTCGACGCCTTCGAGCACGATCGTCGCAACGCCTTGTCGCGCTTTCAGCGGCGCTTCAATTTCAACGTGTACATCCAGAATCCGGACAGAGGCGGCGAGTTCATCGTGTTCAACCAATATGCAGCGATGGATTCCGATGTTCCGCGGGGCTTGGATCCGGAGCTCTCCGCGCAACTCCTGGGAGGGGTCGAGCGCATCGTACATCGACCCACGCCGGGAGAATTGGTGATCTTCGACGCGATGATGTACCACGAGGTTGGCGTCGTCGAGGGCGCAAACAAAGCGCGCATCCAGGAGCACTGTTGCATCCTCGCCGAACCGGCCGCGCGCGAGTTCACCTTCTTCGTTTGATCTGGCCTGTGACCTCCACGGCTTATCCTTGCGTCGGGAACGGAGCGCACGCGCGGGCGCGTTCGTTTCCCTGAGAGCATGGATCCTGCGCGGGCGGTGGTGATTTGCGACGGGGCGGGCAACCCCGTTGGAACGGGGACGCTGCTCGAGGTGCACCGGGGCGAGGGGGTCTTGCACAAGGCGTTCTCGGTCTTCGTCTTTCGAAATGCAGGCGCCGAGACCCTGATTCAACAGCGCAGCCACCGCAAAGCGCTCTTCCCGTCGCGCTGGGCCAATACCTGCTGTAGCCACCCGTTTCCACAGGACGAGTTGCTCGGCGCTGCCGCGCGCCGCTTGCGTGAGGAGCTGGGGTTCTCCGTGGCGTTGCGGGAAGCCGGTGCGTTCATCTATCGGGCCAAGGATCCGGACGGTGAGCTCAGCGAATACGAGCACGACACGGTCGTCGTCGGCTCGACCCGCGCCGCGATCTCGGTGCGGCCCGATCCGGACGAGATCGCCGATTGGCGGTGGATATCGATCGCGGACTTGCAACACGACCTGCGCGATCACGCGGAGAAGTACGCTCCGTGGCTTTCGGAGGCTCTTCGCATTGCGCTGGCCGCGCTCCCGAACCCGACATGACATTGATCCCCAAGGAACGGTACACGTCGGCTGCGTACCTGCGCGCCGAGCTGGAGCATCTGTGGCCGCGCGTGTGGTTGATGGCCGGGCTGTCGAGCGACTTGCCCGGGGCGGGAAGTTACTTCACCTTTGAGATCGGCACGGAATCCCTCCTCATCGTGCGGCAAGCGGACGGGGTGCAGGCGTTCCACAACGTCTGCCTGCATCGCGGCCGGCGGCTGCGCGAGCCCGGCATGGGGCGGGCGCGGTCCTTCGCGTGCCCGTACCACGGTTGGGAGTGGGCCTGCGACGGGCGGCTCGTTCACGTGCCGGACGCCGAGACGTTCCCGGACGGCGTGCCCGCCGGGTCGTCGCGGTTGAAAGACGTCGCCTGTGCGGAATGGGGGGGCTTCGTCTGGGTCTTCCTGTCGTCCGATCCGCCGCCGCTCCAGGAGTACCTCGGCCCGGTGGCGCCGCTCATCGCGGCCTATCGGTTGGAAGACTACGCGCTGGTCGAAGACCTCACACTCGACGTGCCGTGCAACTGGAAGGTCAGCGTCGACGCGTTCAACGAAGCGTACCACCTGAAGTTTGTCCACCCGGAGATTCTTGGGCTCGTCGACGACGTCAACGTCCGCACCGACCTGCTCGGCCGGCACGGGCGGCTCATCGTGCCGTTCTACGTCCCCAGCCCGAACAAAGCGGATCGCGACGAAATCGATGCGAGCCTGCGCTGGATGCTCAAGGAAGCGGGGCTCGGGGCCGACGAAGTGACCGGCTCGGCCCTCGCGATGCGACGCAAGGTCCAGCAGAGCATCCGTGCCCGCGAGCAAGCCGGCGAGCTCGACTGTGCGGGACTCACCGACGACCAACTGTCAGACAGCCACCACTTCCACGTCTTTCCGAACTTTCAACTCGACATGTACTCGCTGACGGTGCTGTCGCTGCGGGCACGGCCGCACCCGACGGATCCCGGTCGCATGCTCCTCGACCAACAACGGTTCGAGCGCGTCGCGCGCTCCAGGGAGCGGCCGCGCCGTCCCGTGCACACCGACCTCGCCTTCGGCAAGGGCAGCCTCGGGACGGTCACCGACCAGGACATGTACAATCTGGCGCGCGTGCAGCAGGGGCTGCAGTCGAGCGGACTCGAGTCTCTGGTCGTCGGCAATCAGGAGTTGCTCATCCAGCACATGCACCGCGTGCTGGACGCTTACGTCTCCTGCCCTTGAAGGGAGCGTCAGGCCGCTCGGCGGTCCGAGTCGCGGCTACTTCGGGTCGTCGCAGAGACTTTCCAGCTCTTTGGCGAGCGGCGCACACGCCTGTTTGCCTCCGCGGGCGGCGATCAACGCCGGATCGTCCCCCTGAAAGCCATCCAAACCCTGCTTTCTGATCGCCGCGAAGGAGTTCGCGAGCTTGACGCAGTCGGAATCATCCTTCTTACAATGCCGCCCGTCTTCGTTTGTGAACGCGATACAGGTGGCGCGGTCCGGCCCTCCGGACGAGGCTTCTGGGAGTGCATCGCATTTCTTGGCGTCGCCGCTCGCCACAGACTCGCAGAAAGTACGGAACGAGCTGTCCTGGAGACCCTCGCACTTGGCAGCATCACCGGCGGTAATCGCCGCCTTGGCCTTGTCGCACTCCGCCTCTGGGAATCCCTGCACGCACAGTCGACGGAGCACGTGGCCTTTGATTGCCTCTTTCGGAATCTCCTTCAACTCACGCAAGGCCTCGCGATCCGACAGGCACTGCGCTTTCTGCTCCGCGGACAGCGCGTCGCACGAACGATTGTCGTTTCCGGCTACGGTGAGGCAGGCGATGAGCCGGACCCCCGCCGGCGATCCCATGATCGCCTCTCGCTTCTGTACCCCGATCGAGTTCAGCGCCGAGAGATCACTGGAGGCGAGGTCGCGGAGGATCTTCTTACAGCCTTCCGAGGTCGCGGTGGGCTTCTCGGTCGGTCCAGGTGTGCCTTGGAAGTTCGGTGTAACGCTTGATCTGGGTCTTCTTGGGGTCGCTGTGGCGCCTGTCTTCAACGCGCCGTCTTTCGCCTTTGGTGGCGCGCTCTCTCCGGCCTTCGGCGGCGCGGCCACCCCCGGGGGCGTCGGGAGAGCCTCCTGCGCGGGAGCTGCTGCGGACGGACTGTAGGCATAAGCCAGGAAAAGAGCGGCCCCGACTAAGAGTGACAAAGCTGACGAGAATCTCGGCATGGCGTTGAATTAAGGCGCGCCGAACGGGCAAGTCAAGCGTCGCGAGCGGAACGCGCTTGCGCTCGTCGTGGGAGCGCCGAGCCGCTCCGCAGACCGCTGCTATTTCGGGTCGTCGCAGAGGTTGGCCAGATCCGGTACGAGCACCTCGCACGCCTTCTTGCCGCTGCGGGCTGCCGCGACCGAGGGGTCACTCTTCGAGAAGCCCTCCAGCCCCTGCTTCTTCATCGTCGCGAAGCTGTTTGTCAGCCTGGCGCAATCACCCGAATCCTTCGGGCAGTGGCGCGGGTCCTCGCTGGCGAAGGCCGCACAGAGGCCGCGCGATGGGCCGTCCGGCGCCGCCTCGGGAAGCGGGTCGCACCGCTTGACGTCGCTCGTCGCCAGGGCCTCACAGAAGGTGCGAAAACCCTCCTTGCTCACTCCCTTGCACTTGGCGGCGTCACCTTCGGTGATCGCTGTCTGTATCTTCGCGCACTCTTCCTTCGACGATCCCTGCACGCACAGCCGATAGATGACGCGCGCCTTGAGCCCCGCCTTCGGCACGGCCTTCAGGTCGCGCAAGGACTCGCGAGATTCCAGGCACTCGGCCTTCGCCTTTTCGGGTAGCGCGTTGCACAGCTTGGCGTCGTCTCCGGCAACCGCGAGACACGTGATGAACTGCACGCCGGTGGGCGATCCCAAGATCGCCCCGCGCTTGTGTGGCGAGAGCGCGTCCAGGGCCGGCAGGCCGCCTGAAACGACGCTGGCCACTGTCTTCTTGCAGGCTTCCGTCGTCTGCGTGGGTTTCTCCGTCGGTCCGACAGTGCCCTCGACCTTCGGCGTCGCCTGCGGCGTTCCGCTCTGTCCGGCAGGAGCCGCTGGCGGCGTAGCCTCGACTTTTGGCGTCGCTTTGGGGGCCTCTGCAACCCCTTTGGGGGTCGCCAAGGCTTCCTGTGCCGGAGCCGCCGCACAGGGGCTGTATGCACAAGCGAGCACCAAAAGAACGGTCGCAACGGCTGACGACAGAGGCAACGTAGGTCTTGGCATAGCGGCCAGTTAAATCGCGGCGAACGCGCAAGTCAAGAGTCGTGCGCGACGCGGCGCGGCGTGAATTTGCGCCGCACGGCCTCGCGGGTCGCGTCGATCGTCGTCGCCATGATGTGGCGCACATGCTCGCGCGTCGCCGGCTCGCCGCGGATGGCGAGGGCGAGCGTGCCGAGCTGCCGCATCAGGCCGACACCGCGCAGATGGCGGTAGCGCCGGCGGTCGAGCAGCCACTCGATCGCTTCGCGCGGCAGCAACGGCAGGAGGTCGAAGACGCCGGAGAGGTGTTGCAGCTCCTCGTGGTCGCGGTAGCGCTTGTTGCCGCCGAACATGTAGCCGGGGCCGACGTCGCCGTCGAGAATGCGGTTGACGTCGGCGTCGTCGAGGAGCCCGCGCTCGCGCGCGTGGTCGAGTGCGGTCGTCCCGGGGAAATAGGTCATCCAATGCGTGACGATCCGTTTCGGCTGCGCTTCGACATAGAAGCGCAGGGCGTCCAGCTGATCGGCTGCGCCCTCGCCGGGCAGTCCAATGATGTGGTCGACGGAGTAGGGCACGTCGAACTCGGCGAGCGAGGCCAGCGTCTGCGTCACTTTCTCGCGATCGCCCTTGCGGTTGACGGCGGCGAGCGTGTCCGAGTTCACGCTCTGCACGCCGACGCGCACCATGATGCAGCCCGCTTCGGCGAGCCAGTGTGCCATGTCGCGGCTCATCGTCTGCGGGTGCGTGTAGCACTCGAAGGGGATGCCGATCTCGCGGCGGTAGGCGTGCGCGAACTCCTCCATCCACTTCGGGTCGAGGGTGAAGATGGCGTCCCAGAAGAACACCTTGCGCACCCGGCCGCGTGCCTTCCAGAAGGCGAGCTCGGCGATGAGGTGCTCGACCGAACGGCGCCGCACCGGCTTCTCGCCCGGGTATTGGCGCGGGAACGTGCTGTACTCGCAGAAGCTGCAGCGGAACGGGCAGCCGCGCCGCGAGACGACGTAGAACTCGCGCTCGAAGGCGGGCACGGCGCCGTAAAAGCCCTGCTTGTCGGCCCACGGCAGCGCGTCGAGGTCGGCGAGCAGGGGCCGCACCGGGTTGCGCACGGGTCCGCCGTCGCCCTTGAACGTGCAGTTGGCGATGTCGGTGCGGCCGAAGCGGCCGCGCTCGGCACACTCGACCAGGTCGAGCAGGGCGCCCTCGCCCTCGCCCTCGACGACCGCGTCGATCGACGGCTCGCGGATCACGCGCTCCGGCGAGGCCGAGACATGCTGCCCGCCGAAGACGATCGGCACCTCGCAGCGCCGCTTCACCGCCCGGGCGACGTCGACGGCCCAGCGATGGGTGACGCTGTAGGACGAGAACGCGACGACGTCGGGCCGGGTCGCGGCGATGCGCTCGGCGGTCTCCTCGGCCTTCGGGTCGAGCAGGCGCGCCAGGAGCTTCGAATCGGTGCCGGTGCCCGACGAGAACGGCCGCGCCTCGTAGACCAGCGTCGGCTCGTGGCCCGCCTGACGCACCCACGCCGAGAGCGCCTCGATGCCGAGGTGCTCGAGGCCGCTGGTGACGAAGGTGACGCGCATTACGTCGCCTCGGCCTGCGCCCGCGCCGCCGACAGGCGGCGGAGGAGGTTGCCGAACGACATTTCCAGCCGCGACTCGTAACGGCGCGTGGCGATGTTGTAGAGCGACCGCAACGGCCGCAGCGGGTGGGTCAGGTAGCTGACGCCGTAAAACAGCAGGAGCCCGCTGACGCGGTAGCGGTGGAGCTGCTTCGAGTCGAGCGCGTCGGCGTAGGACACCGCGCCCGCGGCGTCGGAGTAGGAGAGCAGCGAGGCGTAATAGTCGTCATCGAGCCGCGGCAGATGGCCGCTGGCGCGCAGGCCTTCGAACAACTCGGAGCCCGGATAGGGAGAGAACGTCCACACGGACGCATCGTGCACCCCGTTGCGCGCCATACGCAAGAGAAAGCGCAGGGTGTGGCGCAGGTCCTCCGTCTTCTCGTCCGGAAAGCCAATGAGGATGTTCGCTTTGACGTTCAGCCCGAGCCGCGCGGCGGTGCGCATCGACTCGACCATGTGGTCGAGCTTCACCTTCTTTTGAATCGCGTTCAGGGTGCGCTCCGAGCCGCTCTCCGGCGCGTACGTGACGTTGCGGCAGCCGGAGCGGTACATCGCCCGCAGCACCGGCTCGTCGAGCGCCTCCGAGCGCGTGCCGCTGGGCAACTGCCAGGTGATGCGGAGCCCGCGCGCGTCGAGCTGGTTGCAGAACTCGAGGATCCACTCGCGTTTGACGATCGAGGTCAGGTCGTAGAAGTCGAAGTTCTCGGCCCGGTAGCGCGCGACGTAGTCCTCGATCTCGTCGACCACCAGCGCCGGCGCACGCGTCGTGTACCGCGTCGTCCACATGCGCGGACTGGAGCAGAACGTGCAGCGATAGGGGCAGCCGCGCGTCGCGAGCAGCGCCATGGTGCGGCCGCGATCGACGCCGAAGCTCAAGCCGCCGTCCAGATAGCGTTCGATCGGCGTGAGGTCCCACCGCGGCGCGGCCATGTGATCGACGTCGCGGATGCGCGAGCGCGGCGCCGTGCGCTGGAGGCCGCTCGGCGAGCGGAAGACGATTCCGGCGACACCGGTGAGCGCCGTGCGTCCGGCGAACGCATCCATCAACTCGACGACCGTCTCCTCGCCCTCGCCCAGGGCGCAGGCGGTGAGCTCGGGGGCGTCTTCGAGGCACAGCTCCGGCACCGCCGTGGCGTGCTCGCCGCCGAGCACGATCGGGACGTCCGGCAGGCGTTTGGCGATCGCCGCGATCAGCTCGCGGACCAGCGGCCACTCGTGGGAGAAGAGGCACGAGATGCCGACGAAATCAGTGTCCGGCCTGATGCGATCGACGATCTCGGCCACGGAAAGACCGTTGATCAGGATGTCCGGCCGGTAGCCGGGATGCATGGCCTCGAGCGCCTCGCCGACCGCGTCGATCACCTGGACCTCGTGACCCGCTGCCGTCAGGCTCCCGGCGAGATACGCGACGGAGAGCGGCGGGGTCCGATTGAGAGTCAACGCAAAACGTCCCACCACGCTCGGCGTTCGGATCAAGCTGGCGATGGCCATGAACGATTGCAATGGCTATAACAGCGCGGTGTCGGCAAGTCCACGAAATCCGCCGCCCGCGCGCATGCGCGCCATTGTGACCGGGGGGGCCGGGTTTATCGGCTCCAATCTGGTCCGGGCCCTGGTCGAACAGGGCCACCAGGTGGTCGTGGTCGACAACCTGGCCGCCACCTGGTCGTTGCGGGTGATCGAAGACGTCGCCGATCGGATCGAGTTCGTCCACGGCGACGTGCGGCTCGCCGAGGACCTCGAACGCGTCGGGCCAGGCCCCTTCGACCGCGTCTACCACCTCGCCGCGTCCTTCGCCAACGAGCTGTCGATGGAGTACCCGACCATCGACATGCGCTCGAACATCGAGGGCACGCTGAACGTCCTCGCCATGGCGCGCCGCGTCGGTTGTGGGCTGTTCGTCTATACCGGATCCTCCTCGTCGTACGGCGACGTGCCGGTGCCGTTCGAGGAGGACGGGGCGACGCGGCCCTACACCCCGTACGCCATCAGCAAGCAGGTCGGCGAGACCTACGTGCGGTCGTCGGGACTTCCCTACGCGATCTTTCGCCTGTTCAACGTCTACGGCCCGGGCGATCCCCCCGGACGGTATCGCAACGCCGTGCCGAACATGATGCGGGCGCTCGACACGGGCGAGGGCAGGGTGCGCGTCTTCGGGCGCGAGGCGACGCGCGACTTCACCTACGTCGGCGACGTGGTGCGGGCGCTGCTCGACGCGCCGCGCGCACTCGGGCAGGTGGTGAACGTCGGCACCGGGGAGGAGACGCCCATCATCGAGCTGGCGCGACAGATTCTGCGCCTGTTCGACCTGCCGGAGAGTCGCATCAGCCTGGAGGAGCCGCGCTCGTGGGACCGCGTCGTGCGCCGCTGTGCATCGGTCGAACGCCTGCGGACGCTGTTCGGCTGGGTGCCGTCGACACCGCTCGACGAGGGGCTGAGCGCGGCGGCGCGCTGGCTGCACACGGCCGGTTACGTCGGGCGGACCCCGGCGTGAACCTGCCCGAGCGGATCCTGTTCGTCGGCGCGCACTGCGACGACATCGAGCTGATCGCGGGCGGCCTGCTGGCGCGCGCCTGCTTCGCCGGGCGGCGCGTCGGGGTGCTCGTCTTCAGCGATCACCGCGGTGTGCTCGACGATCAAGCGGCGGCACGGGCGCGCGAGGAATTGTCGGAGAACTTGCAGTGGCTCAGCGCCGAGTCGGGCACCGCCGTGCGCGATCACTGCGAATCGATGCTGCCCGCCTGTCAGGGCGCCTTCCAGTCGGAGCGGGCGACGCTCTACGCGGCGATGGAAGCGTTGCGCGCCGACTACGATCTGGTGGTCACCCACGTTCCGACCGATACGAACCAGGACCATCGCCAGGTGGCCGAGGAAGCGGCGCGGGTCTTCAAGGCGCACGCGACGGTGCTCGGCGGTGAGTTCCCCAACAACGACCTCGGCGACTTCGCACCACAGGTCTACGTGGGGCTGTCGCCGCGCGAGGTGGCGGCGAAGGTCCGCATGGTCGAGCACTACCGCTCGCAGGATTTCGGCGGCCGGCCGTACATAGACGGCGAGGTGGTGCGCGCGCTGGCACGCGTGCGCGGGTCGCAGATCCGCGCGCCGGCGGCGGAGGCGTTCGCGGTCGTTGGACGCGTGGTCGTGCGGGCTCTCGGCTAGCCTTGATTTGGCGATCAAACTCGCGCAAAAGGCGCATACGCCAAGCAAGGCAAAGGGGGGAGGCGCTACTCGCGAGCCCGTGACGCCGCTCTTTGCCCATGAGCTCCGGAAGAGAAACCAGGCGATGAACCGCAGCGAACTCTGTCGCGATCGGCAGCCGTGCATCGTGGCTCGGGAGCTCTCGTGGGGGCGAGGCTAAGCCGATCCATGACCAACGGATCGACCACTGCGCCGTCCGCCACCGTGCTGGTGGCCTGCTACAACGAAGCGCCGGTGATCGGCGACGTGGTGCGCGCGGCGCTGCGGGCGGTCCCGTCTGGGGAGGTCCTGGTCGTCGACGACGGCTCGACGGACGGCACCGATCAGGTCGCGGCCAGCGCTGGGGCTCGCGTGCTCCGTTTGCCCGTCAATGGCGGCAAGGGGGCGGCGGTCCGGCGCGGACTGAGCGAAGCGAAGGGCGAGGTCATCGTCCTGATCGATGGTGACGGACAGGACGACCCGGCGGAGATCGCGCAGCTGTTGGAGGCGCTCCGCCCGGGTGTGGATCTGGTCGTCGGCTCGCGCTTCATGGGCCGCTTCGAGCCGGGGGCGATCACGCCCGTCAACCGCTGGGGCAATCGTTTCCTGACGTCCGTCATCAATCTCCTGTTCGCGACGGCGCTCACCGATACGCAGGCCGGGTTCAAGGCGTTGCGCGCCGAGACGCTGCGGAGGGTGAACCTGAGTGCCCACCGCTTCGATATCGAGGTCGATCTGCTCCTCGGCGTGCTGCGCGCCGGCGGGCGCGTCGTCGAGGTGCCGGTGCGGCGCGCCCCGCGCGGGCACGGCGAGAGCCGCCTCAACAGCGTGCTCGACGGCGCCCGCATCCTCCGCCGCATCGTCGCCCTGCGCTTCGGTATGAGCTGAGGCTCGGGGCTGGAAGGTCGACCCGAGCCAGCCCTCAGCCCGATCGCTTCAAAAGGGACGGAATGGTGGCGAAGGCTTGGCTGTTTGTCCTGTGTTGCGCGGCGGATGCCTTCGTGGTGCGCGCGATGTGGACCGGCCGCCAGATTGCCGAGGGACAGATCCGACGCGGCTACTTCGAGCGCTTCGACGGCGAGGTCGGGTTGGCGGTCGACAACGCGATTCGTCCCGCCTTTCCTTCGCTCATCCTCACCGCCAGTGGCGAGCTCGGCGTTCCCCCCGGAGTGAGTGTGATCGCGCCACTCGAGCCGGGGGTGGACTTCAAACTGGCGGTCGATTCGAAGCTCGCCCCCTACGTGGCAATTGGCGTCGAGGCGCCGCTGCCACCGAGCGCGCCGCCGTCCGAGACTTTCCCTGGCGAGGCGCGAATGGTTGGAGGGCGCACGCTCGCACTCTCCGACGGGAGTCTTGCGCTGGTTGCGTGGGACCCGGTCCTTCCGTGGCGCGACGATGCGGCGCGCCTCTCCGGTCTGTCCGAGGCCTGCGCAGCGGGGGAGGGGGCGCCGACACTGACGGTGAAAGTCGCCAACGGGCAGCTCGAGGTTCACTACGGTCGCTGCGCCTTGACCGAGCCAATCTCTGGCGCTGGGGCACCGCTGCTGGCGGCGCTGGCGGGCCCCGACTGGGTCACGGTTACCCGCCAACCCGGCTGGCTGGGCGAAGAGTGGACTATCTGGCCAGTGCTCCTCGCCATCGTCGCCAAGATGGCCGCCATCTGGTGGGGACTCGGTCTGGCCTCGGCGGTGGCTCTCGCCGCGGTGCTGCTCGGCGGCGCCTTCATCACGCCCGTGGCCGCGACGCTGACCTGGCCACTGACGGTAGCTCTCGGCCTTGCCGCGGCAGCGCTCCGCCTGCTTCTGATCGGCCTGCGCTCCCTGCGCCCGCGCTGGCGTGCGCCGGTCGCGTTGGTGCTCGTCGCGCTGGTGGCGGGCGCCGTGGCGTTGAGGCTCACGGGGGCGGAGCCCCGTTTGCCGCCGATGATCCTGCACACTCATGTCGAGAATGACCGGCCCGACGTCTGCGCCGTGATCGGCTACTCCAGCGCTGGCGGCGCCAGTCTCCGCGGCTCCGATCAGCAGCGGGGACTGCGCGGCATGCGGTCGTTTCTCGACCTGGACTGCGCGCGATGTCGCGACGCGACCGGTGCCCTCGCGGGCTCGGGAGAGACGCTGGGGTGGATGCCGGAGGCCTATTGCGCCAGCCCGGCATCTTTCGGAGCAGACGGGCAGGTGGTCTTCTTCGGCGGGGCCAACGACGACTTTCTTTGGGGCGTCACGACGGTCGCGCGCCTGTTCATCGTCAGTCAGCAAGGGATCGAGTCGTGGCGCAGCAGCCAGGCGCCGGCCGCCGCCGCCTCCCTGGCCCACATAGACGAGCAGGTCGCGGCCATCGACGTTCTGATGCGATGCATCCAGGCCAGAAGGGCAGGGTTCCTCTTCCTGCACGATTTCCTCGTCACCGACCTGCCGGCGGGGCGTGAGTCGGATCGTGCCACCATGCTGGCGCGCCGGCGCGCCGCGGTGGAAGCCGCCGGGGGCCGGTTCGTCGATCTCCTTGACATTTTCCGCACCGAAGCGGGAGTTTCGTGGTTCAATGACTATGTGCACCCATCGCTCATCGCGCACGAGCGCATCGCCGCCCTGGCGTGCCGCCTGTTCCCGTAGGATAGGGACTGGCGCCGACTGATGCTGTCGCGAAGTCGTCTCGTATTCTGCTGCCTGCTTCTCGTCCCTGCATTGGTGGGGGCGAGCGAGCCGGGGCGTGAAGGCGAAGTGGCCATCGCCGCCGGACAGGACGAGTTGCTGGCGGACATGCTCGGACGCGGCGCGACGTTCCCGGGCCAATGCGCATTCGCAGGGGCGCAGGCAAGCAACGTCATCAGGAGCACGTACAAGTGCCCAGGTGGCGACGTTGTCTTCGAGCTAAGTCACCCGAGCAAGGCGCCAGCGACCGCTGCGCAGACCGCGCGCTTCGGCATCTCGGTGCTCAGCGGGTCGCCCCCGCCCGGTCTGGCGAGTGCGTTGGAGGCGCGCATTCGCTCGCTCGAGGGCACCTTCCAGTGGACAAAGCCGGCTCCCTCACCGGTGCCGCCGACACCGCCATCGGCGCCGGTGACGCCCCCGATCGCAGTCGCCCCGGCCGGTGACTCTCCCTCCACGTTCCCCGTGTTGGTGGTGGCCATCGGGTTGTTGGCTGTTGCGGTCCTGGCGTGGGCGCTGTCGCGGCGTTTCGTCCCGGGCGACCGGAGACTGCAGCTGGTGGCCGCGATCTTCGTCGTCAGCGCGTTGGCGCGGGGCTGGTTGTGCGTCATCAACTGGCAGGCCAACGACGATCACTTCCTGGTTGCCCATCTGATCACGCAAGGGGGTTGGCAGCCGCCGGCGTCATCGGCGTGCATGGAGTGCTCCCACCCCAAGCTCTACCACTACGCGTTGGCTCTGGCGCACGAGGTCGTGGGCAGCGAGCGCGGCACCAGAAGAGCTGGCAATCTCCTGAACTTCGTTGCCGGCACGGCGCTCCTCGCCCTCTTGTATGCATTTTCCCGCCGCGCGGCCGTCAGCCAGACGGTGCGGATGCTGGGCTTTGCTTTCGTGTCCTTCAACGCGGCGCTGGTTGGGATCTTTTCGCAAGCGACGAACGACGGGTTCGTCATTCTCTTCGCGTCGCTGGCCATTTTCCATCTGGACCGCTTCGGTGCCGGCAAAGCCTACAAGCACGCGGTCGCGGCGACTGCGTTCGTGGTGCTGGCCGCCCTCAGCAAGGCGAGCGGTTGGGTGATCTTCGCGGCTGGTGCGTTTGTTCTGTGCCTCAAGCTCCTCACCGCCGATCAGGGCGGGCGCAAGCAACTCGGCGTCGGCACGGCCGTGTACCTTCTGGGCTTCCTTTTGATCGTGCCGTTCATCAATCCCTATCGACAGAACATCATGCAGGCTCATACCCCTTTCGTGAGTGACGCCTTTGACGCTCCCATGGTGAAGCTCGAGGTGCCGCGCCCGCCGGTGGCGTGGGTTTTCGAGGACTTCTTCACGTTCCGGATCTTCGCGTTGCTGCGCGCTCCCTTCATCGATTGGGGCCCGCCTTCCGACCCGCCGCACCGCGAGTCGCTCTGGTCTCAGTTGTACGGAAGGACGTTCTTCCTCCGCTTCGAGCGGCACATCTGGACTCCGTCGGATCCGCGCGTGAATGCCCTCGGCCGCGTGTGCCTGGCGCTCGGTTTGCTGCCGCTGGCGGCGCTCCTCATCGGCACGGCCGCTCGGGTCCGCTCTGTCTGGCGCGGTCTTTCGACCTCCGGCCTGCGTTGGTTTGCGCGGGCTGACGAGTGGCACCACCTCGTCTACGCAGGGGTGATGTTCAGCGCCATGATCGCGGTGGTGATCCAGTATCACCGCACGGCCCTGTTGTTCACGTGGATGAAAGCGATCTACGTCCTGCCGGCGATCCTGCCGCTCTTCGGATTGTTTCTCGCCGGCCTCGAGCTGCTGTGGCGGCGGTTCCCGCGTTTGGTGACGGGGTGGATGCTGGCGTTGATTGCCGTTTCGATCGTCGACCTCGGCTGGCTGATTCATGATCTGGTGCAGCTGGGCGACGGATGACCCGCAGTCTGGCACGAGGCACAACCACGGCATGCGCTTGATCTTTCCGATGGCGGGACAGGGCGGCCGATTTCGCGCTGCTGGCTACACCGATCCGAAGCCGCTCATCCCCGTCTCCGGACGCAGCTTGCAAGACCGGCGGCCGATCATCGAGCACCTGCTGGCGCAATTCCCCGCCGCGTGGCCGAAGGTGTTCGTCGTCAATCGCGAGCACCTGGAGCAGAGCCGGCTCGGGGCCATACTGGAAGCCCTCGCGCCCGGCAGTGTCACCATCGCGATCGAGCCGCATCGGCGCGGTCCCGTTCACACACTCCTCGAGGCCGCCCGCATCGCGCCCGAAGCGCTCCCCGATGACGAGCCCTGCCTGGTCAATTACTGCGACTTCAGCTTCACCTGGGACGCCGATCGTTTCGAGCAGTTCACCATCCGAACGCGCTGCGACGGCGCGGTGCTCTGCTACTCCGGCCACCATCCCGAGTACCTCCGTCCGACCCTCTATGCCTACTGCCGCACGCACGAGGGGCGCGTGTTGGAGGTGCGGGAGAAGGGCTATTTCACCGACGACCGCAGACGCGAATACGCTTCCTCGGGCAGCTACTACTTCCGGAGCGGCGCGCTGTTGCGGCAGTACGGCGCGCGCTTGATGTCCGAGGGGCCGCTCCTCGACGGCGAAGGCTACGTCAGCCTGGTCTACAATCACCTCATTCGAGATGGCCTGGACGTGCGCGTGTACGAGATCCCCTGGTTCATGCAGTGGGGCACGCCGGCGGATATCGCGGACTACGAGTACTGGGTCGGCGTCTATGCGAAGTATCGCCTGGGCCACCGCGGTCAGAACCAGTCGGCCAGTCGTGAGCGGCGCGCGCTGCAGTTGCTCATGCCCATGGCGGGGCAGGGCAGCCGCTTCGGCGCGGGGACGGCCAAGTTCCTCCGTTCCGTTCCCGCTCTCGACCAGCCGATGTTCAAGGCGGCCATCGACCATCTCCCGTTATGCGACCCGCAAGTGCTCGTCGTCCAGGAAGCGCACGCCGAGAACGTGCGCGTCGCGGCCCCGACGGCTCGTGTCGTAGGTTTGTCGGGACCGACGGAGGGGCAGGCGGTCACCTGCGCCCTGGCGTGCGAGGCGCTGCTGCCTGAGGTGCCGGTGCTGGTCTCGAGTTGCGACCACGGCATGGTGTGGGACGACGAGCGCTGGCAGGCGCTGCTCGATGAGGATCCGGACGTCGTTGTGTGGGGCCAGCGCGGCTATCCCGGCGCCGACGCGACGCCAGGGGCCTTTGCCTACATCGTCACGGACGGCAACGCTTCGGGCGGCGCCGAACGGGTGCTGCGCGTCTCGGTCAAACAGCCCCTGGGCCCCGACCCGCGGCGCGATCTGCTGCTCGTCGGCACGTTCTACTTCAAGCGACCCGCGCTGCTGGCAGAGCTGATCGCCGAGCTCCGCGCGCGGGACATACGCGTCAATGGCGAGCTCTATCTGGATTCGGTGGTTGACCTCGCGGTGGCCCGCGGGCTCTCGGTCAGGGCGTTCGAAGCCGATGGGTACCTCTGTTGGGGCTCACCCGAGGCGCTGCGCGACTTCAACTTTTGGCATGCGTGGTATACGGGACACGCTGCTCCACCCGGCCCGCGCGCCGAGTCGGCGGCGCAATGACAGACGGACGAACTGACGGTTGGAGCATGACGCCATGGCAACTGGTGCTGCCCTGCTACAACGAAGCGCGCAATCTGCCCGGGGTGGTTGAACGCGCGTTGGCGTGTGCGCGGCGGCGCGGGCTGACCCCGGCCCAGTTCCAGCTCATCCTCGTCGAGAACGGCTCGCGAGACGACAGCCCGGCGGTGATGGAATCGCTCCGCACACGCGCGGGCGGCGAATTCCTGCACATCGTCCCGGTGGCGCTCAACCGCGGCTACGGCAACGGGGTGATTGTCGGCCTGCGAGCCGCCGGTTCGGGTCTCGTCGCCTACAGTCACGCCGATCAGCAATGCGATCCGGAGGACGCCTTTCGCGGTTTCGAACGGCTGGTGGCGGCCGGCCCCGGCGCGCGCATTCTGGTCAAAGGGTGCCGCCAGGGGCGCGACACACGCGGATGGATCGTCTCGCGCGTGTTCGAGCAGATCGCAGGAGCCCTGCTCGATCGGCGCCTGCACGAGATCAACGCCCAACCAAAGGTCATGCCGAGCGAGCTGGTACCGGCCTTCAGTGATCCTCCGGACGATTTCGCCATCGATCTCTACGTGCTGCTGCGCGCGCTGCAGTCGGGCTATCGCATCGAGGAGATCGACGTGCGTTACCCACCGCGCGTACACGGGCAATCGAACTGGTCGAGCACCTTCCGCTCGCGGGTGTCGACCATCGCCCGGCTGATGTCGTACATCCTCGAGCTGCGCCGCGCCGAGGGGCAGGGGCGCTTGTCGCCGGGGCGCCCGCGAAGCGGTACATGAGCGTTGCCGATCACCTTGGCCGACCGGATCGGTCGATGGCGAGGAACCCCTGGTTCTGGCTGGTCCTCGCGCTCAAGCTCGTCGCCTCGGCATTCCTCGGTTCGTACTTCGTCCGCGACCTCTTTCTCCCGTTCATCACGTGGTTCATCAACAACGGCTTCCGCAATCCCTGGGATGAATTTGCCCGCACCGGTCTGGTCGACTCGTTTCCCTACTCCGTGGTCATGCTGGCGCTACTCTCGGCGCCGCAAGCCGCCGCCTCGCTGATTGCCCCGGGGCTCGTGGCGTCGAGCGAGGCGCTCCGGCTCCTGCTCATTCGCCTGCCCATGCTCGGCGCCGACCTGGCGATCTTCGCCATCTTGTGTCGGTGGTTCGACACCAAGCGCGACAAGGTCCTGTGGATCTACTGGTGCTCGCCGATCCTGATCTACATCTCGTACGTGCACGGGCAGGTGGACAGCATCCCGTCGGCGCTGTTGTTCGTGAGCCTCTATTTTCTCTTCGGTCGCCCCGCTTCCGCCGGACATTTCGCCCGCAAGGCCGCCGCGGCGGGGGTTTTCCTCGGCCTCGGCATCGCCGCCAAGATGCACCTGATCGTCGCGCTGCCCTTCATCCTCGTCCATTTGTTTCTCACCCACGCTGGCCGCGCCCGTGTCGAGGCGATGGCGGCGTTCGTCGGCGGGACGGCGGTCACGGTCGGGGCGCTGATCGGGCCGTGGATTCGCGATCCGGGTTATCGGCGCATGGTGCTCGAGACGGATGTGCCGGATCGTCTGTTCCAGATTGCGCTGCCCATCGAAGGCGAGCTCAAGGTCTACGTCGCGCCGGTGGTGATCGTGGTGCTGTTGCTGCGCTACATCGCCACGCACCGCAGCAGCCGCGACGTGCTGATGGTGTACCTGGCGCTGGTGTTCAGCGCCATGATCCTGTTCGTGCCGCCGATGCCCGGTTGGTACTACTGGGCTATCCCGTGGGTGTGTTATTTCTTCGTCCGCCAGGACGCCATCGGGGAGAGCTCGCTGTGGCTCCTCTCGGGCGCGTACGTGATCTACTATCTGTTCTTCTGGAACCTGTCGGTCGCGGACTTGCCCACCGGCGTTCGCGCCTTCGTCGAAGGCATCCTGCTGAGCAATCGACGTCTCGAGAGCCTGGCGTTTACGGCCCTGCAAGGCTCGTTGGCCATCGTCGTCTTCTGGATCTACCGCGTCGGTCTGCGCAACGTCGGGCTCGACGCCCGCAAGGCTCCCATCCTGATCGGTATTGCCGGCGATTCAGGCTCCGGCAAGCACACGCTGGCCGAGGTGCTGCGCGACGTGCTCGGCAAGGGCAATTCGCTGCAGACCAACGGCGACGACTATCATCGCTGGCCGCGCGGTCATGCCGCCTGGAACGAGACCACACAGCTCAGCCCCAAGGGCAACTGGGTGTCGTTGCCGATCGAGCACGCGGAGCACCTGAAGAAGGGCGAACCGATTCGCAAGCCCCTCTACGACCACGACACCGGCCAGTTCACCGATCCGATGATTCTCTCCCCGCGGCGCTTCGTGTTCTTCGTCGGCCTGCACACGTTCTCCGTGCGCCGCATGCGCGCGCTCCTGGACTTGCGCATCTACCTCGAGCCGGACGAGGCGCTGCGGCGGAGCTGGAAGATCGCGCGCGACGCGCAGGCACGGGGGTACACGCGCGAGCAGGTGCTGACCCAGATCGAGCAGCGCGAAGCCGATTCGACGCAATACGTGCGGCCGCAACGGCAGTTCGCCGACTGGATCGTCTGTCACCAACCGGCGCCCACCGGGGTCGTCACTAGACACCTGTTGTGGAACGAGGTGCCGCTCGAGCGCCTCGCCGAAGAGCTGCAGGCGGTGCCGGGGTTGCGCGTGACTTGGGATCTCGAGTCGGACCTCGAGCGCCAGTCGCTTTCGGCCACGGGGAGCGTGCCGGCGGCGACGGTGCGGGCGATCGCCGCCCGCCTCTTTCCGGCCGCCCGGGCGCAGATCGGTTCCGGCGACGTGAACTGGCGAAGCGATCAGGCGGGCCTCTCCCAGCTCGTGCTGCTCGCCTTGCTGGACGACCTCGCGAGCTCGGCAGGCTTCGCGACGCTTGGCGATTGACATCGCTGTGTCGTCGATGAAGGTTGATACGATGCCTCGCGTTGTCCTCGGCATCTCCGACAACCACGACGCAAGCGCAGTGCTGGTCATCGACGGGCAAGTGGTCGCGGCGGTGAGCGAGGAGCGGCTGGATCGGAAGAAGAACTCCGGCGCCTTTCCGGCGCGTTCGATCGATTGCGTATTGAGCCTCGGCGGTGTCGCCGCCGCCGACGTCGACACCATTGCCCTCGGGACGGCGTTCACCCCATCGGCCCTGTTGCGCCTGCTGCGCAATCAGCACCAGCGGCTGAAGGACGAAGCGTCCCAGTTCAGCTACCTGCTGCACCTGTACATTCTCTACCAGTCGTCGCTGCGGCGGCTCGGGCTCACCAGCCTCGAACGGTTCCTGTGCAAGCCGCTGTTGCGCCGCGACCTGTCGCGCTGGCGGTTCCGGGCACGGCTCGCGTTCGTCGATCATCACACCGCGCACGCCGCCTCGGCGGCCCTCACCGCCCCCTTCGATCCGGCGCTGGTGCTGACCCTCGATGCGATGGGCGACGGCGCTTCGGTCACGGTACATCGCGCCGAGGGCGGTCGGCTGACGCCGCTGTTCTGGCAGTCGGGCCTCGCCGCCACCAATACGTATTACTCGCGTGTGACCGAGTATCTCGGCTTCACGCCAATGCGTCACGAGGGAAAGGTGACCGGGCTGGCGGCCTTCTGTAAGGCGCCTGAGGCCCTCGTCGAGCACTTTGCCTCGTCGATGCGCTTCGTCGGGCCGGGATTCACCACGACCAACTACGTGCGGCCGTCGAGCATCCACGACCCGTTTTACCGCGAGCTCGGTCGCTACAACCGGGAAGAAATCGCCGCCGCCGCGCAGGTCAACCTGGAGAGACAGATTGGCGCTTTCGTTGCCTACTGGTGCGAGAAGACGGGACTGAGCGACATCGCCGTCGCCGGGGGCAAGTTCGCCAACGTGAAGCTCAACCAGCGGCTGCACGAGATGAAGCAGGTGCGATCGATCTTCGTGTATCCCCACATGACCGACGGAGGCCTCGCGGCCGGTGCCGCGATGATGCTCGGCGGCGCCGAGCGCGGTCCAATGCCGACCCCCTATCTGGGACCCGACATCGCGGAAGCCGACGCGGCGCAAGCTCTGCGCGCCGCCGGACTGCCCCTGGAGCGGCCGGGCGACATGGCGGAGACCGTCGCGGAGCTCCTCGCCGACGGCCAGGTCGTGGCGCGCGCCGCCGGGCGCCTCGAGTGGGGGCCGCGGGCGCTGGGCAATCGCTCGATCCTCTACCGGCCCGATGACCCCTCGGTGAACCATTGGCTCAACCAGCGACTGCGGCGCACCGAATTCATGCCCTTTGCGCCCTCGACACGATTCGAGGAAGCACGGCAGTGTTACGAGCACGTGGAGGGCGCTGAAGAGGCGGCGCGTTTCATGACCGTGTGCCTGCCGTGTACGCCGTGGATGGTCGAGCGCTGTGCCGGTGTCGTCCACGTCGACGGTACCGCGCGGCCGCAGATCGTCCGAGCCGAGGAGAATCCGGACTACCATGCCATCCTGACGGCGTTCGCGCGTCGCAGCGGCGTCGGGACGGTGATCAACACGTCGTTCAACATGCACGAAGAGCCGATCGTCGCCACCGCCGCCGCTGCCGTGAAGGGGTGGCGCGACGCGGACCTCGATGCCCTGGTGCTGGGCCCGTTTCTGGTTCGGCGCGACGAGAGGCGCGAATGACCCCGCTTCCCGTCGTGGCGCAGATCGAGTTTCCCACCGGCATCGTCGAGGTGGCGCTCTGGCTGTTAATCCTGCCAGCGCTGTTCGCAGTCACTGTACGAATGGTTCGTGATCTGGCCGAGCGGAACGAGCTGCTCGCATTCCTGGCCATCGCCGGTGTCGGTTTGGCCCTGCGGCTGCTCGCCCCATTCGGCCCCCAGCAGTGGTACTACGGCCTCTCCAACGCCAAGCCCGGTCCCGGCCTCTACATCAACCCGGGTAGTTTCCAGCCGCTGCCGAATCGCTTCATCATTTTCGAGCTTGGTTGGGCGACCCGCGGCATCGAGACGCTCAACCTCATCGCGGGAACCGCGGCCATCGTGTACCTCGGCTATGCCGCCTTGCGCGGCGGCTTCCGTTCGCGGACGGCGCGACTCTTCGCGCTGCTCATCGCCGTCACGCCGCTCTACGTACGCTACTCCGCGTTGGACGGGCCCCATGCCCTGATCGTGCTGCTGTTCGCGGTGGCCACCGCTGCCTATTGCCGCCTGGCGACCGGCAGCGGTGACCGGTGGGAGTACATGCTGCTCGCCCTGGGAATCATCCTGGCCGCTCCTTTGCGCATCGAATCGACGCTGCTCCTGATGTCGATGCCATTCTTCCTCTTTCACTCGGGGGCTCGGCTGCGATTCCCATGGCAGGACCGGCCGACTCTGGTCATGGCGGCGGCGGGGGTGGTGGGAGCGGCGTGGATGGTGGCGGTCCGCGCGAGGGAAATGAGTGCCGCGCCCGGGATCTGTCTGGAGTTCATCTTGGCGAGCCTGGTCGCGGACGTGACCCTGATCGTCGATCCGATGCCCTGGTCGTGGCTGCCGCTGGTTCTGGCTCTGCCGATCTGGATCGAGTTGGTCCGCCTGTTCCGCGCCCGGGCCTGGTCCGATCTCATTTCGCTATGGGCGCCCCTCCTGTTTTGCTCGATCCCTTTTTTCTGGGTCGGGTACAACGTGGGGCCCATGAAGCTCGGCTACCGGATCCTCTACGCCCTCTTCCTGCTGTTGGCCTCCGCCCGCTGCATCGACAGCCTGTGGGAGCGCGCGTCGCGGGGCGAGTTCCTGGTCAGTTCGACGCGCCGATGGGTCGCGGGGTGTGTTCTGATTCCGTTCTGCCTCCTGACATTCGTCCCGCCCTACCTCAGCACCTTGGTGTACCAGGACGAGTTTCAGTTCCTGCGCGACAATCTGCCGGAAGGTCCGGCCACCGTGCTGGTTCTCGCCGATAAGGGCAGGATATCGGCCGACTACGACTGCTGCTTGTCGCAACCCTATCCCGTGCTGACGGCCGAGCGACCGTTGCTCAAATGGGTCGTGATCGACCAGGACGACCTCGAGAGCCAGGCCTATCGAAACGCCGTCTTTGACTACTACTACCCGGGCAGCATGGCTTCCCTGATGCCCGCTGGTTCTATTCCCCGGTGGATTGTGCAGGTCGCGTACTGGTTTGCGTTCGATGCGACGCAGGCAGCCTCCGAGGAGACGCTCCGGCGCGATAGGAACTTGGAGGTCTTGCACGAATTGGACGCCCGGATACACGAGCAGTTTCGACTCATCCCGTTCCGAAGCGCGTCGAAGCGTTCGGCCGTCAGCACGACTGGCGAGTTCCCCAACGACGAGATGGTGCTCACCATCTATCGGCGGATCGACCAGGCCGCCGAGGACCGGTAGTCTGAGGAAGGCGGAGGATTCGAGTGAAGTATGTATTCCTGACGGCGTTCCGGAACGAGTCTCTCATCTTGGAGACCTTTTTGCGGGAATTCGTCGAGCTGACGCGCCGGGCGGACCTGACGGACCAGGCTGTCCTCAATCTCGTCGACGACCTGTCGACGGACGATTCGCGCGAGACGATCGAGCGGTTTCGGGCCGGTGGCGATTGTTGCGAGGTCAACGTCCTCTCGGTGCCCACGAACCTCGGCAATCAAGGGGCCATGTTTCACGGCCTCACCCAAGTCGATGTGGGCCCGGACGACGTGCTGGTCACCCTCGATTGCGACGGCGAGGACGACGTGGGGCAGGCCCAGTCGATCATCGCGCTCGGGAGGAGCAATCCGGACAAGGTAATCCTGATCGAGCGCGGTCGCCGATCGGACTCGACCGCGTTCAAAGTCTCTTTCCTCGTCTACAAGCAGTTGTTCCGCCTCCTGACCCAACAGCGAGTCGTGCCGAACAACTTCATGCTCATCCCGGGCCGCTACGTCGCCGCCATTCGCCGTTCGCCGCTGGTCGCCGTTCACCTCGCGAACGGTGTGCTCAAGCTCAACCTTCCATCCACGGTCGTGTCGCTCGACCGCCGCCCGCGGTACGGCGGCCAGACGACGCAGAACCTGTTCATGCTCATGACGCACGGCCTGGTCGGTGTCATGGTCTTTTACGAGGTGGTGGTCGCGAGGGTGCTGGCGCTGGTGCTCGCGCTGGGCGCGCTCCAAGCGGTGATCATCCTTCTCGGGCTCGTCTGCCCGCCGAAGCGTACTGGCATCCCGTCTCTGCTCTTGTGGGGGGCGGCGGGAACCAGTCTGGCGGCGATTGGGTTCCTGCTGTGCGCGTCGCTGGCGCTCATCTTCAAGCTGATGGCCGTCAACCTGGCGGAGAGGCCTGCGCCGGTCCGTGGACGCACCGGCGACCAGCACGGATCGCCCTGAAGGGCGGCCCGCGAACGACTCGTCAGGCAGCGCGCGGCGGCGGTTCGACAGCGGCGCGCGTCGAAGAACGAACCAGGAACGGCGGCAACGCGCTCTGTCCCATCGAGTGTTCGTAGCGCTGGGCCGGTTTCGAAGCGTTGAACGGGATCCCGAGCGTCGCGCGGACGTCGCGTTCGACCCAATCGCGCAGCTCGACCAGTCGCGCACTGGCGAGATGGTCGGTGAAGACGTACGAGTGATAGCCGCCGTCCGGATTCCCCTTGTAGTACTCGGCGATGCGGGCGAAATCGATGTCCTGCGCATGGAGCCGGTCGCCAGAGGGGCAGGTATACGTCCACACGTCAGCCAGAGTCTGGTGGGGGACTGCCTCGTCGTAATACGGCGTGCCCGGGTACGTCGTGATCACGGTACAGTCGAAGTCGTCGGGGCGCGTGGCGATCAACCAATCGTGGAGGGCGGTCACGGACTCCTCGCTCTCGCCCGGGTGCCCGACGGACATGAGGGCCTTCACCTTCAGGCCGTGCCGGCGCGCGATCTCCATCGCGTGCGCGTTGTCCGCGAGGGTTGCCCGCTTGTTGATGTTCTCGAGAATGCGCGCGTGCCCCGCCTCGAAACCGCAGAGGAGCCAGCGGAAGCCGGCGCGGGACATGGCCGACCCTTGCTCATCCGTCAGCAGCTCCGCCTTGACGAAGCCGCGCAAGTGGAAATCGACCCCCAGCCGCGACTGCAAATTCGAGATGCCGTTCATCAGCTCCGACATGCTCTGGCTTACGTTCAGCTCGTCATCGTAGAACATGAAGGCGGTGAAGCCGTACGTCTTGTAGAGGTGTTCGAGCTCGCGCAGGATCGACGCCGTGCTGCGCACGCGAATGTTGCGCAGTGAGCGCGTGTTGCGTCCGCCGCAGAAGCCGCAGCCGAAGGGACAGCCGAGCTGGCCGACGATGCTCGTCGCGCGGCGGCCGTCGATCGAGTAGCGATAGCTCGAAAGGTCGACGAGATGCCGCGACGGGAAGGGCGTCGCGTCATACTGGCCGTCGGTCATGAACATGCCGTTGGCGGGATCGTCCGCGTCGATGACGGTACTGGGTTTGGCTTCGAGGGCGCGAAAGATTGCGAGCTCGCCGTCCCCCGATACCAGCACGTCGAAGGTCTCCTTGAGGCGCTCGAGCGCTGCGTGTGCCCGGCCGATCCGCCCATTCCTCTGCTCCAGCTTCACCGCCGAGTGGACCAGCGTGACGTGAGGGCCGCCGACGACGATGCGGATGTCCGGCCGAACGGCGCGAATCCTCTGCGCGATCTGGACCGCAGCGGGTAACTGCGGCGTCGTGGTGGTCAACGCGACGACCCGCGCGCGCGAGTTTCTCGCATGCAGTTCGGCGATTTCGACGAAGTTCTCGATGCCGGAAAGGTCGATCAACTCGACCTCGTAGCCGGCCTGCTCGACCACCGCCGCCACTTTGAGAATGCCAAGGCTGACGAACACGCGCTCGTCGAGGAGAAAGACCGATGGCGGTATGATGAAGCAAACGGGTTCGGCACCGGCCCCCGCACGGTAGCCGCTAGGCGAAGTCATCCATTGTCCCCCGGCGAAAACAACCGTAACGCACCCCAGCTGAGTCAGTCAACGACGCACTCGCGGCCTGCGTCGGCAATCTGCTAAGGGTCGCCCGATGCAGATCGCCATCGTTGGGGCCGGCGCGGCTGGCCTGGCCGCGGCCTACGATCTGGCTCGCGCCGGGCACCAGGTCGCCATCTACGAGGGGGCGCCCTACGTGGGTGGCTTGGCGGCCGGATTCAAGGGGCCGGATTGGGAGTGGTCGCTGGAGAAGTTCTACCATCACTGGCTGGCCTCGGACGCGGCGATTCTCGCCCTGATCAAGGATCTCGGTTGGACTGACCAGGTGCTTTTTCCCCGCCCTGTCACCGCGCTGTACCACGGCGGCAAGTTCCATCCGTTTGATTCGCCGATCGCCGTCCTGCGCTTTCCAGGGGTTCCGTTCATCGATCGGGTTCGATTCGGAATCGTGGCGCTGTATCTCCGTCTGAACCCCTACTGGCGCTCGTTCGAGCGAGTGACAGCGGACGCTTGGCTGCGCAAATGGCTCGGTTCTCGCGGCTACAACGGGCTCTGGCGGCCGATGTTGGTCAGCAAGTTCGGGGAAGAGAACCTGTCCATCGTGAACATGGCCTGGTTCTGGGGGCGCATTCACACACGAACGCCGCGTCTCGGCACGTTCGTCGGCGGCTTTCAGGCCTTCTTGGACAAGCTCGCCAGCGTCGTACGCAAGCACGGGGCGGAGATTCGCCTGAACACGGCCGTGACCGGAATCAAGCAGCGCCCGGATGGCCGCTTGCAGGTCGACTCCGCCGGTGAGGCCGTCGCGTATGATGCGGTTATCTGCACGAGCTCGCCGGCGTTGATGGCGCACCTGGCGCCGGATTTGCCGCCCGCCTACTCGGAGAAATTGCGCCGCCTCAAATCCATGGGTGCCGTCGTGCTGGTCCTCGCGCTCGACCGCCAACTCAGCCCCGGCATCTACTGGCACAATCTGCCGAAGGAAGCTGGGTTCCCCTTCCTGGCGATGATCGAGCAGACCAATTTCGTGAGTGCCGAACACTACGGTGGGAACCACATGATCTACTGTTGCGACTACCAGGGCCCGGATCATGAGTTGTTTCGGTTGTCGAAGGAAGAGCTGCTGGCCCGGTTTGTTCCGTCGCTCACGCGCTTCAACGCCGCGTTCGAGCCCGGCTGGATCCGCGACGCCTGGGTATGGAAGGCGCCGTACGCACAACCGATTCCGGCAGTGAATCACGCGGCCAACGTCCCGGATCTGCGCACGCCCGTGAAGGGACTCTATTTCGCATCGATGAGCCAGGTGTACCCGTGGGACCGCGGCACCAACTACGCGGTCGAGATCGGGCGCCGCGTCGCGGGCCTGGTCATTGAAGATGCGGCTGCAGGTGGCCACGCCAGCGCGCCTGCGGCGGAGCAGAGCAGGGCCGGCCGCCCGTTGCAGAGCGTGCGCGCTTCAGGCGGAGCGAGTCGTTGACGGCTGAGCGTCCGGCAGTCTCATCGCGTGCGCCCGCGCCCAAGGAGTCCCGCGCCAGGCTTTGGCGCGCGGTCGAGATCGGTCTCGGGGTCGTCGTATTCGCCCTCGTGGCCTTCGGGGGGAGCACGCTCATTCGCGTGTGGCTGACCGTGGTCTATGACTCGGCCAGCTCGCTCGCGCCATTGCTGCGCGTGGATGGCGCGGCTACCGCGTGGTCGGTGATCGTGGCCCTGGCGCGGCTCGGGCTCGCGTTGGTGCCGTCCGTCGTGATGTTGCGCTCCATCCCCCGCCGGCGGTGGACGTGGGTGATCCCCCCCCTGGCGATGATGGTGGTCATCAGCTCGCCGCTCTCCCTGACCGCGTGCGCGACGCCCGACCGTTGGGTGATCCTCGTGGTCCTGTCGGCCGTGGCGACCGTTCTGGCCCGCAAGCGGTTTTTTCGCTGCGCGGTCATCTTGCCGTTCCTGGTGCTTTGGGAAGTCGTGCCCAGACATGGTTTGCTGATGTTTGCCGACATCGGCACCGCGGATCCCGCCTATCGCCAGCAACTGCTGGCCGATTGCGCGCAGCGGCGCGGGACCCGCCCGGAGAACCTCACCGCCGACCAGCTGATGCCGTATCACGGCATCAACCCGTTCGGAGACGACCTCGTCTTCCTCGCCGGCGAAGGTCCGGAGGACGGTGGCATGCGCGGGAACAGCGGCGGCCGCCGCGTCGGGTCGTGGTGGCTGCGCCGCACCGACGCCGGCTTTCGCATCGAGCAGCCCTCCAATGCGACCGGCAATCTGTGGCGCGGCTGCATTCTCGATGGAATGCTGTGGATGGCGCGCGCCAAGCGGCTTGTCGGAGTCAGGCCCCTGCCGGAGGGCGGGCCGATGCACGAGGAGATGGTCTCGTTGTCCATCCCATCGCACGACATGGATTTTCTCGATGTGGCCTGCAATCCGGAGCGCCCGAGCCTCTACGTCACCGAGTACCTGGAAGGGGGACTGTGGGAGGTGACACCCGGTGGGGCCGAGCCGCGTCGCTACCAGATCGGCGGCGGCATGTTGATGCCCAGGTGGCGCTCGGACGGTCGTCTGATCGTGACGAACAACGCGTGGCTGACGGTCTTCGAGCCCGACGAGCACCGTGTCCTCGAGCGCGTGCCCGTGGCGCTGGCGAGTCTCAGCTCCGACGTGTGCAGCATCGACGGCAGCATCGTCGTCACTGATCTGTCGGGCCGCATCCGTGTCTTCGAGCTCGATGAGGCCGGTCACTACCGGTTCGCGTGGGGCGTCTCGCTGTTCGCGCCGCGGCGGGCCTCGTTCTCGCGCGACTGTTCCCGGATCGGCGTCACCTCCGCCGATGATCGCCGCGTATTCATGGTGGATGCGGCGCAGCATCGCGTCATCGACGTCTTCGAAGCGGGGCCGGCACTGCGAGAAGTGGCCGCCACGGGGCCGCGGGAGTTCTCGATCTCCGATGTGTGCTCCATGACGACCTATCGCTGGTAGTCGCGACTTACGCGGATGCCATCCAGACGCAGCCAATCGCCAGCGCCCCGCGGCGGCCCGGTTCGACCGCACACTGCGACCATATGCGCCTTCCTGATCGGTTCCAGTCTGGCGATGTCGTTCCTGTCGTCGCTCTGGGGGGGGGCCGTCCGCGGGTGGATCGTCGTGGTAGCCGTCGGCAGCGCGTGCACCGGAGTCTGGCTGGCGAGCAGGCTGCGCAAGTCCCCATCGCGTCCGCGGCGTTGGATAGGCCGGGCGTGCCTGGTCCCTTTAACCGCCTGCTACGTGCTCTGGGGCTACCTCGCAGTTGCGTTTGGTACGCTCCTCGCCTGGACTGTACCGCCCTGGCTGTGGGTGTGTATCGCGATCACGGCAATCGCTGCCGCGGTGACGGCGTTTCGGCGATACGATCATTGGTACGTTCCGGTCATCCTCCCCGTCGGCATCTGGATCGCGACCGTACTCTCGGGATGGCTGCGCGAGGAGAACCTGGTTCGCTGCGATGACTTCCTGGCGTTGCAGGCACCAGTGCAGCTGGTGGTGAAGAATCCAAAGCTCGAATCCTGCCGCCCGGGAGAAGTGCGAGCCAGCGGTCGCTTTCCGCGCACGATCTGGCAATCCCTCGATGGGCAGCGCATCATCTTCACGACGCAAGGCAAGTGGGAGCAAAGTGCCATCAACGGCTCCGTATGCGACGCGTCACTGGCCAGCGGTATCCCGCACTGCGTCGGACGCCCGGAGGGCAAGTCTCAGGGCCTCATCGATCTGCCCGAGCAAGATCGATTGCTCGTCATGCAATGGGGAATCGAAACTCCGCAGGGGCGTCCAGGTGCGGTGATCTTGGAGCTGCCGCGCCGGGGGGGGCTGCAAATTCTCGCCGAGCATTGGTTCGACGAGATGATCGGCGACGGCTTCTACGAACCGCGCGACTCGACGCTGTACATGTTCTCCGATCGGATGAACGGCATTCACCGGGTGCGTCTGCCGACCTTCGAAAGATTACCGACGATTCCCTCCGACCTGACCCCTGGTGAGCTGGTGTACGATCAACAGAATGGCGAGGGCGTCGCGTGCGGTCACGGTATCGGCACGGCGATTCGCGGGGCGCCCTACGCCGAGCGCTTTCTCGCCGATGGAAGTTCCTCGCCGATCGAGAAACTATCCGTGACGTGGGGCTGTGACTGGGATCCGGTCGCGCGCAAGGTGTACTCGACCATTCCGAACCTCGGACTGCTCGATCGCATCGACTACGATACCGGACGCGTCGAGCAGCGCTGGTTCGTCGGGCTGGGAAGACGGTCGGTCGCCTACGATCGGCCGCGCCAGCGCGTGTACTTCACCGACTTCTTGCGCGGCGACGTGCTGGCATTTGACGAGGTCTCCGGCCGCATCGTCGCCCGTTGGTTCGTCGGGCGTTTCTCGCGCTGGGTGCAACTCACCCGCGACGGACGCGCGTTGCTCGCCACCGGCAACCTCGGCGTCGTTCGCATCTCGCTCGACGAGTAGCGGGGCGAACCTTCCGCTCCCGACTTTTGCCTCCACCTTTGCTCCGGGCTAAACGGTACTGACCTATGCCATCTGTCGATGAAGCCCCCACCGCTTGGCAGCCACGCTGGCACGTCGCCGAGGATGGACCCCGGCAAAGCGCGAATGCCCGTTCTACGGGTGACCCGAGACCGCGCGGGCGCCGATGAAACGCATCAGATTCGGCCTCTTCACGCCGCAGATCGGAGCGCCCTTCTCGCTGATCAAACAACGGGCGCAGCTCGCCGACCGATTGGGCTACGATTCCATATGGTTCATCGATCATATGTGGATCGGCGGCATGCCCGAGGTCGAGGTCCTCGACGCGTGGACCGTCCTTTCCGCCACCGCCGCTCTGACCGAACGCGTGCGGATTGGCACGCTGGTGCTGTGCAATTCCTACCGCAACCCAGCGCTGCTGGCGAAGATGGCCAGCAGTCTCGATCAGGTCAGCAACGGCCGTTTCATTCTGGGCATGGGCGCCGGGTGGATGGACGAGGAGTTTCGCGCCTACGGGTATCCGTTTCCGTCTGCGCGCGTGCGGATCGAGCAGCTCGACGAGGCGTTGACCGTCATCAAGCAGTTGTTCACTGAGCCGCGCGCCAGCTTCCGCGGCCAGCACTATGCGGTCGAGGACGCGGTGAACAATCCCAAACCGATCCAGCAACCGCATCCGCCGATTCTCATCGGCGGCACGGGCGAGCGGCGGCTGTTGCGGGTCGTGGCCCAGCATGCCGACATCTGGAACTGCCCAATGCATCGCGCGTTTGATGAAGGCAGCGACGTTGCGCACGACCTCGAGCGCAAGCTCGAGGTGCTGAAACGCCACTGCGACGCGGTCGGACGGAACTTCGACGAACTGGAGATTTCGGAGCATTGCCTGATGGTCATCGGTCGCACGGAGACGGAGCTGCGCGGCAACGTCGAGTTCGCCAAATGGGCACTTGGCAGTATCTTCGACATCGACAAGACCGCCATGTGCGGTACGCCGGATCAACTGATCGACGCGATCGAGGCGCGCATCAAGCAAGGCGTGACATTCTTCATCACCATGTTCGGCGACCAGAATCGGCAGGAAAGCCTCGAGCTATTTGCCGAAAAGGTGATGCCGGCATTCTCCTAGGGGCAGCGCCGTCGCCGAGGGCCGGTTGGGGTCAGGTCGAAGACGCCAAGCCAGGCAGTTCTGTTGCACGGGTTCATGGACGATGACATTCTGCGGACTGCAAAAATGAAATTCTCGTTCTCAGATTCGATGGTCGAGGACTATCAGCGCGACGGATACGTCGTATTTCGAGAAATCCTCCCGACCCCGTTGATCGCAGACCTTCGCCGTGTCTGTGATCGAGGCCGCGAGCTTGCCCGCAAGAAAGGGGGTCCCCAGGTTCAACGGCTGCAGCCGGTGGGCAGCTGGCAGATCGACCAGAAACCGTTCGAGGACTATCGCGATCTCCCCGCGCTTCAGGACGCCATCCATCGTCTTCTCTCCCCCAGCCACACGTACGGCAACCTGAGTACCTTCCTCGGAGTTTTCATCGAACCGGAAGAGCTGCCGTACTGCCTTGCGTGGCATCAGGATTGGCGCCACTTTTGCCCTGAGAGCCGGCCGTTCGTGACCACCGAGGCGAAGCGCGATCCCGACTATTTCAACCAGACGAATTGCGCGCTGTACTCGGACGACTGTACCTGGATCGTGCCGGGCAGCCATGCTCGCGACGACAGCCCGGCGGAACGGGACACATTTCCAGAGGACACGCCCCCCGGACCGGACCTGGACGGCAAGACCAACGAAGAACGAGAGCGCCTCGGTCTCGAGTATTGCCATCGCATGCCTGGCGCCAAGCGGCTGCACCTCGATCCAGGTGATTTTTGCATTTATCGCAACACGATCTGGCACCTGGGCAACTATGTTCCGTACATCAAACGCGCCACCCTTTTCGACGTAGTCGATACGCCGAGGTACTTCGAATGGCGCAAGAAGTTTGGACTCGAGGTAACGGCGAAACAGAGGGCGAGCGACACAACACCGGAGGATAAGCCGCCTGAGTGAGCCAAACAGGCGGCGAGACCGACCCGGCGCTGCTGTGCGGCGTCGAATGACCAGTCGCCCGGATCGGAGGTCGCGTTGAGGGACCACAATTCCCTTGAAACTCCACGGGGGCGGCGCTAGGGGTTTGCAGAATGGCGGAGGTCTTGCGGGGGACACCAGTAAAGGACGTGACTTGGCGAAAGCACCTCGCCGAGGTGCGCGCCGAGGCGAGACGACTGCGCCGTCCGATTCTCATCAAGCCGGCCAATCAGGGCATCAACGGCGAGTTCTGGTGCCCCGCCGCTTCATACGCGAGAGCAGTCTCTTTTTCCGACCCACGGGTCTCGACGTTCATCGAGGAGCGATTCGTTCCGCTGCTCGTCAGTATGGTGATGGTCGGCGACTACCAGGACGCTGAGGGACGCGATCTGGTCCTCCGCTACGTTCCGACTGCGCCACTGCCTGGGGTCCTGGTCGTCGATCCGGACGAGTTGAACCTTCTGGCGAAGACGGAGTACACGGCCTCACCGGAGCATACCCTCCAGACGTTGAAGGATGTCCTGATTGCCCGACCTGATCTCGCCTCCGGGGCACCGGTAGAGGTTGGCGATCCCTACGATCGAACGGATCCGATCCAAGCCGCCCTCCTCGACTTGCAAGAACGACTGACAACGGCGACCGAGGAACAGGCGCGTCATCTGTGCGGAGCGATCGAACGTTGGCTTTCGGACCACGGCGATGAGTGCGTGCAAGCGGCCCCTCTCGCCATGCTGCTCCTGGGACAAGCGCGCTACCTTTCGGCGGATTTCGATGGTGCCAGTGCGATATGGGATGAGCTGAAAGAGCGTTTCCCGACGCATCCACTCCGCCACCGCGCCAGTTACTACAACTTGGATCCGATGGTATGGCCAGACCCGGTGCATCCATCTGTGGCGCGGGCGCGTCACGCCAACGTGGGCGATCACGGGGTTCTGGTGCCCAATCCGCAGTTGCGCACGCAAAATCTCGAGTTGGTACGCACGGACCCTCGATACCGATTCTCGCCAAGCGGCCTGCCCTTCGTTGTGATACCAGCTGGAACGTTCATCATGGGGTCGGACCCGCCAAGTTCCCCGCGCGAGCATCTGCTGCGCCGCGTAACGATCACGCGCCCCTTCTTGCTGGCGGCATGGCCAGTCACGCGCTCCTTGTGGCGGCGTGTGTTTCCCGACGTATGGCCCGGAGTCGAATCGGAGGGGATCGCAGGAGAGCTTCCGGCAACGCACGTGAGTTGGAACCAATGCGCCGAGTTCATCGATCTGCTGCGATCAAAGGACGGCTGGCCGTATCGTTTCCCCACCGAGGCGGAGTGGGAGTATGCGGCGCGAGACGGTTTGGAGCAGGCAGCTTTTCCCTGGGGGAACGAGCCGATTGACGCGAGCCGCGGAAATTTCAGCCTGCCACGGCCCGTCCCGGTGGGGTGCTACCCGCCGACGCGATGGGGGCTGTTCGACGTCCTGGGAAACGTCTGCGAATACGTCAGCGACCTTTGGACGGCGGACGGGTATTCCAGCACGCCTTACGAAGTCGTCGATCCGCAAGGGCCCCTGCCGGAGGAGCAACCGGCGGGAACGCGCGTCTTGATGCCATCAGCATGTGGCTCCCCGCTCTGGGAGATCCATGCCCGCATCGGATGGCGCGGAGTGATCCCACCAGACTGGGCCACCGGATCGTTCGCGCTCCGTCTCGCCTGCGATCTCTAGGGTCAGCGTCCGGTTCGGCCCAGACGCCGCAGGTCGTGGGCCTTTCGGGGTCCGCCATACGCCGCTTCGCTCGCGGCGCGGGCTAAAGGCTCAGATCTGCGGGAGGCGGATCAGCCGTGGCGCTCTCGGTGATTGAGACTGCCTGGGCGATGAGCTGCCAACCGGGATGCCTCACCCGTGTGGCCAGGGCCTCCTGGAGGGCTTCGGGGGAACCGGTCTCCATGTCGCTACAACCCTGGGCGGTTTGCAGGATCGCCTCCAACAGGCCGCGGCTGCCTGGCTGGTCGAACGGGCTAGCCCCTTTATCCTCGATGTAGTGCAGCGCGACCTCACCAACGCGCTGCCAATAGCGCT
>CAYVUV010000270.1:0-8596 GCA_964455095.1 uncultured Binatia bacterium (SeqCode)
GCTACCTCCCCCCAACCCCCTCCTTGGAAAGGAGGGGGAGCGAAGGTGAGGAAGCGGAGAAATCCTACAGCCGATCCACACTCGGCTGGCGCAACAGGATGCGGGCGCCTTCGAAGACCAGCACGCTGGCGAGGGCGAGCAGCACCAGGGCGACGATGCCGTTGAGTGCGACGGTGTCGAAGCCGGTGGTGCCGCCGAACAGTCCGCCGAGGGCGTTGCGGGCCTGGATGGTCAGCGACCACAGGGTTACGGTCATGACGAAGATCATCGGCAGCAGCGTGAACCAGTAGCGCCGGCCGCTGCGCGCCAGCCACACGGTGATGGCCAGCAATGTCAGGCTGGCGAGCAGCTGGTTGCTGGTGCCGAACAGCGTCCAGAAGGTGCGGTACGAGCCCTCGCCCGCCGTCAACACGAACAGCATCGGCGGCAGCACGGTCAGCGCCGCCGCCAGCACGCCGCCGGCGCGGCTGGTCCAGCCGAGCAGCTCCTGCACGATGTATCGCCCGAGCCGCGTGCTGACGTCGAGGGTGTCGAAGACGAAGGTCGAGAACGCCATGGCGCCGAACGTGGTGGCGAAGCGCAGGTGCTGCTCGCCGAGCATGACGGCGACGAAGCGGCCGATGCCGGCCCCGTACGTCGTGCCGGGGGCCTGGCCCTTGAGGCTCTCGCTGTCGACGATCATCACCGTCGCCAGCGCGATCACCGCGACGAAGCCCTCGAGCAGCATGGCGCCGTAGCCGATGGCGCGGCAGTCGGACTCCTTGCGAATCTGCTTCGACGTCGTGCCCGAGCACACCAGGCCGTGGAATCCGGAGCAGGCGCCGCAGGCGATGGTGACGAACAGGAACGGCCACAGCGCGCCCGTCGGACCGGGGGCCTGCCAGCCGCGAAACGCCTCCTGCTTGATCTCGAAGCCGCCGAAGAAGATGCCGACGACGCCGACGAACAGCGCCAGGTAGAGCACGAAGCCGCCCAGGTAGCCGCGCGGCTGCAGCAGCGCCCACATCGGCGTCAGCGAGGCGATCAGGCAGTAGGCGAGGATCAGCAGCGCCCAGGTCTTGTTGCTGAACAGCAGCACCGTCGACACCTGCGTGCCGAGCCAGACGGCGCCGAGCGTCGCCGGCACGAAGATCACCGTCAGCAGCCACAGCGGCGAGTGCAGCCAGCGATCGACGACGCCCATCAACAGCGCCAGCAACAGGTACATCACGCTCGCCGCGGCCACCGCGCCGCCGGCGTTGAAGGCGAACTCGCTGCCGGCGAGGTCTTCGCCGCCGCTGACGAACGTGCTGGCGGTGATGTCGGCAAAGGCGACGATGACGTAGATGAGCGCGATCCAGATGAACAGCATGATCGCCAGCCAGGCGCGCGCGCCGAGCGTCTCCTTGACGATCTCGGCCACCGAGCGGCCGCCATGGCGCACCGAAGCGATCAGGCTGGAGAAGTCGTGCACGGCGCCGATGAACACCACGCCGAGCCCGATCCAGATCAGACACGGCAACCAGCCGAACTGCAGGCAGGCGAGAATCGGCCCGGCGATCGGCCCCGCCGCGGCGATGGCGCTGAAGTGTTGGCCGAGCAGGTAGAACGGTTTGGCCGGCACGAAGTCGACCCCGTCGTTCACCGCCACGGCTGGCGTCACGACCGAGTCGTCCAGCCGGTACTGGCGGGCGATGAAGCTGCCGTAGAGCGTGTAGCCCGCCACCAACACGGCGATCATGACGAAGGCGACTCCGGCGAGGCTCATGATGGGGCGGCAGCCTGCACCGGCAGGGAGCAGAACTCAAGCGCTTTTCGCACCCGCGCGGGCGCCACTCTCGGGTTGCGTCCTGCGCCGAATGGTGTAGGTATCGCACGCATTTTTTTGGGGGTCCGATGCCGAACAGAGCTGGCGCCACGGGAGAAGGAGCGAGGCCGGCGCGGCAGTTGCGCGCGCTGTTGAACGGCGGGCGGCCGGCGATCGCCGTCGGCGCGCACGACGCGCTCTCCGCTCGCCTGGTGGCCGAGGCGGGCTTCGATGCCGTCTGGGGCAGCGGCTTCGGCATCTCGACCGTGCGCGCCGTGCCCGACGCCAACATCCTGACCATGACCGAGATGCTCGAGGCCGTCGGCAGCATGGTCGAGACGGTGCCGATCCCGGTGCTCGCCGACTGCGACTCCGGCTACGGCAACGCCATCAACGTCATGCGCACGGTGCGCGAGTTCAGCCGCGCCGGCGCCGCCGGCCTCTGCCTCGAGGACAACATCTTCCCCAAACGCTGCAGCTTCTACGACAGCGTGCAGCGCGAGATCGTGCCCGCCGAGGAGCACGCCGACAAGATCCGCGCCGCGCAGAGCGCCAAGGTCGACCCCGACTTCGTCATCATCGCGCGCACCGAAGCGTTCATCGCCGGCGAGGGCCTCGACGCGGCGCTGGCGCGCGCCCACGCCTATGCCGAGGCGGGGGCGGACGCCATCCTCGTGCATTCGAAGGCGCCGACGTTCGACGAGTTGCGCGCCTTTGCCGCGCGCTGGGATCACTGCCGCCCGCTGGTCGCCGTGCCGACCACCTACGGCGACATCGCCATCGACGAGCTCGCCGCCAGCGGCTTTCGCATGGTGATCTTCGCCAACCAGGTGCTGCGCAGCGCCATCCGCGCCATGCGCAGCACGCTCACCACGCTCGCCGAGACGCGCTGCGCGGGCAGCGTCGAGTCCGCCATCGTGCCGCTGTCGGAGGTCTACGAGATCGTCGGGCTCCCCGAGCTGCAGCGCCACGAGCGCGAGTACCTGGGCGGCCAGGACGCGCTCGCCGCCGTCATCATCGCCGCCGGCTTCGAGCCCGAGCTCATGCCGCTCATCCACGACCGGCCCAAGGGCATGCTCGAGGTGCAAGGCGAGAGCATCCTCGGCCACCAGCTGCGCGCCCTGCGCGAGAGCGGCATCCGCGACATCGCCATCGTGCGCGGTCACCGGAAGGAGGCCATCAACTTCCCCAACGTGCGCTACTACGACAACGCGCGCTACCGCGAGAGCGGGGAGTTGGCGTCGCTGCTCTGCGCCCGCGAAGCGCTCGGCGGCCGTTTCGTATTTCTCTACTCCGACATCCTGTTCGACCAGTCGATCCTCACCCGCCTGCTGCGCGCCACCGAAGACATCGTGCTGGTCGTCGACCGCGCCTTTGCCGAGCGGCCTGCCGACGAAGCCGCCGCGCGCCATCCCGACCTCGTCGTCACCGACACCGCCGCGCCGCCAGGCCACCGCTTCGTACCCAATCCCGGCAGCCCGCGCGTCCGGCGCCTCGGCCGGCGCATCGAGCCGACGCGGGCGAGTGGCGAGTTCATCGGCATGGCCCTGTTCTCGGCCCGCGGCGCGGCGTGGCTGCGCGCTGCCTGCGACGATCTGATGGGACACCGCGGTCCGTTTCAGGAAGCGGGGTCGTGGGAGCACGCGGCCTTCACCGACATCGTCGCGGAGCTGATCGAGCGCGGGCACCCGGTGCACAGCGTCGAGACGTACAAGGGCTGGAGCGAGATCGACAGTTTCGAGGACTATCGCCGCGCCTGGGGGCTCGGCAGCAGCGAGGCAGTGTCTGCGGCGCCGACCGCAGCACCGCGCGCGACGCGATGACGACGGCCGCGAACTTCGTCGACGCGCTGCTGGCGCGCCGCTTCGACTTCTTCACCGGCGTGCCCTGCTCGCTGGTCAAGGAGGTGCTCGCCGAGCTGTGTGCGCGCAAGCTATTCGTGGTCGAGAACCGCGAGGACGCGGCGCTCGGTCTCGCCGCCGGCGCCTATCTCGGCGGGCGCCGGCCGGTGGTGATCATGCAGAGCTCCGGGCTCGGCGTGTCGCTCAACGCCCTCGCTTCGCTGCACGCCATCTACGAGATCCCGACGTTGCTGCTGATCACCTGGCGCGGCTACCAGGGCGTCGACGCCCCGGAGCACGTCGTGCTCGGCCCGGCCCTGCCCACGTTGCTGGAGGACATTCAAGTTCCCTACCGCGCCCTGCGCGCCGACGCCGTGCCCGAGCTGCTCGATTGGGCGGTGCGCGAGCTCGAGGTGCGGCCCGGGCCGGTGGCGTTGCTCAGTCCGCCGGGGGTGTTGTGCTGACGCTGCGCGATGCCGCCACGGCGATTCTGGCCGGGCTCGACGACGCCGTGGTGGTCATGGCCAACGGCTACATCTCGCGCGCCGGCTTCGGCCTCGGCGATCGGCCCGGCCACTTCTACATGATCGGCTCGATGGGGCTGGCGTCGTCGATCGGCCTCGGCATCGCGCTGGCGCAGCCGCGCCGCCGCGTCGTGGTGCTCGACGGCGACGGCAATGTGCTCATGAACCTCGGCGGGCTCGCCACGGTCGCCGCGCAGCGGCCGGCGAATTTCTATCACGTCGTGCTCGACAACGAGGCGTACGCGTCGACCGGCAACCAGCCGACGCTGAGCGCCACCGTCGACCTCGCCGCGGTCGCGCGCGCCGCCGGCTATGCGCAGACGCTCCGGGTCGCGGGCGAAACCGACCTCGGCGCCGTGCTGGCCGGCTTCTGGTCGATGCCGGGCCCGAGCTTCCTGCTGGTCAAGATCGCGCGCGAGGAAGGCACCGCCTTCGGACGCGTCGCGATCGAGCCACCGGCGATGACGGCGCGACTGCGCGCCTGGTGCGCACCGCCGGCATGACGGGCAGCCCCGCGCCGCGCCGACGCACGGTGCTGCTCAACCCGGGGCCGGTCAACGTCTCGGCGCGCGTGCGCCGCGCCCTGCTGCTGCCCGACGTCTGCCACCGCGAGCCCGAAGTCGCGGCGCTGCTCGCCGCGGTGCGCGCCAAGCTGACCAAAGCGTTCGCGCCGCGTGGCGGCTACGAAGCCGCGGTGCTGGCCGGATCGGGCACCGCCGCGGTCGAAGCCGCGGTCAGCTCCGCCGTCAGTCCGGGCAAGCGCATGCTGGTCGTCAACAACGGCGTCTACGGCGCGCGCATGGCCGACATGGCGCGCGCGCACGGCATCGCCGTCGACGAGCTGCGCCTCGACTGGCGCCAGCGCCCGCAGCCGGAAGCAGTCGAAGCGGCGCTGCGCCGCGGTCCCGACATCGAGGTGGTGGCCATGGTCCACCACGAGACGACAGTCGGTCTGCTCAACCCGGTCGCCGAGGTCGGCGCCGTGGTGCGGCGGTGGCGGCGGACGTTTCTGCTCGACGCGGTGAGTGGCCTCGCCGGCGACGCGCTCGACCTGGCGGCCTGCGGCGTCGGGCTGTGCGCCGGCACGTCGGGCAAGTGCATCCAGGGCTTCCCGGGCGTCGGCTTCGTCATGCTGCGCAAGCGCGAGCTGGCGCGGCTGCGCCGCCTGCCGCCGCGCAGCGTCTACCTGCACCTGCCGCGCTACTGCGGCGCGACGGCGCCGATCCCGTTCACGCCGCCGGTACAACTGCTCGCCGCCTTCGACGTCGCCCTCGACGAGATGCTCGCCGAGACCGTCGCTGGCCGCGTCGCCCGCCACCGCGCCGCGGCGCTTCACCTGCGCCAGGCCTTCAGCGCGCTCGGCATCGAGATGTTGGTTCCGGAAGCGTGGCGTTCGAATTGCCTGACCGCGATGGCGCTGCCGAAAGGCATGTCGTACGCGCGCCTGCACGCGGCGCTCAAGCGGCGCGGCTTCGTCATCTACGACGGGCAAGGCCCGTTGCGCGGCCGCATCTTCCGCGTCGCCAACATGGGCACGCTGACGCGGGCTGACTACGACCGCTTTCTCGACGCGTTGGCGGCGGTGCTGCCGAAGACTCCAGCGGCCACTTTTCGCAGATCATCCACCTCCGGTTTCCTCTCCCGGATGGGAGAGGATTAAGGTGAGGGGGATTCAATTGCGCCGCAGGCCACGAATGAACTGCTGGCTTGAACGAGCCACGGAAGCTGAAGGTGGCTTCGCCGATCAAGTGCATCCCCCTCATCCTGACCTTCTCCCATCCGGGAGAAGGAACCCTCGTGCGATACCTCGCTGCCATTGTGAATACGCAGGACCAAGCAGTGGGCGGCGCGCATGAGCATCACCGCCATCGTGCTGGCCGCCGGCGTGGGACGGCGGCTGGGGTCGTTCACGCGCGATTACCCGAAATGCTTGCTGCCGATGGGTGATCGGACTCTGCTCGCTCGCACACTCGACGCCCTGGCGGCATGCGGCGCCGCGGCCGTGACGATCGTGGTTGGCCATTGCGCCGATCAGATTCGCGCTGCCGCCGGTGACGAATGGCGCGGCATGCCGCTCTCGTACGTGGCCAACCCGGATTACGAGCAGGGTTCGATCGTCTCGCTGTGGTGCGCGCGCGCGGCGCTCGGCGGCGACGTGCTGGTGATGGATGCCGATGTCCTCTTTCCACCGCGGCTGCTGCGCCGGCTGGTGCGGTCGTCGCACGCCAACTGCGTGCTGCTCGACGGAGGCGTCGCCGGCAGCGGCGAGGAGATGATTCTCTGCGCCGCCGGAGCGCGGGTCTGGGACATTGCCCGGCGCCGGCCCGGGCAGGTGTTGCAACCGCCGGCGGGGGTGGCGGCCTACGACACGTACGGCGAGTCGGTCGGCTTCCTGAAAGTCGGCCGCGCCGACGCCGGGGCGCTGCGCGCCGCGCTGGAGGAGCGCGTCGCCAACGGCGTGCGCGACACGGACCACGAGATGGTGTACCCGGCATTCTTCGCTGCCTGTCCGGTGGGATACGAGCGCGTCGACGACCTGCCGTGGACGGAGATCGACTTCGCCGACGACGTCGTGCGTGCGCGGGCGGAGGTCCTGCCGCGCATCGACGAGCTGGGCGCGGCGTGAGCTGGCGGCGCGACTGGGCGCGGCTGCGCGAGTTGGAAAACCCGCGCGACGGCTACGCCGACCGCTATTTCAACCGCTACTTGTCGCGGCCGATCACTTTGGTCCTGTCGCGCACGCCTGTCACTCCCAACCAGGTCACGCTTGCCTCGGCCGCGCTCGGCATCGCGGCCGGCGTCGTGATCGCGCGCGGCGGCCGCTGGACGCCGGTCTGCGGCGCGCTGCTGCTGCAACTGTCGGTCGTCCTCGACGACGTCGACGGCGAGCTGGCGCGGCTCACGCAGCGCTTCTCGCCGCTCGGCGAGTGGCTCGACAACATCGCCGACACGGTCGCGCACCTGGCGGTCTTTGCCGGCATCGCGGTCGCCGTGGCGCGCCAGTCTGGCGCGCAGGCGCTGGCGGGGTCCGGGGCGTTGTTGTTGAGCGGCGTGGTGATCACCTTCGCGATCGTCACCTATCTCGAGCAGACGATGCTGCGGCGGCCCGACGCGCCGGCAGCCGTGCAGCGCTTGCGCCGCTACGTCGAACGGCTGAGTGGCCGCGACTCCTCGGTCATCGTGCTTGCCTTCGCGCTCGCCGGGCGGCTCGACTGGTTTCTGTGGACCGCGGCGTGGGGCGCGCACGCGTTCTGGCTTTCGCTGCTGTGGCTGTGGCGCGGGGCGGCTCAGGCCCTGGCAGCCGGCGCGCGCGACAGCGCGCGCAGGATCAACAGTCCCAACGCCCCGTAACACACCTCGCGCACGCGTCGCAGCAACATCACCGACAGACCGAGCCGCGGGTCGAGTCCGACCAGCGTAAACGCCAGGACGCCGCCAGCCTCCTGGACCCCGATCGCGGCCGGCACGATCAAGCTCGCCGCCTTCACCGGCTGATTCAGCGCCTCGATCACCACCGCATCGAGCCAGCCGAGCGGCTGGCCGAGCAACCACGAGAGGACCATGAGCTCGGCCGCGCCGAGCGCCCAGCTGGCGAAGTGCCAGGCGATGGACCAGGCGAAGTCACCGCCGCGCTCGCTGTAGAACTGCGCCATCGCGCCGTCGACGGCGCGGCCGCGCGCCGTCCAGCGCTCGCCGACGCGGTGGCGCCCGGCAATGCGCTGCACCTGTAACACGACGCCGCTCAGCAAGCCGCGGCGTTGCCAGCGCACCAGCGCGAAGACGAACAGGTAGGAGGCAACGCACAGCGCCACCAGCGTCAAGCCGCCCCGCACCCCCAGGCGCGTGCGCACGACGAGCACCGCGAAGCCGGTGAGGATGAACAGGATCTGCCCGGCGGTGAGCGCGGTCCGCGCGACGATCACCGAGACCACGGCATCGTTTGCCGGCACGCCGACGCGGCGCAGCAAGTACGCCTTGAGGCCCTCGCCGCCGACCGAGGCGGTCGGTGTGAAGTCGTTGACCGCCTCGCCGGCTAGGCGAATGGCGTACAAGCGGGCAAGCGACGGCCGCATGCCGGGCGGCAGCACGCACTGCCAACCCTTGACGTCGAGCGTGCAGAACAGCCCATACGGCACCACCAGCAACGGCGCCCACCAGCCCAGCGCCGCGAGCTGGCGCAGCAAATCGCGGTCGCCGAGCTGCGCGACCAGACCGCCGAGCACGAACAGACCGAGCGCCGCCAGCGCCCAGCGCCAGTAGTTTCTCCGACCCGCAGGGGCACCGGACAATCCGGTGGAAGCCTCGCCCAACTCAATCAGCGGCGTGCTCCCAAAGGTCGAAGCGACATCAAATCACCCCCACCTCAATCCTCCCCCGTCGAGGGGGAGGAGGCCGGAGCCGGAAATCCTCCCCGCGGGGGAGAAGGCCGGAGACGGAAATCCTCC